>JAFUVO010000128.1 GCA_017477525.1 Oscillospiraceae bacterium | reverse complement strand
GCGGCAGCTCCAGCACCAGGTCCGCCCCGCCGCGGACAGCAGCCTCGGCCCGGGGGTGCTTTGCGAACACCGCCGGCCCGCCCCGCTGCGTGAAATCCCCGCCCATGGCGCAAACCAGGGCGCAGTCCTCCCCCAGCATGGCCCGCGCGGCGGCGAGCTGGCGGGCGTGGCCCAAATGGAAGGGGTTATATTCGGCGACAATACCGCAGATTTTCATAAAAAGCTCTTGCCTTTCCGACGGCGCAAGGGTAAAATAAAAGGGTATATTTTCCTCCCGCCCCCGGGGCGGGAAAAAGTCTGGCCTATATTCTACATGAAAAGACGAAAAATTACAACAGGAAAGGACTACAAAAAATGAAGGTATTAGTCATCAACGCGGGCTCCTCCTCCCTCAAGTACCAGCTCATCGACATGGACGGCGAAACCCTGCTGGCAAAGGGCCTTTGCGAGCGCATCGGCATCGACGGCAAGTTCACCTACAAGCCCCAGATGGAGGGCAAGGAGAAGATCGACGCCGCCGACTACCCGATGCCCAGCCATGTGGAGGCCATCGACGCGGTGCTGAAGGCCCTGGCCGACCCGAAAAACGGCGTGGTGGCCAGCATGGAGGAGATCGGCGCGGTGGGCCACCGTGTGGTCCACGGCGGCAAGGACTTCACCGCCAGCTGCCTGATCGACGCGGAGAAAATCGAGGCCATCAAGAAGAACTTCCCCCTGGCCCCGCTGCACAACCCCGCCAACCTGCTGGGCATCGAGGCCTGCCAGAAGGCCATGCCCGGCAAGCCCCAGGTGGCCGTGTTCGACACCGCCTTCCACATGACCATGCCCGCCGAGGCCTACACCTACGCGGTGCCCTATGAGTATTACGAGAAGGACGACGTGCGCCGCTACGGCTTCCACGGCACCAGCCACCGCTATGTCTCGGGCCGCTGCATCGAGCTTCTGGGCAGGCCGGAGCACAGCAAAATCGTGAGCTGCCACCTGGGCAACGGCTCCTCCATCGCCGCCGTGGTGGACGGGAAAAGCATCGAGACTTCGATGGGCCTCGGCCCCCTGGCCGGCGTCCCCATGGGCACCCGCTGCGGCGACATCGACGCCACCATCATGGAGTACCTCATGGGCCGCTATGGCTACGACATGAAGGAAATGATGAACATCCTCAACAAAAAGTCGGGCGTCCTGGGCATTTCCGGCGTCAGCTCCGACTTCCGCGACCTCGAAGCCGCTGCGAAGGAGGGCAACGAGCGCGCCGCGCTGGCCCTGGCGAAGTTCGGCTATGAGGTCAAGAAGTACGTGGGCGCTTACGCGGCGGTCATGGGCGGCCTGGACGCCATCGTGTTCACCGCCGGCGTGGGCGAGAACGGCCCCGCCACCCGCGCCGCCGTCTGCTCCGGCCTGGAATACCTGGGCGTGAAGCTCTGCGACAAGCGCAACGCCGAGCGCGCCGACGAGCACCTCATCTCCACCGACGACAGCCCCGTCAAGGTCTATGTCATCGCCACCAACGAGGAGCTCATGATCGCCCGCGACGCAAAGGCGATTGTGAAGGGCTGAGCCCTTTTGCCGCGCTAAGCGAAAGCCTCTAATTGAATCGGACCCTTTGGGTCCGATTCAATTAGACAAATTCGTCATTTTCCGCCTTTTTGGCGCGCATCATCAGGGAGTTGACCACCTCCCGGGGGGCGGCTCCGCGGCTGACGATATCGTCCACGGCGGCGGCTACGGGCATTTCCACCCCGTACTTGGCGGACAGGCGCATGGTGGCGGGCAGGGCGTGGATGCCCTCCACCACCATGCCCACGCGCTTTTGCGCCTCCTGTATCCCGGCCCCGCCGCCCAGCAGATAGCCGCACTGGTAGTTGCGGCTGTGGCGGCTGGTGGCGGTGACGATCAAATCCCCGATGCCGGCCAGGCCGTAGAAGGTGCGCTCCCGGAAGCCCATGGCGATGCCGAGGCGGGAAATCTCCGCCATGCCCCGGGTAATCAGGGCGGCGCAGGTGTTGTCCCCGTAGCCCAGCCCGTGGGCGATGCCGGAGGCCAGGGCGATGATGTTTTTGACGGCCCCGCAGAGCTGGACGCCGTAAATGTCCCCGTTGGTATACACCCGGAACACCGGGTTCATGAAGGCGTCCTGCACCGCCCCGGCGGCCCCGGGGTCGGCGGAGGCGGACACCACCGTCGTGGGCAGCTTTAAGGAGACCTCCTCCGCGTGGGTCGGCCCGGAGAGGGCGGCGACGCGCAGCGCCTTTCCGGCCTCGTCCTCAATCACCTGGGTCAGGAACATCAGGCTCTCCGCCTCGATGCCCTTCGACGCGCTGACCGCCACCTGTCCCTCGGAGAGGTATGGCGCCGCCGCCCGGGCCGTGTCCCGGATGTAGATGGAGGGCACCACAAAGACCGCCATCTCCGCCCCCCGGCAGGCTTCCCCGATCTCCCCGGTGAACGCCACCTGTTCCGGGATAACAAAGCCCGGAAGCTTGGGGTGCCGCCGCTGCGCGGACAGCGCCTCCACTTCCTCCGCCAGCGCGGACCAGACGTACACCCGGTGGCCGTTGTCCGACAGCAGCCCCGCCAGGGCCGTGCCCCATGTCCCCGCGCCTAACACAGCGATTTTGCTCATTACAGTTCCTCCGTCCCTTCTGTTTTGCCCGTTTTTCCCTTCTCCGCCCAGGAAAAGCGGGCTGCTTCAAGCTTGATACCCCAGAGCATAACACATCCCGCCGGATTTCGCAACAGCGGCTTGCGGCGTGTTTTCTGATACAAATTTGTGTATAATATTATATGTTATCGTTTCTCCCCTCCCCCGGAGGGGGAAGGGAAAATAGAAACTGACAGGAAGGAGGGGGACGTGTGGAACGCCTTGACGCGCTGGACGGCTACGCCGCGGCGGCGGGAAAGTGGGCGCTGCCGGTGCTGGCGCTGTGGATTCTGGCCCGCTGCGTCCGCAGTATGCTGCGGGAGCGCTACGAGCCGGAGGTCTGGGGCTGGCTGGAAGCCAGCGACGGCTCCCGCGCCGCCCTCAAGCACTGGGAGTGCATCATCGGCAGGGCCAAAAGCTGCGACGTGGTCATCAACCGGGACAGCGTCGAGAAGACCCACGCGGCCCTCATCCGCTCCGACGACGGGCAGTGGCGGCTCCACGACCTCTCCGGGGGCCGCAGCGCCGCGGGGCGGCAGCGCGACGGGGGCGGCGGCGTCGATATCCGCGACGGGCAGGCCCTGACCTTCGCCGACCAGAGGATGGTGTTCCACGACCTGGATGAGGAACAGCGGGCCCTGGCCGAGCGGAGCCGCAGCGTCCCGGGCATGAACGTCAGCCAGGGCATCACCCTGCTGATGCTCACGATTTTTGAAGTCCTGCTGGCATTGGAATACGCCGGGGCCCTGGACGAGGCCCGGCGGGTGGACGCGGCCCTGGGCTTCGCCTTTATCGCGCTGATGCAGTGGTGCTGCTTCCTGCTGATGCGGGCCATTGACCGCCGGGGCTACGAGATCGAAACGCTGGCCTTTTTCCTCAGCACCCTCGGGCTGGCGGTCTGCGTTTCGAGCACCCCCGGCGATATTTTGAAGCAGCTTCTCCTGATGCTGGCGGGGATGGCCCTGTTCATGTTCCTGGGCTGGTGGCTGCGGGACCTGCGCCGCGTCCGGGCCCTGCGCTGGCCCGTGGTGGCGCTCTCCCTGGGGCTTCTGGCGCTGAACGTCCTGGCCGGGGACGCCCGGTACGGCGCGTCGAACTGGCTCAGCATCGGGGGCTTTTCGATGCAGCCCTCGGAGCTGGTCAAGGTGGGCTACATCTTTGTGGGCGCGGCCAGCCTCGACCGGCTGTTCCGCCGCCGCAACCTCTTCGCCTTCATCGCCTTCTCCGCCATCTGCGTCGGGGCCCTGGCGCTGATGGGGGACTTTGGCGCGGCCCTGATTTTCTTCGTGACCTTCCTGGTAATCTCCTTCATGCGCTCGGGCAGTTTCGCCACGGTGTTTTTAGCGGTGGCCGGGGCCTCCCTGGCAGGCTTCCTGGCCCTGACCGCGCGGCCCTACATCGCCCGGCGCTTCGCCGCCTGGGGCCATGTCTGGGAGGACCCCTATGGCGCCGGCTGGCAGCAGACCCGCGCCCTCTCCGCCGCCGCCAGCGGCGGGCTCACCGGCGTGGGCGCGGGCCGGGGCTGGCTGCACACGATTTTCGCCGCCGACACCGACATGGTGTTCTGCCTGGTCAGCGAGGAGCTGGGGCTGCTGGTGGCGCTGTGCGCGGTGCTGGCCATCGCGGTCATCGCCTTTTTCGCCGTCCGCGCCGCCGCCCGGGGTCGCAGCAGCTACTACGTCATTGCCGCCTGCGCCGCCGCCGGCATGATGACCGTCCAGCTGGCCCTGAATGTCTTCGGCAGCACCGACATCCTCCCCTTCACCGGCGTGACCTTCCCCTTTGTCTCCAAGGGCGGGAGCTCGATGATCTCCTGCTGGGCGCTCCTGGCCTTCGTCAAATCCGCCGACACCCGCCAGAACGCCAGCTTCTCCGTGCGCCTGTCCTCCCGCCGCTCCCTGGCGGACTACGACTATAAAGAGGAGGGCGGACAGCTGTGAAAAAAGTCAAACGCCGCTCCTATGCCGCCCTGCTGCTGGCCGTGGCCCTGCTGGCTGGCATGGGGCTGTATGTCTGGCGCTTCGCGGTCCAGGGGCGGGACTGGGTCAATTTCCGGGCCAACCAGAACGTCTTTGATTCCGGGACCCTGGCCGCCGGGACGGTGCTGGACCGGGAGGGCGTCATGCTGGCGGACGTGGCGGAGGGTCTGCGCATTTGGTCCGAGGACGAAACCACCCGGATCTCCTGCCTCCACGCGGTGGGGGACGCCGGCGGCAACATCGGCACCGGTGCCCTGACCGCCTTCGCCGACCGCCTCACGGGCTACAGCGTCCTCACCGGGGCCGGCGGCGGCAGCGGCGAGCTGAAGCTCAGCATCGACGCTGCGCTGAACAACACCGCCTGGAACGCCCTGGCCGGGCGCAAGGGCGCGGTGCTGCTCAGCGACTATACCACCGGGGAGGTGCTGTGCATGGTCTCCTCCCCCAGCTACGACACCGTCACCGGCTTCGACATCGGGGACGACTACTACGACGGGGTCTACCTCAACCGCTGCCTCAGCGCCAGCTACACCCCCGGCAGCGTGTTCAAGCTTGTGACCGCCGCCGCGGCCATCGAGCATATCGACGCGCTCAACCGCCGGGTATTCCACTGCGAGGGCAGCGTCACCGTGGACGGCAACGAGATCGTCTGCACCGCCGCCCACGGGGACCAGACCATCGAACAGGCCCTTGCCAACTCCTGCAACTGCGCTTTCGCGGAGCTGAGCCTGGAGCTGGGCGGGCAGCGGCTGGCGCAGTACGCGGAGGACCTGGGGCTGACCCGGCGGCTGAGCCTCAGCGGCGTGGGGACGCTGCCGGGCCACTTTGAGGCCGGGGCGGCGGGCAGCGCGGCGCTGGCCTGGTCCGGTATCGGGCAGTACACGGACCTGGTCTGCCCCGCGGGGCTGCTGCGCTTCGTCGGGGCCATCGCCAACGGCGGCGTGGCCTGCGGGCCGGTGCTGCTGGCCGGGGAACGGGCGTCCACGGAGCGCATTCTGGACACGGCGACGGCGGACACCCTCAAGGCCATGATGAGCTACAACGTGGCCTGGTCCTACGGCGGATGGAATTTTCCCGGGCTGAAGCTCTGCGCCAAATCCGGCACCGCCGAGATCGGCGACGGCACCAGCCACGCCTGGTTCACGGGCTTCCTGGACGACCCGGACCACCCCTACGCCTTTGTGGTGGTCATAGAACACGGCGGCGGCGGCCTGGCCAACGCCGGCCCCGTGGCCAACGCGCTGCTGCAGGAGGCTGTAAAACCATAATCTTTTTCTCCCCTTCCGGGGGAAAAAGATATATAACATACGGAGGAATCTATGAAAATCTCCATTTTCGAGCTGCTGGACGGGGCGAAAAAAGCCCGCGGGACGGCGGTTATCATCGACGTGTTCCGGGCCTTTTCCCTGGAATGCCACCTGTTCGCCGCCGGGGCGGCGCGGGTGCTGGCCGTGGGGGACGCGGAGCGGGCCTATGAGCTGCGGCGGCAGATGCCGGAGGCCCTGCTGTTCGGGGAGCGGAAGGGCTTCCCCATGCCGGGCGCGGACAGCGGCAATTCCCCGGCGCAGTTAGCGGGCATCCCCGTGGCGGGAAGAACAGTCATCCACACCACCAGCGCGGGCACCCAGGGCCTCGCGGGGGCTTCCGGAGCGTCGGAGATTCTGGCCGGCAGCCTCGTCAACGCCGCCGCCATCGCGGAATACCTGCGCCGGAGCGCCCCGGAGGAGGTGTCTCTTGTGGCTATGGGCGTCAACGCCGTCGAGAGGGCCGACGAGGACCTGCTCTGCGCCCGCTACATCGAATCCCTGCTGCGCGGCGCGCCCATCCCGGCGGAACGGCTCGACGCGGAGACGGAAGCGCTGAAAACCGGCACCGGGGCGCGGTTTTTCCACCCAGAGCACCAGGAGGCCATGCCGGAGGAAGATTTTTATTTATGCACCCGCCGCAACCAATTCCCCTTCGTCCTCCGCGCCGAGGCCGGCGACGGATATTTTGAAATGCGGCGCGTCGGCGCCGACGGAACAGGGAGGTAAAAGGCCATGCCGAAACTCAAAGAGCTTGCCGCTGGGCTGCGCGGCGGCGAATACGACGGGGCGCTGGAGCGCCTCTACCCCGGCGCCGGCAGCGGCGCGGCCCGCCGGCGGGCGGAGCATGTGGCGGAACAATTCCAAACCGCCTTCTCCCCCGCCCCGGAGGCGGAGGCCGGGCTGTTCAGCGGCCCCGGCCGGACGGAGATCGGCGGCAACCACACCGACCACCAGCGCGGCCATGTGCTCTGCGGCAGCGTCGACCTGGACATGCTGGCCTGCGCCGCCCCCAACGGGCGCGGGGAGATCCGCGTCCTCTCGGAGGGCTACGCACCCTTCTCCGTCGCGCTGGACAGCCTCGCGCCGGACCCGTCGGAGTACGGTACCACCGCCGCCTTAGTGCGGGGCGTGGCGGCGGGCGTCGCGGAGGCGGGTTATACCCCCGCCGGTTTCGACGCCTTTGTCAGCTCCAACGTCCTCTCCGGCTCCGGGCTGAGCTCCTCCGCCGCCTTTGAAATCCTCATCGGGACGATTCTGAACCGCTTCTGCTGCGGCGTGGCGCTGGACAGCGTGGAGCTGGCAAAAATCGGCCAGCGGGCGGAGAACCTGTATTTCGGGAAGCCCTGCGGCCTCATGGACCAGGCCGGCTGCGCCGTGGGCGGGGCCATCGCGATTGATTTTGAGGACCCCACCGCGCCGAGGGTGCGCAAGGTGCGTTTTGACTTCCAGAGCTGCGGCCACGCCCTGTGCATCGTCGATACCCGCTCCGACCACGCGGATCTGACCGGAGATTACGCCGCGATTCCGGCGGAGATGGGCGCGGTGGCAGCCTATTTCGGGAAAAATGTGCTGCGGGAGGTGCCGGAGGCCCAGTTCCGCGCCGCCATCCCGGCGCTGCGCTCCCGCTGCGGCGACCGGGCGGTGCTGCGGGCCCTGCATTTCTACGACGACGACCGCCGCGCCCAGGCCGAGGCCGAAGCCCTGGAACAGGGCGACTTCCCCCGCTTCCTCTCCCTGGTCAACGCCTCGGGGCTGTCCTCTTCCCTGCACCTGCAAAACATCTGGTCCCCCGCCCGCCCGGAGCGCCAGGCGGTGGCCCTGTCCCTGGCCCTTGGCCGGGAGCTGCTGGGCGGCGCGGGCGCGATCCGCGTCCACGGCGGCGGCTTCGCGGGGACGATCCAGGCCTTTGTGCCGGAGGATATCTTGCCGCGATTCAAAACGGGTATGGAAGCCCTTCTCGGCGAGGGCAGCTGTCACGTCCTGCGCATCCGGCCCGAAGGCGGCTGTGCGGTAATATAGTTCTGTGTAGTCTCCCCCCTTCGGGGGAGACTACACAGAACTGCGGAATAGATTTTATTTTAGGAGGAAAACAACATGGCGATTCTCGTACTCGGCGGGGCCGGATACATCGGCTCCCACACAGTCTACGCCCTCGCGGAGGCGGGGCGGGACGTGGTGGTGGCGGACAACCTCGTCACCGGCTTCCGCGCCGCGGTCCACCCAAAGGCCCGCTTCTATAAGGCGGATATCCGCTCCCGCGCCGATATGGACGCGCTGTTTGAAAAGGAATCCATCGACGGCGTCATCCACTTCGCCGCCTTCTCCCAGGTGGGGGAGAGTATGCGCGACCCGCTGAAATACTACGAAAACAACGTCTGCGGCACCACCAGCCTGCTGAAAAGCATGGTGGCCCACGGGGTGGACAAGATCGTCTTCTCCTCCACCGCCGCCACCTACGGGGAGCCGGAGCGGGTACCGATCCTCGAAACCGACCGCACCTTCCCCACCAACTGCTACGGCGAGACAAAGCTGGCCATGGAGAAGGAGATGTACTGGACCGGCGTGGCCCACGGGCTGCGCTATGTGGCCCTGCGCTACTTCAACGCCTGCGGGGCCCACCCCAACGGACAGATCGGCGAGGCCCACAACCCTGAAACCCACCTCATCCCCCTGATTTTGCAGGTCCCCAACGGACAGCGGGAGAAAATCTCCGTGTTCGGTGACGACTACCCCACCGCCGACGGCACCTGCATCCGGGATTGCATCCACGTCAACGACCTTGCCCAGGCCCATATCCTGGCCCTGGACTACCTCATGGGCGGCGGCAAGAGCGACGTGTTCAACCTGGGCAACGGCGTGGGCTTTTCGGTGAAGGAGGTCATCGACGTGGCGCGGAAGGTCACGGGCCACCCCATCCCGGCGGAAATCTGCCCCCGCCGCGCCGGCGACCCGGCGCAATTAGTGGCCTCCTCCGACAAAGCGAAATCCGTCCTGGGCTGGAAGCCGGAGCTGGACGACCTCGAGACCATCGTCCGCAGCGCCTGGAACTGGCACAGGGCGCACCCGAAAGGCTACGGTGCCTGAGCATGAACGTTGTACTGGCACTGAGGGACTACGCCCTCCGAACCGGGCTGATTGAGGAAAGCGAGGGCATCTGGGCGGTGAACGTCCTACTGGACGCCCTGAAAAGCGACGCGTTGCCGGAGCTCGAGGTCCCGGAGGGCGCGGCCCTGCATGAGATACTGGACGCGCTGTGTACCGACGCCCACGCCCGGGGCGTCCTGCCCGAGGACACCGTCGACCACCGGGACCTGTTCGACACGGAACTGATGGGCCGCCTCACCCCCCGCCCCGCCCAGGTGATCGCCCGCTTCAACGCCCAGCGGGCGGAGGACCCCAAAAAGGCCACCGACTGGTATTATGATTTCAGCCGCGACACCAACTACATCCGCCGGGACCGCATCGCGAAGGACATCCAGTGGAAGGCCCCGACGGAATACGGGGAGCTCGACATCACCATCAACCTCTCCAAACCGGAGAAGGACCCCCGGGCCATCGCCGCGGCCCGCTCCCTCCCGGCCTCGAACTACCCCCGCTGCCTGCTTTGCGCGGAGAACGAGGGCTACGCCGGGCGGCTCAACCACCCGGCCCGCCAGAACCACCGCGTCGTGCCCATCTCCATCAACGGGGCGCGGTGGTTCCTGCAATACTCCCCCTACGTCTACTATAACGAGCACTGCATCTGCTTCAACCGCGAGCACGTCCCGATGAAAATCGATCGGGCCTGCTTCGGCAAGCTGCTGGACTTTGTGGGGCAGTTCCCCCACTATTTCGTGGGCAGCAACGCGGACCTGCCCATCGTGGGCGGCTCGATCCTGGCCCACGACCACTTCCAGGGCGGGCGCTACACCTTCGCCATGGAGAAAGCGCAAATCGAAACGCCCTTCCGTTTCCCCGGCTTTGAGGACGTGGACGCCGGCATCGTCAAATGGCCCATGTCCGTTATCCGAATTTCTTCGGAACAACCGGAGCGGCTGGTGGAATTGGCGGACAGGATTCTCGCGGCCTGGCGGGGCTACAGCGACCCGGCGGCGTCCATCTTCGCCGAAACCGGCGGTGAGCCCCACAACACCGTCACCCCCATCGCCCGGCGGCGGGGCAGCGCCTTTGAGCTGGACCTGGTGCTGCGCAACAACCTCACCACGGAGGAGCATCCCCTGGGCTTGTTCCACCCCCACGCGGAGAAGCACCACATCAAGAAGGAGAACATCGGCCTGATCGAGGTCATGGGCCTGGCGGTGCTGCCGGCGCGGCTGAAGGACGAGCTGGCCGCCGTGGCGGAGGCTTTGGCCTCCGGCGGGGACCTGAAGCAAAACCCTATGACGGAAAAACACGCCGCCTGGGCCGAGGGCTTCCGGGGGCAGTACGACATCACCGCGGAAAACGCCCTTGAAATCGTCCGCCGGGAGACAGGCAAGGTCTTTGCCGGGGTTTTGGAGGACGCGGGGGTCTACAAGCGCGACGCGGCGGGCCGGGCGGCCTTCCTGCGGTTCCTGGAAAGCCTGCGATGAAAATCCTCGCGGTTGCCGACGACGAATCAAAGCGCTTCTATGACTTTTACAAGCCGGGCTGCCTGGACGAATTTGACCTGATCCTCTCCTGCGGCGACCTGCACCGCAGTTATCTCGAATTTCTCGTGACCATGGCCCATTGCCCCCTGCTGTACGTCCACGGCAACCATGACGCCGCCTTTGACAAGGCCCCGCCGGAGGGCTGCGAATGCGTCGACGACAGGCTCTACGTCTACAAGGGGCTGCGCATCCTGGGCCTGGGGGGCTCCTTCCGCTACCGGGACGGGCCCCACATGTACACGGAGCGGCAGATGCAGCGGCGCATCCGGCGGCTGCGCCTGGCCCTGTGGCGGAGCGGGGGCTTCGATATCCTGCTGGCCCACGCCCCGGCCCGGGGGATCAACGACTTCGACAGCCTCTCCCACCGGGGCTTCGAGAGCTTCAACCGCCTGCTGGACCGCTACCGGCCCGCGTATTTCGTCCACGGCCACATCCACAAAAACTACGGCGTCAACATCCCCCAGCGCAGCCCCCACGGGGCGACCACGGTGATCAACGCCTACGACCACTGTATTTTTACCATAGGAGAATAGCCTCTGTTCCCTCCCGCCTTCCGGGCGGGAGGGAACAGGGCGTCAGGAGGAAAGCGATGGCGACAATTTACCTTGTCGTGCCCTGCTATAATGAGGAAGAGGCCCTGCCCCGAAGCGCGGCGGTACTGCTGGACACGCTGAGGGATCTGCAAACACGGGGCCTCGCCGGCGGGGACAGCCGCCTGCTGCTGGTGGACGACGGCTCCACGGACCGGACCTGGGCGCTGATTTCGGAGCTCTGCCGAACCGACAGCGCGGTCTGCGGCCTCAAGCTCAGCCGGAACCGGGGCCACCAGAACGCCCTGATGGCGGGGCTGGTGACGGCGGCAAAGAACGCCGACGCTGCTGTGAGCATCGACGCGGACCTCCAGGACGACCCGGCGGCCATCGCCGAAATGGCGGAGCGCTATCGCGCGGGGGCGCAGGTGGTCTGCGGGGTGCGCCGCTCCCGGGCAAGCGACAGCTTTTTCAAGCGCTTCACCGCCCGGGCCTTCTATGTGCTGGTGCGCTTCGGCGGGGCGAAGGTGGTCTATGACCACGCGGACTTCCGCCTGCTGAGCCGGGAGGCCGTCCGGCGACTGTGCCGCTTTGGGACGGAGGACCTGTTCCTGCGGGGGCTGGTGACGCGCCTTGGTTTCCCAGTAGAGAAGGTCTATTATGACCGCGCCCCCCGCCTGGCCGGGGAGAGCAAGTACAGCCTCAGAAAAATGCTGCATCTGGCCCGCCGGGGCTTTGAGAGCGGAAAGGCGGGAATGGCGGAAGAACCCCAAATCGGGGAACTCTATATCGAAAAGGAGCTGCTGCAATGAGCTGTAGCCTCTGCCCCCGGCGCTGCGGTGCCGACCGCGCCGGGGGCCATTATGGGCGCTGCGGCGTCCCGGAAACGGCGCTGGTCTGCCGCGCCGCCCCCCACTATGGGGAGGAGCCCTGCATCAGCGGGACAAGGGGCAGCGGGGCGGTGTTCTTCGCCGGCTGCAGTCTGGGCTGCGTGTACTGCCAGAACTACCCCATCAGCCGGGGCGGCGTGGGGACGCCTTTTGACGAGGGGCAGCTCCGTGCCCTGCTGCTCCGTCTGCGGGACAGCGGCGTCCACAACCTCAACCTCGTCACCCCCAGCCATTACAGCGCCCTGCTGGCCCGGGTGCTGCGGGATTTGGACCCGGGGATCCCCGTGGTCTGGAACAGCTCCGGCTATGAGGGCGTGGAGCAGCTGCGGGCGCTGGAAGGGCTCGTCGATATCTACATGCCGGATTTCAAATACGCCTCCCCCGCCCTGGCCACCCGCTATTCCGCCGCCCCGGACTACCCGGAAACCGCCCTGGCGGCCCTGCGGGAGATGTACCGCCAGACGGGGCCTTTTCTCATGGACGGGGAAGGGCTGCTGCGCCGGGGGCTGCTCATCCGCCACCTGGTCCTCCCCGGCGCGGCGGAGAACACCCTGCGCGTCATCGACACCATTGAGGACCATCTGCCCGCCGGACATATCCTGTTCAGCCTCATGGGCCAGTACACCCCGATGCCGGGGCTGGAAGGCTTTCCCGAGCTGCGCCGCCCCGTCGCGCCGGAGGAATATGAACGCTGCCGCAGCTATCTCGACTTCTCCGCCCTGGATCACGGCTACGTCCAGGACCTCGACAGCACCGGGACGACGGAAATCCCGGAATTTGACATGGCATAATTCACAAATATCTCCCCCGCTTTCAGCGGGGGAGATATTTGTGAAAAACGTTCAAAAACGGTTGACTTGACCGGAAAAATCAGGTAAAATAGAAGTAAGCGCAAATTATACGATAACCCCTGTTGCCTCGCGAAAAAAGCCCGCCGGGAGGGTGGAGAAATGAAGCTGATCCGGGGAAGGTATCTGCTGGTCCTGATCGCCGCGTGCGGTCTGGCGTCCACGACGCTGGGAATGATGACCAACGTGGCGGGGGTGTTTTTTACGCCCATGGCTGAAGACTTCGGCATCGGCCGCGGCACCGCCGCCCTGACGCTGACCATCGGCAACCTCTCTTACGCCGTGGGGGGCATTTTCTCCCGCCGGCTGGTCACGGACCGCAGCTTTAAGCCGATGGTCCTCCTGGGCACCGCCATCATGGCCGGGGCCACGGCGGCGATGGCGGCCGCGCCGAACATCTGGGTGCTCTATGTCCTGAACGTCATCCGCGGCGCGGCGGGCGGGGTGCTCGGGTTGGTGCTGGTCACGGTGATTATCAACAACTGGCTCTATGTGGCCGCCGGCATCTCCAACAGCATCGCTATGGCCTGCTCCGGCGTCATCGGCGCGGTCATGAGCCCGGTGCTGACGGCGATCATCAGCGCCACGAGCTGGCGCGTGGGCTACCTCGTCGCCGCCGTGTGCATCCTGGCGCTGAACCTGCCCGCGATCGTGTTCCCGATGTCCCTGGGCCCCGAGGCCATGGGCATGACCCCACTGGGGGCCAACGCCGCCTACCAGGGCAGCGTCCCCCCTCCCCCCGCCGGAAAGGGGCGGCGCGATATCGTCCTGTTCCTGCTCCTGCTGTTCTACGGCATGGTGTTCGCCGGGACCTGCGCCCTGACCCAGCACTTCCCCGGGCTCTCGGACAGCTACGGCGTCGTTGCGGCGGGGAGCGCCATGCTCTCCGTGGCCATGGTGGCCAACTCCGGCGGAAAGTTGCTCATGGGCGTCTTGATCCAGCGCATCGGCACCCGGCGGACCGTCCAGGCCACCGCCGGCTGTGTGCTCCTGGGCCTGGCCGGGCTGATTTTCCTGCGCTCGACCCCCGCCCTGCTGGTCAGCGCCGGGCTTATGGGCTTCTGCTACTCCCAGTCCTCCCTGGGCATCGTCATGATGGCGACGGAGCTCTACGGTGTACGCCGTTACAGCGAAATCTACCCCAAGCTCTCCCTCGGCACCTCCATCGCCAACGCCCTCAGCGCCACGCTGATCGGCTACCTCTACGACTTCAGCGGCGGCTATGCCAGCACCCTCTGGCTGTTCCTCGCCCTCGACGCCGCCGCCATCGTCTGCGCGACCGCGGCCTATTCGAGGAAATAAAATAGAGAGATCATGGGGTGCCCGCACCCCATGATAAAACCGCTCATTTACCGCAAATCATTTTACTCCAAAGGAGAATCACGATATGGCGAAAATTTTTGCTTCCAGAAGCCCCGAGGTCACACAGTCCGAGCTGGACCACAGCGCGGTGTCCCGCGCCCTGGCGGGGGAATGCGTCGTCCTGCTGGAAAACGACGGGACGCTTCCGCTGCAGCCTGGAAAGGTCGCGCTCTACGGCAACGGGGCGCGGCAGACCGTCAAGGGCGGCACCGGCTCCGGGGACGTCAACACCCGGGGCAGCGTGAACATTGAGCAGGGCCTGGAATCCGCCGGCTTCACCGTGACCAGCAAGGGCTGGCTCGACCGGCAGGACGCGCTGTTTGCAAAATCCAAGCAGGACTACCTCGCCTGGATCGCCCAGCGGGCAAAGGAACGCGGCAGCAGCGAGTTTGTCGCGACCTTCTGCAACCCCTATCAAATTCCCGCGCCCACGGCCCTGACCGACATGGACGCCGCCTCCGCCGGGACCGACACCGCGATTTATGTGATTTCCCGTACCTCCGGCGAGGGCGCGGACCGCTTCAACAAGCGGGGCGACTACCTGCTCTTCGCCGAGGAAAAAGCCCAGTTGGAGCTTCTGGCGGAGCATTTCGCGAAGCTGGTCGTGGTGCTGAACGTGGGCGGCGTCATGGACCTGAGCGAGCTGAAGGCCATCCGCGGCGTCAGCGCGGTGCTGCTGATGGGCCAGTTGGGCAACATCGGCGGCGACGTGCTGGCCGACGTGCTGACCGGCAAGGTCAACCCCTCCGGCAAGCTCACCAACACCTGGGCCAAGCGCTATGAGGATTACCCCTCCGCCGCCACCTTCAGCCACAACAACGGCAACATCGACGACGAATACTACACCGAGGACATCTATGTGGGCTACCGCTGGTTCGACGCCTTCGGCGTCGAGCCCCTCTACCCCTTCGGCTTCGGCCGCTCTTACACCTCGTTCTCCCTGGGCGCCGCCGCCACAAAGGTGGACGGCGAAAAGGTCAGCGTCACCGTGCCGGTCAAAAATACCGGCTCCGTTGCCGGCAAGGAAGTGGTGCAGCTGTATGTCTCTGCGCCCCGCGGGGAGCTGAAAAAGCCCTATCAGGAGCTGGTCTGCTTCGGAAAAACCGGACTTCTGGCCCCGGGGGACACGGAAAACGTTGTACTGTCCTTCTCTACCCGCGACATGGCCTCGTACAGCCCCGAGCGCGCCGCCTGGGTGCTGGAGGTGGGCGGCTACGTCCTGCGCGTGGGCACTTCCTCCCGGGACACCGTGCCCGCCGCCGTGCTGACCCTCGACAAGACCGCCGAAACGGAGGCCGTCAGGAACCTCTTCGGCGACCCCGGCGAGATGGAAGCCATGACGCCCCCGGATCTGGCCCCCGTGACGGTGGACGAGCTGGTCCCGCGCCTGTCCATCCGCGCCGCCGACGTCCCGACCCGCCGCCACGTCTACCAGGGGGCCAGAAAGCCCTTCGTCACCTCCCACAGCGGCACGATCATGCTGGATGACGTGCGCAGCGGCAAGTGCAGCGCCGAGGAACTGGTGGCCCAGCTCACAGTGGAAGAGCTGGCGGAGCTCTGCGTGGGCACGGCCCGGGGCGGCTCCAGCGTCGTGGGCAACGCCTCCTTCACCGTCCCCGGCGCGGCGGGCGACACCAGCCAGGTGCTCACCGCCAGCCGCGGCGTCCGGGGCCTGATCTTCGCCGACGGCCCTGCCGGACTGCGGCTGCAGCCGGTGTTCAAAACCGACAAGCAGGGCAAGCTGCTCCCCGGCGGCAGCGTGATGGGCGACATCATCGAGCCATTCGACCCGAAATACACCGACGAGAACTCCGATACCTAGTACCAGTACTGCACCGCCATCCCCGTGGGCTGGTCCCTGGCCATGAGCTGGAATATGGCGCTTTTGGAGCGCGCCGGCAGCGTCGTGGGCGAGGAGATGGAGCAGTTCGGCGTCGACCTGTGGCTGGCCCCGGCCATGAATATCCACCGCAACCCCCTGTGCGGGCGCAATTTTGAGTATTACTCCGAAGACCCGCGCATCGCCGGCAAGGCCGCCGCAGCCATCACCCGCGGGGTCCAGAGCCACCCCGGCAAGGGCACGACCATCAAGCACTTCGCCGCCAACAGCCAGGAGGACAACCGCTATTACACCAACGCCCACATCCGGGAGCGGGCGCTCCGGGAAATCTACCTCCGGGGCTTTGAAATCGCGGTCCGCGAATCCCGCCCGGCCTCGATCATGACCTCCTACAACCTGGTCAACGGCATCCACACCTGCGACAGCCACGACCTCATCCAGGCCGCCGCCCGGGACGAGTGGGGCTTTGACGGCGTGGTCATGACCGACTGGTTCGCCTCCCAGGATCAGCGCTGGCTGCTGGAAAAGCAGGACGTCATCCACCCCCACGGCTCCGCCACCGGCTGCGTCTACGCTGGGAACGACCTGCAGATGCCCGGCGGGCAGGAGAACGTCGATTTCCTGATCGACTCCGTCAAAAACGGCAAAGAGATCGAAGGCTGGTCCATCACGCTGGCCGATTTGCAGTTCAACGCCGCCAACGTCATCCGCGCCGTCCTCCGGGCCACGGCGGCAGACTGAAGCATCACAGGCAACGGAAACACGCCCCGCCCCTTTCGGGGCGGGGTGATTGTTTCGTTCAAAAAAAGCGGGCCGCGGCGAATTTCACCGCGGCCCAAAGGCCGCGCCCCTGTCTCTCTTTCGGGCGCAGTTACAGTATACCCGGGGACAGTGAAAAATACAAGTGCAATTTTTTCCAGCATGGGAAAGGAGCGGAGCGGCTATGCACTTTGTTGACGCGAAAGGGATTCTGACGGCAAAAAACGGCGTCCACGGCATGAACGTCTACCGGGGCTGCAGCCACGGCTGCGTCTACTGCGACAGCCGCAGCCGCTGCTACCATATGGAACACGCCTTCGAGGACATCGAGGTCAAGCGCAACTCGCCGGAGCTGCTGGAACGGGCGCTGCGAAGCAAGCGGAAGCGCTGCATGATCGGCACCGGGGCCATGTCGGACCCCTACATGCACTGTGAGCGGGAGCTGGGCCTGACCCGGCGCTGCCTGGAAATCATCCGGGATTACAGCTTCGGCGCGACGGTGCTGACCAAATCCGACCTCGTCCTGCGGGACGCCGGTCTGTTTCTGGAAATCCACCACCGCGCCAAATGCGTGGTGCAGATGACGCTGACCACCTGGGACGATGGGCTGTGCTCCATCCTCGAACCGGGGGCCTGCCCCACCCGGCGGCGGGTGGAGGCGCTGGCCGAGCTGCGGGAAATGGGCATCCCCACCGTTGTCTGGATGGCGCCGGTGCTCCCCTACATCAACGACACGGAGGAAAACATAGCGGCGATACTGGACGCCTGCGTCCGAACCGGGGTCCGGGGAATCGTCTGCTTTGACATGGGGATGACCCTCCGGGAGGGCGACCGGGAGTATTACTACGCGGCCCTGGACCGGCATTTCCCCGGGCTGAAGGAGCGCTACATCCGCGAATACGGCGACGCCTACATATTATCCAGCCCCAACGCCGGGAATTTAACCCGCCTGTTCCGGGAAACCTGTATCCGGCACAATATATTATACCGCGCGGAGGACTGCTTCGCCTACCTCAACGCCCTTCCCGAGAGCGCCCCGCGGCAGATGAGCCTGTTTTGAAGCGAAACGCCCGGGCCGGAATACGCGAAATTCGCCCACAGTTTTTTGTATGGCCCCTTTCAGCCTGATTTCGGAAAAAAATTGGGGAAAAGGTAAGATTTCCCTTGCTTTCATCCGTTAGGCGGTGTATAATCATATGCGTTTGATATGAGAGGGCAAAAGGCGGCGAAAGCGTCCGCCGGATCCCGTTCCCCTGTGCGCGGAGGGAGCGCGAAATGATTGACATCATCCTCCATGAGCCGGAAATTCCCATGAATACCGGCAATATCGCCCGCACCTGCGCCTGTACCGGCGCGCGCCTGCACCTGATTCGCCCCCTGGGCTTTGACATCAGCGACCGCGCGGTCAAACGGGCCGGCTTGGACTACTGGAAGTATGTCGATCTCACCGTCTACGACAGCCTCGAGGACTTTTTCGCGAAAACAGGCGAGGACAATCTCTGGCTGGCGACGACAAAAGCCCCCCGCAGCTACGCCGAGGCGGATTTTTCCGCCGGGGACGTGCGGCTAATGTTCGGCAAGGAGACCGCCGGACTGCCCGAGGCCCTGCGGGAGCGCTTCCGTTCCCGCTGTATCCGTATCCCCATGCGCGGCCCGGTCCGCTCCCTGAACCTCGCCAACAGCGTTGCCATCCTCTGTTATGAGGCGCTGCGGCAGCAGGGCTTCCCCGAGCTGGCCTCCGCCGGTTCCATGCAGCCATCGCAAGCAGTTATTCAATAAATATTATGAGGAGTGAACGTATGAACTACAGCAAAAAAACCATTAACGACGTGGATGTGAAGGGCAAGAAGGTTCTTTTGCGCTGCGACTTCAACGTGCCGCAGGACAAAGCCACCGGCGCCATCACCGACGACAAGCGCATCCGCGCCGCGCTTCCCACCATCCGTCAGCTGCTGGACCAGGGGGCCGCGGTCATCGCCTGCTCCCATCTCGGCAAGCCCAAGGGCGAGGTCAAGCCCAATCTGAGCCTCAAGGTCGTCGCCGAACGCCTTGCGGAGCTGCTGGGCCAGGAGGTCATTTTCGCCGCCGACACCATCGGCCCCGACGCCCAGGCCAAAGCCGCCGCGCTGCAGCCCGGCCAGATCCTGTTGCTGGAAAACCTCCGCTTTGACAAGCGCGAGGAGAAGAACGACCCCGAGTTCGCCAAGGCCCTCGCCGACCTGGCGGGTGAAGGCGGCGTCTATGTCTCCGACGCCTTCGGCACCGTCCACCGCGCCCACGCCTCCACCGCCGGCGTCGCGGCCTACCTGCCCGCCGTCAGCGGCCTTCTGATCCAGAAGGAGCTGGAAATCATGGGCAAGGCCCTCGACGACCCCAAGCGCCCCTTCGTCGCCGTGCTGGGCGGGGCCAAGGTCAGCGACAAGATCGCCGTCATCAACAATCTGCTTGACAAGGCCAACACCATCATCATCGGCGGCGGCATGGCATACACCTTCCTCAAGGCCCAGGGCCACGGCATTGGCAAGAGCCTCCTGGAGGCCGACCGCCTCGACTACGCCAACGACATGGTGGTCAAGGCCGCTGAAAAGGGCGTCACCCTGCTGCTGCCCGTCGACCACCTCTGCGCCAGCGACTTCTCCGCCGACGCCGACTGCGTCCCCGCTGAGGGCCAGGATATCCCCGAGGGCCTCATGGGCATGGACATCGGCCCCAAGACCGCCGAGATCTACGCCGCCGCCATCCGCGACGCCGGTACCGTGGTCTGGAACGGCCCCATGGGCGTGTTCGAGTTTGACAAGTTCGCCGGCGGCACCCGCGCCATGGCGAAGGCCCTGGCCGAGAGCGGCGCTGTCACCATCGTCGGCGGCGGCGACAGCGCGGCGGCTGTGGAGCAGCTCGGCTTCGCGGACAAGATGACCCACATCTCCACCGGCGGCGGCGCGTCCCTTGAGTTCCTTGAGGGCAAAGAGCTGCCCGGCGTGGCCTGCCTGCTGGACAAATAAGCGTACCCCTGACTGATTTTTCTGATTTTTCCCACGGGGGCGGGCCATCCCCTCCCCCCCGTTTATTATAAATGAAGAGAGGTAATGCAGCCATGAACAGAAAATACCGCAAGACCATCATCGCCGGCAACTGGAAAATGAACAAGACCGCTTCTGAGACGGTGGCCTTTGCTGAAGAAATCGCCCCCCTGCTTCCCAAAAAGCCCGACTGCGAAATCGTGATCTGCCTCCCCGCCCTGAACATCGCCGCCGCCCAGAAGGCCACCCGCGGCACCAAGATCCGCATCGGCGCGGAAACCATGCACGAGGCCGCTTCCGGCGCGTTCACCGGCGAGATCGCCGCGAATATGCTGGCTGACATCGGCGTGAAATATGTTATCATCGGCCACTCTGAGCGCCGCCAGTATTACAATGAGACAGACCTGAGCGTCAACAAGAAGGTCCGCGCCGCCCTGGACGCCGGCCTGATTCCCATCGTCTGCGTGGGCGAGAGCCTGGAGCAGCGGGAGCTGGGCGTCACCACGGAGCTGCTGGATTACCAGGTTTCCGCCGCCCTCAGCGGCGTCAGCGCTCAGGAGCTGCGCCATGTCGTGATCGCCTATGAGCCCATCTGGGCCATCGGCACCGGCAAAACCGCCACCGCGGAGCAGGCCCAGGAGGTCTGCGGGAACATCCGCGCCCTGCTGCGCAGGAAGCACGACGCCCGCACCGCCCGCGCCGTCAGCATCCTCTACGGCGGCAGCATGAACGCCAAGAACGCCGCCGAGCTGCTGGCCCAGCCCGATATCGACGGCGGCCTTATCGGCGGCGCATCCCTCAAGACTGCGGATTTCACCACGATCATCGAGGCCGCCAGCCAGGAGGATCCGGAAGAGTAATCTCACGATCAATGCAATCTACCGCCTTCCTCTGTCCCTCCCTTGGAAGACAGATGAGGGCAATCTGAAGCTACACTAATAAAATAAAGGTGGAACCGAAATGACGAAACTTGTGCTGCTTCGCCATGGCGAAAGCGAATGGAACAAGCTCAACCTGTTCACCGGCTGGACGGACGTGGACCTGAGCGACAAGGGCCGCGAGGAAGCTAAGGCCGCCGGCGCGGTGCTGAAGGCCGAGGGCTACGACTTCGATGTGTGCTACACCTCCTACCTCAAACGCGCCATCCACACCCTGAACCTGGCCTTGGACGAGATGGATCGTGCCTGGCTCCCTGTAATCAAGAGCTGGAAGCTCAACGAGCGCCACTACGGCGCGCTGCAGGGCCTCAACAAGGCCGAGACCGCCGCGAAGTACGGCGAGGACCAGGTCAAAATCTGGCGCCGCAGCTTTGACGTAAAGCCCCCCGCCCTGGACGCGGACGACGAGCGCAGCGCCACGAAACAGGCCATGTACCGTGACGTCGACCCCTCCCTGCTGCCCCCGAACGAGAGCCTGGAGACCACCATCGAGCGCGTCGTCCCCTACTACGAGGAAGTCATTAAGAAAGACATGGAGGCCGGCAAGCGCGTCATCATCGCCGCCCATGGCAACTCCCTGCGCGCTTTGGTGAAGTATTTCGACGATATCAGCGCCGACGAGATCATCGGCGTCAACATCCCCACCGGCGTGCCGCTGGTGTACGAGTTTGACGATAACTTCAAGGCAGTCAAGCACTACTACCTGGGCGACCAGGAGGCCATCGCCGCCAAAATGCAGGCCGTCGCAAATCAGGGCAAAAAGCAGTAAAATTTTTCCATATATCCACCCCCCTCGGGGGTGGATATATCACCAAGTTTTTTTCCTCCGTATGGGGGAGGGAATATAAATATTTTGAAGGAGACAATACCAATGAAGCAGTTTCTTGAGATCGTTGACGTTCTGGGCCGTGAGATTCTGGACAGCCGCGGCAACCCCACCGTTGAGGTCGAAGTGACCCTCGACGACGGCACCGTGGGCCGCGCGGCGGTCCCCTCCGGCGCTTCCACCGGCATTTATGAGGCCTGCGAGCTGCGCGACGGCGAGGCCGACCGCTATCTGGGCAAGGGCGTCCAGAAGGCCGTCGCCAATGTCAACACCGAGATCTCCGAGGCCCTGATCGGCATGAACGCCCTGGACCAGGTCGCCATCGACAAGGCCATGCTGGATCTGGACGGCACCCCCAACAAGACCCGCCTGGGCGCCAACGCCATCCTGGGCGCTTCCCTCGCCACCGCGAAGGCCGCCGCCGCTTCTCTTGGTCTGCCCCTGTACAACTATATCGGCGGCTGCAACGCCAAGACCCTGCCCGTCCCGATGATGAACATCCTCAACGGCGGCGCCCATGCCACCAACAACGTCGAGATCCAGGAGTTCATGATTATGCCTGTCTCCGCTCCCGACTTCCATGAGGCGCTGCGCCGCTGCGCCGAGGTCTTCCACCAGCTGAAGAAGACCCTGAAGGCCAACGGCACCCCCGCCGCCGGCGTGGGCGACGAGGGCGGCTATGCCCCGAACCTGGGCTCCGACGAGGACGCCCTCAAGGCCATCGTGCAGGCCATCACCGAGGCCGGCTACAAGCCCGGCGAGGACTTCAAAATTGCCATCGACGCGGCTTCCTCCGAGTGGCAGAAGGCCGGCGAGAAGGACTACCACCTGCCCAAGACCGGCAAGCACATGACCGCCGACGAGCTGGTGGCGATGTGGGTCGACTTCGCGGAGAAGTATCCCATCATCTCCCTTGAGGACGGCATGGCCGAAGAGGACTGGGAGGGCTGGAAGAAGCTCACCGACGCCCTGGGCCACAAGATCCAGCTGGTGGGCGACGACCTGTTTGTCACCAACACCCAGCGCCTCAAGAAGGGCATCGAGCTGGGCGTAGCCAACTCCATCCTCATCAAGGTCAACCAGATCGGCTCCCTGACCGAGACCCTGGACGCCATCCAGATGGCAAACCGCGCCGGCTACACCGCCGTCGTCAGCCACCGCTCCGGCGAGACCGAGGACGCCACCATCGCCGACATCGCCGTGGCCCTCAACGCCGGCCAGATCAAGACCGGCGCCCCCAGCCGCACCGACCGCGTCGCGAAGTACAACCAGCTGCTGCGCATCGAGGAGGAGCTGGACGAGGTTTCCCAGTATCCCGGCCTGAACGCTTTCTTCTCCATCAAGTAAGCAAAAAGAAAACGCCCAAATACTATATATTACGGCCCTGCTCGAACGGCGGGGCCGTAATATATAGAAAAACTGATTCTTTTAAAGCCGTTGATATAAACACCGTTTTATGTTATACTCAGAAAAAAATTTACACCTCAAGTCATGATAAAGGGGATGGGTCTATGCCGAGGAATGTCAGAGCGGAATCCAGATGCCGCTACCTCATCCGGGAAATTGCCCAACAAAAAGGATGGAATACAAAACATCCGCAAAAAGGCGGAAATTTTTTGGAAGAGCAGGAAATCGCGGCTTATTTCTCTGATTCCAGCCTCGGCCTGACAAAGCCGGATTTTATTGTCTGCAAGCATAATTCCCCTCTGATAGTTGTAGAGGCGAAAAATAAAATTTCCAAAATCAATGACGCAGTTTCAGAAGCGGTTGAATACGCGGAAGCCATCAACCGCCGCGGAAGATACACTGTTTCCGTTGTAACAGGCGTTGCCGGTGAAGAGGACAATGGCTATCTGTTTCGGACGCTTTTTTACGACGGCAATTCATGGATTCCGCTTCAATCATATGGATTTGAACTTACCAGCTTCCCAAGCGAGAGCGAAATCAGTATTGCGCTTGAAACGCGCAACGGCACTACTGAGGTTTCCGTTCCGCAATTATCAGAGTATATTTCAGCCGCTATTTCCCTGTCTTCCATCCTCAGAACTGCAAAAATTGAACCATCCCTGCGGCCCAAGGTTCTTGGCGCGGTAATAACCGCCTTATACCAGGGGGAAATTGAACTGGACAACGGAGAGGAAATACACTCTATAAACGCCCTGGTCAGCCAGGCCATATCAGGAACAGAGCATTTCAACGCGCAAAAAAAAGCGCAGCTGATTGAAGCTCTGCGTCTTCCGGATGCCGACTATGCCCGGCTTGCCCCCCAAATGGGCAAGATCGTGTTTATACTGAAAACGCTGAATGTCAAGTCTATATTGCGGACAGATACAGATTTTCTCGGTCTGCTGTACGAGGCTTTTATCCGTTATGGATATGATAACAATTCTCTGGGGATTGTTTTTACCCCAAGGCATATCACAAAGTATTGCGCTGAACTGATTGACATATCCGCAAAGGATAAAGTAATTGATATCGCATGCGGTTCCGGCGGCTTTTTGGTAGCCTCCTTTGAGCGGATGCTGCAAAGTTCCCGGAAATTGGGAATCCCCTTGTCAATTATACGGGAATCGCTCTACGGTTTTGATACAAATCCCACTGTATGGGCACTTGCCGCGCTGAATATGTTCTTCCGGGGCGACGGAAAGAGCCATATTGAAAACGCAAGCTGTTTTGATGAAGCAAGCAGGGCTTCCGTGGAGGGAAAATTTACAAAAGCATTGCTGAATCCGCCCTTTTCACAGGCGGATGAACCGGAGCGGGATTTTATTACACAGGCCATGAAAACGCTGCAAACCATGGGGCTCCTCGCTGTCGTTGTAAAGTCCGGGATATTCGCGGACGATGATAACGCGCTATGGCGGGAAAACTTTTTGAAATATCATTCCATCATCGGTATGATCAGTCTGCCCGGCGATTTATTTTACCCCACAGCGGTTGACACAACGATTATGATTGCGCAGGCGAACAGGCCGCAGTCTGGAAACGATAAAGTATTTATGGCCAAAATCTGGAATGACGGTTACAAAAAGCTCAAAGGGAAAAGAATAGAAACGGCGGGTTCGCAGCTCGAAGAAGTAATGGCAGAGTTTACCATGTTCAGAAATGGCAAAGCAACGCGGTCAGGGCTCGTTACCGTAATCACAGCCGACCGGCTCCTTCCATACGGCGCTGAGTTTTGCCCGGAGCAGTATTTACCGCAGCCCCACATCCCTGTGGAGGAAGAATTAAAATACCGGGAAGATATTTTGAAATCCATATTAACCACGTCTGTTTGCATAGACGGTATCTCCGATGAAGTGATAAACGGATTTCCCTGCTGGAATCATTTGCCCCCATTACCCTACGGAAGTAAAAACACACTGGAATATTTCTTCCATGTACAAGGCGGAAAATCCAAAGGGGAGAGCAATTATCCTTCTGGGACATGCCCGTACATCTCGTCGGGTGACCCTCAAAACAGTATCATAAGGCTCGTAGGCGATGTCAATGGGGAGGTATTTCAGGAAGGCGCCATCACAGTCACCTGCTTCGGCAGGGCAGCGGTACAACCATGGAGGTTCATGGCCCGGGGAAACGGGGGCAGCGCCGTCAGAGTCCTGATTCCCAAATATCAGATGTCTTTCTCTGAATTGGTTTGGTTTGCCGCACAAATCAATATGCAGCGCTGGCGCTTCTTTTATGGGAGAATGGCGATACAAAGCAGATTGAAATTGCTAAAGGTTGACGCACCCGTTGCAAAAATCCCGGATGGGAGCGTAAGTATCGCCGGAAAAATCACACAATTATCGAATCAGATATTGGATATCATGTATCTGTCATGATGGAGATCATACACCCTTCGCAACAAAGGGTTCCAAACAGTTACCATTATGATTTGATTATTTAAATAGATTGATTTTCAATCCCCGACATGATATACTAACTTATTATATAAGGTTGATTTGCTTATGGGCTGTGTAAAACCTATTTCCCGAATATGTTTCAAGGGATGCGCGGAGCTGCCGGAAGGGAAACAGCGCGGTCCGGTTTAAGAGGGGTTGATGATATGCAGGGCTTTCAAAAGGACTTTTATGTGAATCTGTTCCAATCGCTGGACAACAACTCCGTGCTGATGCGCGTGGAGGCAGACGGCAGGTACTGGCCCATCTGGTGCTCCCGGGAGTACACGGAAATGATGGAGGGGAGCCAGGAGGAGTGCATCCGCTATGAGAGCCGCGAGGACATGGGCTCCATCCATCCCGACGACCGCGGCGAGGTGGCCTACCTCTTCCAGAACCACAAAGCCCGCAACGGCAGCAACAACCTGACCATCCGAAAATTCACCGTCGCGGGCAACCTCATCTGGGTCTGCATCCACTATGCCTTTTTGGAGGAGGACGGGGTACAGTTTGCCTATTGTACCTACTTCGACGTTACCGAGCTCAAAGAGAGCCAGCAGCAGTCCATGGCCATGTACCGGGAGCTCAACAAGGAGCTGAACGCCCTGTCCAATGAGAGCCTGGCCGCCCTGCGTTCCAACCTCACAAAGGGCGTCGTCGAGGAGGTCCACGGCCGCGACCTCTATGACGTGGACCGGCCCGGCGCGCCGATCTCCGACCTCATTGAGGTGCGCATGGCGAACATGCCCGTGGCGGCGGACCGGGAAAACTATGTCAAAGTCTTTGACCTCGACAAGCTGATCGAGAAATATTACCTCGGCGAAGGTCCTACCTCCCTGGTCATTTTCTCCCGGCGGCAGAGCGGCCGGCAGTGCTTCATCAAATATTCCGCGGCCATGCGCAAGGATCCCGTCACCGGCGATGTAATCGTCCTCGGTGTAGAAACGGAATACAACAATGAAAAGGTCGCCGAGGTGCTCAACGACAAGGTCCTTGCCAAGCAATACGACATGGTCTGCTATATCGTCAGCGAGAATTACGGCGTGGTCATCGGCGACGCCGCCAACATCAAGAAGGGCAGCATCTTCCCCCACCGGCGCGACGGCATCTACATGGATTATATCCGCGAGCAGGTGCTCCCCGTGGCCTCCCCCGCGGAGCACAATTCCGAGGAGCTGCTGGCGGCGCTGTCCCTGGAGAGGATCGCGGAGGCTCTCGAAACCGACGAGACATACGTTGTCGATGTCGTCTGCGAGATCGACGGCGAAACTTTCAATAAACGCTTCACCTACTACGCCGTCGACCGGGAAATGCACTTTTACATCCTGCTCAAGGCGGACGTCACGGATATGCTGCGGGAGCAGCGGGAGCGCAACGAGCTGCTGGCCAACGCGCTCCACGACGCGGAACAGGCCAACATGGCGAAGACGGCTTTCCTCTCCTCCATGAGCCACGAGATCCGCACCCCGATGAACGCCATCATCGGCCTGGACAGCATCGCCCTGAAGGAACCGGACCTGCCGCCGCGCACCCGGGAGCATCTGGAAAAAATCGGCGGCAGCGCCAAGCATCTTTTAGGGCTGATTAACGACATCCTCGACATGAGCCGCATCGAGAGCGGGCGCATGACCGTCAAGAACGAGGAGTTCTCCTTCCGCGAGATGCTGGAACAGATCAACACGATGATCCACGGCCAGTGCCTTGAACGGGGACTGAATTTCGATTGCCGCATCCTCAGCCATGTGGACGACTATTACATCGGCGACGCGATGAAGCTCAAGCAGGTCATCATCAACATCCTGGGCAACGCGGTAAAATTCACCCCCGCCCCCGGCACCGTTTCCTTCCTTGTGGAGCGCGTCGCGCAGTACGAGGGCAAGAGCACCCTGCGTTTTATCATGAAGGACACAGGCATCGGCATGGACAAGCAGTTCCTTCCGAAAATTTTCGAGGCATTCAGCCAGGAGAACGAGAACAAGGCCAACAAATACGGCTCCACCGGCCTGGGCATGGCCATCACCAAAAACATCGTCGAGATGATGAACGGCAACATCAGCGTCGACAGCGAGAAGGGCGTGGGCTCCACCTTCACCGTCAATGTGACGCTGCGGGACAGCGAGCGGAAGGGCCGGCAAGCGGGCGGCGTCAACCCCCGGGATCTGAAGGTTCTGGTGATCGACGACGACCCGGTGGCCTGCGAACACGCCAAGCTCGTCTTGGAGGAAATCGGCATCGCCGCCGACACCTGCCTTAGCGGCGCGGAGGCGCTGCAGATGATCGAGCTGCGCCACGCCCGGCGGGACGCCTACAATCTGATTTTGGTGGACTGGAAAATGCCGGAGAAGGACGGCGTCGAGGTCACAAGGGAGATTCGGAAGCTCTATCAGGGGGAGACAACCATTATCATCCTCACCGCCTACAGCTGGGACGACGTGATGGAGGATGCCCTGGCCGCCGGGGTGGACAGCTTTATGTCCAAGCCCCTGTTTGCCTCGAACGTTCTGGAAGAGTTCAGACAGGCCATCACGCGCAGGACCACGGAAGAACCGGAGGAGGCCCGCAAAGCCGACCTGACCGGGCGGCGCGTCCTTTTGGCGGAGGACATGATGATTAACGCGGAAATCATGAAGGAGCTGCTGGGGATGCGGGATATGGAGGTCGACCACGCCGAAAACGGCCAGATCGCCCTGGACATGTTCTCCAACAGCCCGGCGCAATACTATGACGCCATTTTGATGGACGTGCGGATGCCGGTCCTGAACGGCCTCGAAGCCACCGGCTCCATTCGCGCCCTGGACCGCCCCGACGCGAAAACGATCCCGATCATCGCAATGACCGCCAACGCCTTCGACGAGGACGTGCAGCTCTCGCTGCAGGTGGGCATGAACGCCCACCTCACCAAGCCCGTGGAGCCGGAGCACCTCTACGCCACACTGGAAAGCCTGATCCGTGACGAATAAATATATCTTTTTCGGTATTTCCCTCCCCCTTCGGGGGAGGGAAATACCCGCGACAAAACAAATACGATTTCGAGGGATTTACAGATGGACGAGCAAACGCAAATCACGCCGCCCCTGGGGCTCAGGGAAATGGAATGGTTCGGGAAACAGGTTCCCGGCGGCTTCTTTATCTATCACGCCGGCGCGGAAATGGATTTGGTCTACGTCAACCGCGCCACGCTGCGAATTTTCGGATGTGAAACGGAGGAGCAGTTCCGCTCGCTGACCGGCTGGACCTTTCCCGGGATGATCCACCCCGCCGACCGGGAGCGTGTCCTGCGCTCCATTGACACGCAGATCGCCGCCGGGCGCAATGAGAATATGGACTATGTGGAATACCGCATCCTCCGCGCCGACGGGGAGGAGCGCTGGGTAGACGATTACGGGCACTGCGCCGAGCTGGACGGCCGCGACGGCGTGTTCTACGTCTTTCTCTGGGATATTACAGAGCGCCGCCGGGAGCGGGAGCGGCAGTTCCGTGTGGAAATGGACCTTGAGCGCGAAAAACACGCCAACGAGATCAAATCCAGCTTCCTGTTCAACATCTCCCACGACATCCGCACCCCAATGAACGCGATCGTGGGCTTTTCGGAGCTGGCGCGGCGGCATATCAATGAACCGGAGCGGCTGACGGACTATCTGGACAAGGTGGCGCAGTCCAGCCGGGAGCTGCTGTCCCTGATTGACGACGTGCTGGAAATGAGCAAAATCGAATACGGACGCATTGAGCTGAAGGCCGAGCCCTGCTCCCTGCGGGAACAGCTTGAAATGGTGACAGACCTGTTCCGGGCCCAGATCGAGGAAAAAAACCTGGCGCTGGAAGAGCACGTCGAGCTGCCGGAGGACAATGTGCTGGCCGACGCCCACCGCTTCCGCCGGGTCATGAGCAATTTGATGAGCAACGCGGTCAAATTTACCCCCGCTGGCGGAAAAATCGGACTGTCGGCGCGGCAAAAGCAGGCTTCGGATTCCGGCTACGTCCGCTATGAGTTCAGCGTGTCGGACACCGGCGTGGGCATGAGCGAAGAATTTATGAAGCGCATGTACGAAGCCTTTGAACGGGAGCAGAGCTCCACCCGGGCCGGCACCATCGGCACGGGGCTGGGCCTGTCCATCACCAAAAACCTCCTGAATATCATGGGCGGCTCCATCACGGTCCGCAGCAAAAAGGGCGAGGGCACGGTCTTCACCGTGGACCTGCCGCTGAAGCTGGCAAATTATTTGTCCCCGGCGACTTCGAGCGAAACTGTGACCGAGGATTTCCGCGCCAAAGGCGAACACCGGATCCTTTTGGTGGAGGATATCGAAATCAACCGTATGCTGGCTGAAACGATTTTGGAGGACGCCGGCTTCCTGGTGGAATCCGTTCCCGACGGCTGCGACGCCGTGGACGCCATCAGCAGCCATCCCCTGTGGTACTATGACCTGGTTCTGATGGACATCCAGATGCCTGTCATGAACGGCTACGAGGCCACGCGGGCCATCCGCGCCCTCGGGCGGCAGGACACCGCCTCCCTCCCCATCATCGCCCTGAGCGCCAACGCGCGGGACGAGGACAAGATCGAGAGCTTCCAGAGCGGCATGAACAACCACATCGCCAAGCCCTTCGACGTGGCGCACCTGATTTCAACAGTCAACGAGCATATCGCCAAACGTGAAGACGGAGAAAGCGCATCCGCGAAAAGCTGAAGCCCTTTCATAACAAATCCCCTCCGCAAAGCGGAGGGGATTTGTTGGCTTTTTAACCGTCCACGGCAATGGGTTCCGTCCAATAGTGCTGCTGGTAGATATCCGTAAAGCGCCAGGTCACGCGGGCCGGGCCGCCGACGGGGACGTTATTGATGCGCCAGTCGCCAGTCCACTGTTCCGTCTGGCCCAGGAGATAGCTGTCGAGGTAAGCGCCATCGTAGCCGTAGTAGTCGCAGATGAAGTCTACGGTATCGCCCTCGTTCAGCTCCGCGACGGACTTGGCGATGGTGTCGGTCTGGCCGTCGCGGTAGACGTAACGCGCACCGGTGACGGCGCCGCGGCCATGCTCCAGCACAATCAAAAGCTCCGCCCGCTCGCCGTTGAGCAGCACGGGGACTGTGCCGTAGGTCAGCATCGTGCCCTCATCGTCATAGACGTCGTAGTCGTGGTAGAAGGCCACGGGCTGGTCGTTGACCGCCAGCCAGGTGCCGTCGCTCTGCCCCATCAGGTAGCCGTTATCGTCGAACTGGAACACATTGTCCAGCCCCAGGTCAATATATCCGCTGCCGTCGTCGTAGAACATGTTGACTTCAATTCCCGTGACCAGCGCCCACTGGTCCTCCGGCATCGCGATGACTGGGCCGCCCGCTCCCTCCTGCCACCGCAGGTTGGCAGCGTCGAAGAAATTGTCCGCGATATAGCTGGCGGTTTCCTGCTGGCTCAGGGCGCGGTCAGAGAAAAAGTCCAGCCCGCCGCCTGCGATGAGGCTGCCCAGCAGCCCGCCGATCATGTCGCTGCCGCCGGAGCTGGGGGTGAAGGACCCCAGCAGCGAGGAAAGGGCGTTGTTCGCGCCGCCGGAGGCCGCCTGCCCCCCCGCCTCCACAGAGGCAAATGCGCGGATGCAGTCGGAATAGCTGCTGTCAATGCCGATGGCGTCATAGGTCCGCACTGCGGCGCTGACGTTGCCGGTCTTGCGGTAGGGGAAGTAAATCGAAAGGCCGTAGGCGTTTTTCATGTCGGAGGAAACCCGGTTATATTTGACCGCCCCCAGCAGGGCCTCCGCCAGGTCCTGCGCCTCCGCGCTGCCCACCTTCGCGGCAAAATCAACGAGGTCGATCTGGTCAATCGCGCTGCTGCGGGCAAATTCCCGCGCGCCGGCCCGGGCGTCGGAGATGGAGATGTAGTCCCGCTGGGCGATCTTATCGCTCAGGGACTCAGAGAAGGTTTTTAATGGCCCCGGCACCGTGTGGGCCAGCTCCGCCAGGTCCACCACGCTCAGGGTGGCGGACTGCCCCCGGCAGCGGGCCGCGCAGGTGCTGACAAAGCCGTCGGCAATCTGCCGCCCGATCTCGACGGTGGACAGGGAGGTATTCGCGCCCAGGCTGTTCAGCCAGTCCGTATAGTACCAGCCGATGCCCGGCTCTGTCTCCTCCGAGGCGATCATATAGTCGGCATAGTCGTCCAGGAGCAGCCCTGTCTCCACCGTCGCCATCAGGCAGGCGTCGAAGCCGATGAAATCGAACTTCACCCCGCCGTCTTCAAGGGCCTTGCGGAGGTTTTGCAGGTTCATCGAGCCGCTGCGGGCGTTTTTCTCGTCGTAGCCGTAGCCACTGAGGCTGCCCCCGCCGTGATCCCAGAGAATCAGCTCGTTGCGGTTGGCGGGGTAATGTTCCGCGCAGTAGCGGATGAAGGAACTCAGCGTCGCCGGGTCGGTCATCGCGCCGGTCCCGGCGTTGGAAACAAGCTGCGTCAGCCGTCCGTCAGAGAGCTCATAGATCTGGTTGGTGCTGGTGCTGATGCCGTTGGTCTTCCACTGGCTGCAGCCGCCGGTATAGACCACGATTTTCACATTGTTTCCGAAGCGCGCCGCCGCCATTTCCGACAGGTCCGCAGTGGCCATGCCGTATTTGCTCTCCAGATCCGTGCCGCACATATACACCATCAGAGTCACCTGGTCCCGGCCCGCGCCCAGCACCCTCGTATACTTCTCCCGGACGCCGGAGGCCACCGAATCGTCGACCTTGCCGGAATTGTCCGAGCCGGACCAGCCGCTGACGGTAGATGCGGAGCTGAGCTGCCCCAGCGCGGAGGAACCAATGCCGCTGCCGAGGATGCTGCCCAAGAGGTTGTTCTCCGCGAGGCTCCCGGCGCCGCCCGTCTGGCCGCCGTACTGCGTAGCGGTGGCGGCGGGCAGTTCCGCGGTGTCGGAGCCGCCGAAAAAGCCGCCTAAAAGGCCGCCGCCTCCGGCCAGGGCCACGACGGCGGCGACGATCAGGCCGACCAGCGAACCCCTTCCGCCGCCGGAGGAACGCGAAGGGCCACCCCCGCCGCCGGAGCTTCCGCCGCTTCCGCTGCCGACGGGGCCGGTACCAAGCCCGCCGCCCCGCTTTTGAACCCCCTTGCTGTTGCCGGTGACATAAGTCTCCCGCCCCTGGGGACGCCTGCCCTGTTCCGCCATGGTATCTTTCCGCCTTTCGTCAGAATGTTCAGCAGCGCTTCCCCCCGCCTTCGGCGGGGGAAGCGCTTTGTCGCTTATTGTTTGCCGCACTCCCCCGCCTATGGCTGGAAAGCGCTTTGTCGCTTATCGCCACTCCCACGCTGCCGCTGTGGCCTCCGGGGCTGTGCTCTCGTCCCAGTAGTGGGCTCTGCCGCGCAGGAAGTCGCTGGTTACATTAAAATACCTGTGCGCCGTCTTTTCGGAAACCGGAAAGGAGCTGACCGGATCGTCCCAGGTCACGTCCACGCAATACCACTCCCCGTCCAGGCGCACCATGTTCCAGGCGTGTTCGTGTCCCGGCCCGCCCTCGTTGGCGGTACCGTAGACCGTGATACACTCAATTCCGATCATATCCATAAAAAGCTGAAATGTGCTGCTGTAGCCCACGCAGATACCCTTTCCCGAGAACAGCAGGCCATAGGGATTGTTGTTGTTTTCATCCGGTACGTCAAATGCGCCGTGTCCCAGCTCCGATGTGTCGTATTCCGCGTTGGCAATCATCCAGTCGTGAATCGCCAACTCCTTTTCATATTCGCCCATGTCCCCACGGAGCAGGTTTTCCAGCACAGCGGCTGCCCGGTCGTAAATCGCGCGGTTGAACTCGTCCAGCCCGGCGGGGCCGCCCCCGCGCCAGGCCGCGAGAATCGCCCCCGCGTCGTAGTTCGGGCCGGTTGAATAGGGGTCGTCCGGCTCCGGTGTGGGTTCCGGCGTCGGCTCCGGTGTCGGCGCGGCAGCGTCAGCCCCAGCGAAGAGGGCAGCGCGGAAGTCGCGTTCCGCGCGTTCCGGCTCCGGGCAGATCAGCAGAGCGGACCACTCCCCCGCCTGAACAGTTATGGCTCGCTCCACCATTTCCGCCATCTCCGGGGCGTAACCCACAAAATCCAGGGCGCGGTTGGCGCGGTAAGCCTCCAAAAGCGCCGCCGCTTCCGCCGCGCCGCCACGGCTATCCAACCGCAACACCGCGATTTCCGCCGCGTCCACGCCGCCAGCCAGCAAAATGTCGCCGTCGAGGACATTCTCATTGGAAATCCTGTAATATCCTGTGATATAGTCCGTGAACGCCGTGTCGCCGCAGGCCAAAGAGGAAAGCCTCGACAGTTCCGTCTGGCTCTCCGCCGTCCGGGCGGCAACCGCTTCCGCAGAAGGGGCGTCCTCCAATGGTTCCCCCGTTTTCCCCGCGCCGCCGCAGCCGATCAAAAGCAGCGCCAGCGCGGCAAAAGCGCACAGCAGCCGGCAAATTTGTCTCCGTATTCTCATCCTATTCCTCCGCAACCGGCTGGAACCAGTAATCGAGGTCAACCGGGCCGGTGATGCCGCTCACGCTGCCGTTGGCGGAGTACTGCCACAACTCGTGGGCGTAATAGAAATCGGGATAGCTGTTGATAGCGGCAATCCAGAGCGAACAGTCGTCGAGGCGGCTGAGGTCATAGCTGAAATAGCCCAGGTAGCGGTAGGCGTAGACCCCCGTCTGGTAGCCTGCCTCCCGAATTTTCGCGCAGAAAGCCTCGGCGCAGGCGGTGATCGTCTCCCCGTGGACGCCGTCGGTGCGGGCTGCGTCCACGCCAATGTCCTCCCAGTCGTAGTAAACCGGCAGCTTCATCTTCTCCGGTCCGTAGGCGGCGAGAATATCCAGAAGGAACGCGGCCTCCTCTTCGGCCTCCTCCGGGCTGGTGGCCTGGGAGAAAAAATAAACCCCGGTATCCAGGCCGTTGGCAAGGGCCCCCTCAATATTTTCTACAAAATAGAGGTCCCGCCGCATGGTCCCGGCCTCGCCGTAGCCCCGGTAGCCCGCCCGCAGGATGGCGAAATCTATGTCGTCTGAAGCCGCGGCTTTCCAGTCGATGCGGCCCTGGTGCTCGCTGACATCCACCCCCCGCAGAACCTTGAAGTCCGCGCCGGTGTAGACCCCGTCGCTGAAGTCCGCCTGGCGCAGCAGGTTGACGGGCAGGCCCTCATGCTTTGTGACCCACATTTTGGTGCCGTAACCGCTCTCCACCTGGACCATGCCGGCATAGGGATCGGCGGTCTGCACCGGCTCCCTGTCCCCGCCGCAGCCGGCCAGCAGCAGCAAGGAAAAAACGGCGGCGACAATTCTATCTCTCATGCGATATCCCACGCCCCTTTTAAACTATTGCAGTATAGTGTGGAATTGCATCTTCTTTGTAAGGTAGCTGTTTCTCACGGTGCGACTATAAATGAGGGTGTGAATAAAGTCAGCCTCTGCTAACGATAATAAAAACGCTGTCATTGCACACCAGTCCGCGCTTTTCGCGAAGGCGAAAATGCAGCGGTGTAAGCAATCCCCCCACCAGTTGCACCGCCCTATGAACGAATCATTTACCACCAGCCCCCGGGTAGGGGGATTGCCTTCACCAGTGTGCGCACTGGTGAGCAATGACAGCGAATCTTTTTGACCTTGTTTTGCTGGATTCGCAACTATTTTATCGATTGATTTTTCACATCCTCATTTCAGCTTAATCCTCCTCGTTGATCGTGGCGGACATGACCTTGGGCTGTTCCATGACCAGGCCGTACAGCTCCGGGATGCGCCGGCGGCTCTCCATGCGCAGCACCATCTCGCAGTGCAGGCTCCCCCCCTCCCGGGATATGTGGCTGTCGGCAATGTAATATTTTCCCCTGGCCAGGCTGCGCTGAAGGGCGTCGAGGGCCTCCCGGTCGTCCGCCATGACCACCTCCAGGCTCAGGCCCACATACCGGTCCTTGCCCAGGGCGTGGCGGTGGGTCAGGTATTGCAACAGGAGCATCAGCGCGGTGGTGAACAGGCCGATGGAGTACAGGCCGGCGCCGATGGCCATTCCCACGCCGGCCACGGCCCAGATGCCCGCCGCCGTGGTCAGGCCCCGGGTGGCCAGCTTGCGGTCCCGGTAGATGATGCCCGCGCCCAAAAAGCTCACGCCGCTGACGATCTGCGCCGCGATACGGGCCGGGTCCGCGCCCCGGACGCCGGGGAAGGCGTCGCCCAGGTCGGTGAAGCCGTATTTGGAGACAATCATGAGCATCGCTGCGGCGCAGGCCACGAGGCAGTGGGTCCGAACGCCCGCGTCCTTGAGGCGGCGGCTGCGCTCGATGCCGATCAGCCCGCCGCAGGCGGTTGCCACAACGATGCGGAGGAGCAGCACGGCCTGCCGCAACAGGGACAACCCCGCGCCGGACAGCGCGAAAGTCATGACGCCGCCTCCCGTCAGACGCGGGCGACGCCGCTGCGCCGCGCCGCCTCCGCCACGGCCTTCGCCACGGCGGGGCCCACCCGCGGGTCAAAGGCGGCGGGGATGATGTATTCCTCCCCCAGCTCACTGTCGGAAATCAGCCCCGCCAGGGCCTCCGCCGCCGCCATTTTCATGTCCTCATTGATATCACCGGCCCGCACGTCGAACGCGCCCCGGAACACGCCAGGGAAAGCCAGGACATTGTTGATCTGGTTCGGATAGTCGCTGCGCCCCGTGGCCACCACCCGCGCCCCGCCGGCTTTGGCCTCCTCCGGGAATATTTCGGGCGTGGGGTTGGCGCAGGCAAACACGATGGCGTCCTTCGCCATGGAGGCCACCATCTCCTTCGTCAGGGTCCCAGGCCCGGACACGCCGATGAACACATCCGCCCCGGCAATCACCTCCGCCAGACTGCCGCCCTCCTTTTCGGGATTGGTCAGCCCTGCCATTTCCTCCTTGATCCAGTTCAGGCCCTCCCGGCCAGCGTAAATGGCCCCCTTGCGGTCGCACATCACCACATGCTTTGCCCCGGCGGACAGCAGCAGCTTCGTGATGGCCACCGCCGCGGCCCCCGCGCCGGAGGTCACGATTTTCACCGCGTCCAGCTTTTTTCCCACCAGCTTCAGCGCGTTGGTCAGCCCCGCCAGAGTGATGATGGCGGTGCCGTGCTGGTCGTCGTGGAAAACGGGGATATCGCATTTCTCCTTGAGCTTGCGCTCGATCTCAAAGCAGCGGGGAGCGGCGATATCCTCAAGGTTGATGCCCCCGAAGGAGCCGGAGAGCAGATAGACGGTATTGACAAACTCGTCCACATCCCGGGTTTTGACGCAGAGGGGAAAGGCGTCCACGCCCCCGAAATTCTTGAACAGGACGCACTTGCCCTCCATGACCGGCATCCCCGCCTCCGGCCCGATATCCCCCAGGCCCAACACCGCGCTGCCGTCGGTGATGACGGCGCAGAGGTTGTGGCGGCGGGTCAGCTCGTAGCTCTTGTTGACATCCTTCTGTATTTCCAGGCAGGGCTGGGCCACCCCCGGCGTGTAGGCCAGGGAGAGGTCGTCCTTTGTCTCGGTTCTGACGGTGGACGCCACCTCGATTTTGCCCTTCCACTCCCCGTGCAGGCGCAGGGACTCCTTCGCGTAATCCATGATTTATCTCACTCCTTAAACATTTTTCCTCCCCCGCCTCCGGCGGGGATTCGCTTGTGTTTCAAATGGGAAACGGTAATCCAGTCCGAACTTATCCCGCAGCCCGGTCAGCTCCCGCTGGACGCTCTCACCCACGGGGACGCCTTTGTCGCGGCGCTCCTGCCAGGCCAGCCATTCCTTCTCCCCGGCGGTGTAGATTTTCTCCGCCCCGGGGGCCTTCTCCGAGGCCCGCAGGCCCCGGAGGATGCCCCCCGCCGTGGCGCGGAAGGTGTCGAGACCCATGAAAAACTCCGGGTTGATGACGAAAAAGAAATGGCCCAGCCGGTACATTCTGTCGCTGCCGTCGGGGTTCTTGCCGTTCAGCTCCTTCAAATAGGGTCCCCCGGCCAGGGCGGCGGAAAGGATTTCCACGATGGTCGCGAAACCGTAGCCCTTGTAGCCGCCGGTCTCCTCCCCGGGGCCGCCGATGGGCAGCAGGGCACAGTCCCCCCGGCGCATGTCCTTCAATATCTGCCCGGAGTCGGTCACGGTCCCGCCGTCTTTTGTCACCACGAGGCCCGGCGGGGTCGGCTTGCCCATGCGGGCGTAGTATTCGATCTTGCCGTTCTGCACGATGGAGGTGGCGCAGTCGAAGTTGAAGGGAAAGGGCTCGTCGGTGGGCATGGTGAAGGTAAAAGGGTTGGTGCCCATCATGGGCTCCACGCCGAAGGTGGGGGCCACGCTGGGGCGGGCGTTGGTGCCGGTGACGCCGATCATGCCTGCCTTCTCCGCCATGCCGCTCCAATAGCCCGCGATGCCGTAGTGGGTGGAATTGAAGATGGCGCCGCCGGCCATGCCGCAGGCTTTGGCCTTCTCAATGAGCTTTTCCATCATGCGGTAGCTCGCCACCATGCCCAGGCCGTTGTTGGCGTCCATGACCAGGGTAGTGGGGGTTTCCTTCACGATATCAAGCTTTGTCACGGGCAGCAGGGTACCGTTTTCGATGCGGTCCAGGTAGATGGGTTTGAAGCGGTTGCAGCCGTGGCTCTCGATCCCCCGCCGGTCGCTCTCCAACAGCACGTCGGCGCAGATGGCCGCGTCAGCCTCGGGCACGCCGTATGCCTTGAACACGTCGATCATGAAGCAATTCATCATGTCCCAGGGGACATAGGGTCTGGTTTCGGGTTCCACGCTCGTTTCCTCCCTCGTCTTTATGTGCGGATAAACGCCTTGTCCGCCTCGGAAAAACCCTCGTCGTCGGAGCGGTAGCGCTCCACGCGCATGTGCAGGCCGTACTTCTCCCGCAGGGCGGCGATCTGCCCCATCATAGGTGAGGCGTGGTGGCGGTCGATGGCGGACTGGTCGGCCCACTGGTCGATCAGCAGCACGGTTTCCGGGTCGTCCATGGGGAAGAAATAGGCATAGCGCAGATTCCCCTCCTCCGCCCGGATATCCGCCACGACGCCGCTCCGGGTCATTTCCTCCGCGAAGCGCCGGGCGCTGCCGTTCTCGCCGGTGTAATAGATGTTGACGGTGACACTCATATTTTGTCCTCCTGTTGTTTTCCTTTTCATTTCCCCATCCCCTCCGGGGCGGGGAAATGAAAATTATTACTCTGTTTCTTATTCTATCGCCCAGACCGCGAAGGAGTTGGGCGGGAGCGTCAGCTTGCCCTGTCCGGCCACGGCGGCGCCGTTGTGGCCCAGCAGCAGGCCGTGTTCCGGGGAGAGGGCGGGATGCTCGAAGCCCGCGTCCCGGGCAGAGGGGTTCAGCGCCACGGCGAGGCGCTCCCCGCCGCCGGAGCGCTCGTAGGCCAGAGGATAGCCGCTGCCGTCCGTGAGGAAGCGGAAGGCCGCGCCGCTGCGCAGGGCGTGGTGCTCCCGGCGGAAGCGGAGCAGGGCCTGGACCATGCGCCACAGGGAATCGGGGTCATGCTGCTGGGACTGGGCGTCGGGGCGGTCCGGGTCGGGGTCGACGGGCAGATACAATTTATCCGGCGCGGCGGAGGAAAAGGCCGCGTTGACCCCCCGGCTCCACTGCATCGGCGTCCGGGAGCCGGTGCGGTGATAGCCCCCCTCCTTCGATTTCAGCCCGTGGACATAGCGCATCCCGATTTCGTCGCCGTAATAGAGGAAGGGACAGCCCGGCATGGTCAGCAGGAAGGCAAAGGCCGTTTTCATCTGCTCCGGGTCCAGCGTTTCCCGCATCCGTACCATGTCGTGGTTGCCGGAGGGCAGGCAGATCAGGCCGTGGCCGCCGGTGGCGGCATAGGCCGCGTTGTAGTAGTCCACAAATTCCCGCAGCTCCCCTCCCCCGGCGAAATAGGGCGCGGTGCGGAACAGGTCCATGTAGTGTGAAACGCCGGTGTGCAGCAGAAAATCCATGTGGAAGCCCGCCTCCAAAGCCTGGGCGGGGGCCCCCCACTCGGACACCAGCGCCGCCTCCGGCCAGCTTTCGTCCAGATGGGCGCGGATCTTCCGCCACAGGGCGATCGTGTACCGGCGGTCCGGGTCGGCCTTGACCAGGCTCCCCGCCATGTCCACCCGGAAGCCGTCGCAGCCCAGGCCCAGCCAGAAGTCCATGACCTCCACCATCGCCAGCCGCGTCCGCTCCGCCTCGGGGGAATCGGCGGCGAACTGCCAGGGCTCCGTCACGGTACCGAAACCGTAGTTCAGCGCGGGCTGGGAGGCAAAGCAGTTGACCGCGTAGGCCCCGGGCCGCTCCGCCATGCCGCAGAGGAAAGCGGCGACACCGTCGTACTGCGGCCCCCAGGGGCTGCCGCCGCGCCAGATATAGCGGTCCGTGAACTCGTTGCGCTCGTCGCGGCTCGAGGCCCGGAACCAGGGGTGGTCCACTGCGGTGTGCCCCGGCACCAGGTCCAGCAGGACGTGAAAGCCCAGGCTGTGGGCCTCCGCGAACAGGCGGCACAGATCCTCGTTGCTGCCGTAGCGCGGGGCGGTGCTGTAGTAATCCCGCACATCGTAGCCCGCGTCATAAAACGAGGAATCAAAGCAGGGGTTGAGCCACAGGGCGTTGACCCCCAGCTCCTTCAAATAGGGGAGCTTTTCGATGATGCCCGCAAAGTCCCCGATCCCGTCGCCGTTGGTATCGCGGAAGGACTGGGGGTAGATTTCATAAAATACGGCCTGATCCAGCCAGCTTGCCATGTCTCCGCCTCCTTTTTTTGTTCCGGCATTCCCTCCCCTTTGGGGGAATGTAAATAATTATTTTGATTGTGATTTCTCCCCCTTCGGGGGCACGGATTGCCTATTTCAATTCCCTCGCGAGGACGGACCATACCGCGATATCTCCGAGGCCGTGGTTGCTGCGCATATAGGAGCGGAGCACTCCCTCCTTCGTCATACCGGCCTTTTGCATGACCTTACCGGAGTTGGGATTCTCCACGTCATGGCAGGCGGCGACCCGGTTCATGCCCACCTCGCGAATCAGATATTCGACAGCCGCCCGCAGGGCTTCCGCCGTCAGCCCCCGGCCCCACCAGGGGCGGCCGATGCAGTAGCCCATCTCCGCGGCGGCAGTCTCGTCGCAGCGGCGCACGACGCCGAGGCTTCCGATGGGCTCCCCCAGCTCCTTCAGCACCAGCGCCCACTGATAACAAGCCGGGTCAGCCGCGTCTTTGGCCCAGCGGGCCGCGATTTCAGTGCTCTCCGCCGGTGAAGTGTGCTTCTTCCAGGTCAGAAAGCGCGTCACCTCCGGGTCCGAAGCCCAGTTCCGGTACATGGCCGGGCCGTCCTCCGGCGTGAACGCGCGTAAAATCAGCCGCGGCGTTTCCAAACGTTTTGTTCCTTTGTGTTCCATAGTTATCCCCGCTTCCGTTTTTCCCAATCCCCCTCCCCGAAGGGGGAGGGGAACCGTCTAAAAGTCAATGTCCATGGTAACGTTGCAGGTCCAATCCGGCAGCTCCCGGCGCAGCTCGGCTTGGATCGCTTCAAGCTCCGCCTTCCGATCCGCGTCGAAGTCGAAAATCAGGTCAAAGTTGATTGTCTTTTTCTCCTCATCCACGAAAAAGCCGTGGAACTGCAGCACACCCTCGCGGCCCGCTACAACGCGGGTGACGGTATCCCGCAGCGCGTCGTGTTCCGGGTTGAACACATAGATGCCGATACCGGTCAGCACCACCTGGTGGCGGCTGTACACCTCTCCGGCGATGCGCCGCTCCATGCGGTCGATCTCGTCGGCGGTCATGGTGTTGGGGACCTCCACGTGGACCGAGCCGAAATAGCGCTCCGGGCCGTAGTTGTGCAGAATCAGATCATAGGCCCCGTGGACCGCCTCGTCCTCCCGGACGGTGGCGTAAATCTCGGACAAAAGCTCCCGGTCCACCCGCTTGCCCAGCATCTCATCCACGGCGTCCATAATCATTCCCATTCCCGCCTTGATGATGACCACGGCGATCACCACGCCCACGAAGGGCTCCAGGCTCAGGCCAAAGAAATGGAACACCAGGGCGCTTGCCAGCACCGAGGCGGACAATATCGCGTCGTTGAGCGCGTCCGCGCCGGAGGCGGACAGGGCGGCGGAGTTGACCTTCTTCCCCATCGACGAGACATAGCGCCCAAGCAGAACCTTCACCAGCACCGCCGCGGCGATGATGACAAGGCTTGTCACGGAATAATCCGGTGTTTCCGGCCAGATGATTTTCTTGACGGACTCCACCCCGGCGGTGATGCCGGCGTAGAGCACCAGCGCCGCGACAACCAGGGCGCTCAGGTGCTCCAGGCGCCCATAGCCCAGGGGGTGGCGCTGGTCCGGCTTGCGTCCGGCCAAATGGGTGCCGATGATGGTCACGACGCTGCTCAGCGCGTCGCTGAGGTTGTTCACCGCGTCCAGCACAACGGCAATCGAATTTGACAGCAGCCCCACCCCGGCCTTGAATACCGCCAGCAGGAGGTTTGCCAGGATGCCGATGACGCTGGTGCGGATAATTACCCGGTTCCGGGCCGCCTGTTGCTCTTCCATGATGATGGTCCTCCGTTTAATATTTGCTGACTGTTTAGCAACCCCCGCTGCCTCGCAGAGTTCGCGCCCGCAGGCTCGAAAAAAGTTCAATCCATTTTCGGCGGAAACCGCGTTTTCGCCGAAAATACTCTTCGCGAAGCGAGTGTGCCCTCTCCCACAGGGCGCGCTCACGCAGCGCAACCCTCTAACTGTTCAGAACCCATAGAGTTCTGAACAGTTAGAGTTTATGCCCCCGCCCCGCCAGATAGGCGTCGATATCGAAGGGCAGCAGCCGGGTGTCCCGGCGCAGGTACAGCGGGTGGTGGGGGTGGCCGCTTTTCAAAAGCGGCCCGGCGGAGTACCATGCCGCCCCCGCCGCAGCGCCGTCGTCCCGCAGGTCGCGCACACAATCCATCAAATAGCCCCGCCTGTCGATGATGTTCCCCCAGGCGCACCAGACGGCGGGGGTACGGCCCAGGCCCAGCAGGTAGCGGAAAGCCCGCCGGTTCTCCGCGTGGAGGGCGGCGTTGCAGCGCTTCTCCATGTCGTCGGGCCGTGTCGCCCGCTGGGCGTAGACGTTGAGCATCAAGAAGCTGTCGTAGCCATTGGCCAGGGCGATGCGCTCCACGGATTGCAGGGTCGGGTCCAGGGCCTCCGGGGCGGCAGTCGAAGGGTTGATGCCGATGGCGATCAGCGGGCGCTCCCCCCTGGTCCCCAGAATGTAACGGTATTCAGAATATGTATTCGGCACATAGAGCCAGCGGCTGACGTCATAGTCCGGCGAGGGCGCCAGCGCCTCGGCCAGCGCCTCGTCAAAGCCCGCCAGAGCCAGGGCGGCGGTCTCCCCCTTGGGAATGTGCTGCATATTCGCTACTCCCCTTTCCGCCAGGGCCAGCTTTTCCGCCCGGCGCATGTGTTTGATCTCCCACTCCCGGCGCATGGCGCTCCGGGCGTCCGGTTGTTCCTCATACCACACCAGCGCCACCGGCTGATGGGAGCGGGTATATTTCGCCCCCTTCCCCGTCCTGTGGGCCAGGAGGCGGCGCGGCAGGTCGTTGGTCCAGCCCGTGTAGAGGCTCCCGTCCCCGCAGCGCAGCATATAGACGCAGTTCATAACGGTTAGCCGTCCTCAAAGTCCGCCTCCCAGGGGCTGTGTACCTTCTGGGCAAAGGCGTCGTCGAAAAACAGGCGCAGCGGCTCCATGCGCTCCACGGTTTCGGCAACGCGGGCGGTAAAGCCGTCGAAATCCCGAAGTTCATCGTCGGCGAAGGGCTGGCTGATGAACCACTCCTTGTATTTGAGGTATTCCCCGGCGGGGTCCAGGGGGTCGAAGCCGGCGGGGACGCGCTTGAGGCTCTCGCCGGAGAGCTCATAGCCGCTCTGGGCCAGCGCTATGGCAAAGCGCTCGAAATTGGCGGAGATATAGTTGCGGATGCGCCGCAGCCAGTCCGCGTCCGGGCACCAGGCCCCGGTGCCGAAATGGCTTTTGTTGCCGGGGGCAATCATATAGTAATAGCCCACCGGCCACATGGCGTGTTTGTCGCCGGCGATATAGGCCCGCCAGCTGGGGTTATAGGGCGGGGCGTTGCGCCACACCCGGGCGTCCCGGGGGATGCGGTACAGCAAATCCTTCGGGTTGGCGTACAGCAGCCGCTGCGCCAGCTCCGGGCCGCAGTGGTCCGCCACGGTATACTTCACCAACTCCGTCAGCTCTGTAAAATCCGCCTTCGCCTGCTCGTAGAGCTTGTGGTTTTCATGGAACCACGTGCGATGATTGTTTTTCTCCAAAAGCGCGCAGTAGCGCAGCATCCGTTCAAAATCCATGCCTTTGTTTCGCCTTTTTCGCTTTTTCTCACAAGGGAGGAAATACCCTTTCCCGCCGTGTCCGCATAGTTTACCACATTCTTTTCATTTCCGCAAGCCATCCACGCGGCGCTTTGCCCAAAATACCGTGGCGCCGCGGGAAAAAAATCTTGCTTTTTCCACAGCGCGTCCGTATAATGAAAGCAGCGTTCCCGCCGCGCCGCAATAATGATTTGACAGGGAGGAAAAACACATGGGACTCTTCACGGATTACGATAGCTTTCTGTTCCACCAGGGGACCAATTACGAGACATACAAAAAGATGGGGGCCCACATCGTCGAGGAAAACGGCGTGTGGGGGACCCGCTTCGTGGTCTGGGCGCCCAATGCCCAATCGGTGACGCTGATCACCGCGCCCACGGGCTGGGAGAACGAGCAGTGGATGGAGCGCACCGACAACGGCGTGTGGGAGCGCTTCCTCCCCGGCGTGGGGGACGGCGACGCCTACCGCTACCTGGTCACGGGGGCCGACGGCGTCAAGCGCTGGAAGGGCGACCCCTACGCCTTCCGCTGCGAGAAGCGGCCGGACAACGCCTCCATCGTCAGCAACCTCTACAATTACCAGTGGGGCGACGGGGAGTACCAGAGCCGCCGGGACAACACAAAGGTGCTGGAAAAACCCATGACCATCTATGAGTGCCATCTGGGCTCCTGGAAAAAGGGCTTCCAGGGCGACTGGGACAAGGACGGCTTCATGAACTACCGCCTGCTGGGCGACCAGCTGGTGGAATACCTGGGCTACATGGGCTACACCCATGTGGAGCTCATGGGCATCTGCGAGTACCCCTTCGACCTGTCCTGGGGCTACCAGGTGACGGGCTACTTCGCCCCCACCAGCCGCTACGGCACCCCCGACGACTTCCGCTACCTGGTGGACAAGCTGCACCGGGCGGGCTACGGCGTGATTTTGGACTGGGTTCCGGCCCACTTCCCCAAGGACGAGTTCGCCCTGGGCAACTTTGACGGCACCCCGCTGTACGAGTCGACTGACCCCCTGCGGCGGGAGTTCCCCCAGTGGGGCACCTACGCCTTTGACCACACCAAGCCGGAGGTCCGCTCCTTCCTGATTTCCAGCGCCTTCTACTGGATCAACGAGTTCCATCTGGACGCCCTGCGGGTGGACGCAGTAGCCTCCATGCTCTACAACAACTATGACCGGGCCGAGTGGCGGCCCAACATGTTCGGCGGGAACATGAACCTGGAAGGCATGGACTTCATGCGCCAGCTCAACAACGAGGTCCACTCCAAGACCACTGGCTACGTCATCGCCGAGGACTCCTCCCCCGAGTGGGGCATCACTGAGGACACGTCGAAGGGCGGCCTGGGCTTTAAGCTGAAATGGAACATGGGCTGGATGAACGACACCCTGCGCTATATCGCCCTGGACCCCATCTACCGCAAGTGGCACCACGGCCAGCTGACCCACACGGCGGACTACGCTTTCTCGGAGAACTATGTCCTGGTGCTCAGCCATGACGAGGTAGTCTACGGCAAGCACTCCATGGTGGAGAAGGCCCCCGGCAAGATCGAGGACCGCTTCGGCGGACTGAAAACCCTGTATACTTACCAGTTCACCCACCCGGGAAAGAAGCTGCTGTTCATGGGCCAGGACTTCGCCCAGGACCGGGAGTGGACCGTGATGGAGAGCCTGGACTGGCACCTGACGAATGAGTTCGGCCACAGGGACGTGATGCTGACGGTGCAGAAGCTCCTGGGCATCTACAAGCAGTTCCCCGTGCTCTACTCCGACTCCAAGAACCCCACCACCTTCGAGTGGATCAACCGCAACGACAGCTGGGCCAACACCATCAGCTACATCCGCCGCAACCCCTGGAACTACAACGGCGCGGTGCTGGTCATCTGCAACTTCTCCCCCATGGAGCACCACGACTACTGCATCGGCGTCCCCCTGCCCGGGGCATACGAGCGGGTGTTCAGCACCTTTGACACGCTGCCCGGCGGCGGCGGCCCCGGCGAGGTGGGCGGCGACCCGATGCTGCAGGCCACGAAGGAGGAGTGCGACGGCCGCGAATACCGCCTGACCTACTCCCTGCGGGGCTTCGAGTCCGTCATCATCAAATTCCCGGAGGCACAGCAATAAAAGCAAAGCTTCCGCGCCCGCCCAATCGGGCGGGCGCGGAAAAATGAAGGAGTAAGATCATTGCCTATGAATACTTTGTTTTCCAACCCAGCAAATGACGCCGAGTGGAGGAAGGCCTCGGACCGGGCGTTCCTGTCCTCCTTTTTCAGCGACGAGACAGAGCTGTTCCGCTCCCCCTCCGAGCCCGAGCCAGGCCAGACCGTCACCATCCGCCTGCGCGGGCCGAAACTGCCCGCCATGTCGGTGTACCTGCTGACGGGCGAGCAGCTGGTGGCCATCCCCATGCGGGAGAGCTCCGGCAGCCTCTATTTCTCGATGTTTGAAGCGGAGCTGATGTGCTTCGACAAGCCTGTCTCCTACTACTTCCTCATCAAATACCAAGGCCGCAGCTACGTCTACCAGAAGGACGGGGCCAAGCGCCTGGGGCGCGACCGCCAGCCCAGCCCCCATTTCCATTTCCGCTTCACCCCCGGCTTCCACACCCCCGACTGGGCCAAGGGCGCGGTGCAGTACCAGATCATGCCCGACCGTTTCCGCAACGGCGACCCCAACACCGACGTCACCGACGGCGAATACAGCTACATCGGCGATTATGTAAGGCACGCCCCCTCCTGGGACGCCCCGCCGGTGGACGGGGATTACCGCCATTTTTACGGCGGCGACCTGCAGGGCGTGATGGACAAGCTGGACTACCTGCAATCTTTGGGGATAGAGGTGATCTACTTCAACCCCATCTTCCTCTCCCCCTCCTCCCACAAATACGACACCCAGGACTATGAGCATGTGGACCCGCACCTGGGCGCAATCATTGACGACGTGGCCTACCGCCTGCCGGCGGGGAACTACCAGAACACGGACGCCCTGCGCTATATCCGCCGCGTCACCTCTGAGGAAAACCTGGCCCAGAGCGACGCGCTGTTCGCCAGGCTCTGCGAGGAAATCCACAAGCGGGGGATGCGCGTCATCTTGGACGGCGTGTTCAACCACTGCGGCTCCTTCCACAAGTGGATGGACAAGGAGGGCATCTACCGCAAGACCCGGGAGTTCGCCCCCGGCGCTTACCAGTCCCCGGCCAGCCCCTACCGCCACTATTTCCGCTTCGAGGGGCCGGACAGCTCCAATTATGACGGCTGGTGGGGCCATGACACCCTGCCGAAGCTGGACTATGAAAACGCCCCGGATCTGGTGACGCGGATCATCGACATCGCCTGCCACTGGGCCCAGCCCCCCTATTCCATCGACGGCTGGCGCCTCGACGTGGCCGCCGACCTGGGCCACAGCGCCCAGTTCAACCACACCTTCTGGCAGGAGTTCCGCCGCCGCCTCAAGGAGGTCAACCCCAACCTGCTGATTATCGCGGAGCACTACGGCGACCCCTCCGACTGGCTGCGGGGCGACCAGTGGGATTCCGTCATGAACTACGACGCCTTTATGGAGCCCGTCACCTTCTTCCTGACCGGCCTGGAAAAGCACAGCGACGGGGCGAGGGACGACCTATACCAGAACGGGGAGCTGTTCTTCGAGACGATGCAGGAAAACATGGCCCGCTTTGAGTGGGGCTCCTTGCAGTGCGCCATGAACGAGCTGTCCAACCACGACCACTCCCGCTTCCTGACCCGCACGAACCGGAAGGTGGGCCGGCTGGCCACCATGGGCAGCGCGGCCGCCGGGGAGGGCATCGACAAGGCCGTGTTCCGGGAAGCCGTGGTCATCCAGATGACCTGGCCCGGCGCGCCCACGATCTACTATGGCGACGAGGCCGGCCAGGTGGGCTGGACCGACCCGGACTGCCGGCGGACCTACCCCTGGGGCAGCGAGGACCTCGACCTCATCGAGCTGCACCGCTACCTGATCTCCCTGCGCCGCCTGCACCCCTCCCTCCGTTCCGGCTCTTTAAAACCCCTTGGGGCCGGGGCCGGCTGGATCGCCTACGCCCGCTTCAACGCCGAAGACCGGGTGGTTACGGTCTGCAACAACAACGGCGAAGATCGCCTGAACCTGTCCCTGCGGCTGCGGGACATCGGCGCGGAGGACGGGGAGCAGTATACCATCGCCCTCTACTCCAACGACAGCGGCTTCAACTATGACGCCAAGGACGCCGGGATCGTGGTCCGGGGCGAACTGCGCCTGAGCATCAGCCCCCGCAGCGCGATGGTGCTGACAAATAAAGTGAAAAAAAGCGTGAAGTAATCATTTTCCCCTCCCCTGCGGGGGAGGGGAAAATGAGCGTTCGGAGGCATATGATATGACACAGCATATCCCCCTCAACCGCGGCTGGGAATTTACAGAGGAATACGGCGAGGGCTTTGTCCGCGGAGGGGACTGGCGGACGGAGGAAGTCACCCTCCCCCACACCACGCGCATGGTCCCCTACCACTATTTCGACGAGAGCCTGTACGAGATGGACTGCGCCTACCGCCGAAAGCTCCATGTCCCGGCGGACTGGGCCGGGAAGCGGGTGTTCCTCCGCGTCGGCGCGGCCGGGCACCGGGCGGAGGTGTACGTGGACGGGCAGAAGCTGGCCGAACACCGCTGCGGCTACACCGCCTTTCAGGTGGAGCTGACGGGAGCCCTGACGCCGGGGACGGACGCGCTGCTGGCCATCCGGGTGGACAGCCATGAGAGCCTGGACCAGCCCCCCTTCGGCTTTGTAATTGACTACATGACCTTCGGCGGGCTCTACCGCGAGGTGACGCTGGAAATCCGGGAGCAGAGCTTCATCGCCGACGTGTTCGCCCGCCCGCGCTTCGGCGGGGCGCTGGAGAGCAGCGTAAGCGTGGAGGGGGCGCGGGACGGCCTGCGCCTGCGGCAGACGGTCCTGCCGAAGGGCGGCGGCGCTGCCCTGGCGGAGGGGGAGTTTCCCCTTGAGGGCCCGGCGCGGGAAACTATGCTCCGCTGCCTCTCCGCCCTGCCCTGGAGCGTCGACACCCCCGTGCTCTACACCCTGGCCACGGAGCTGCTGGACGGGGAAACCGTTCTGGACCGGGCCGAAACCACCATCGGCTTCCGCAAGGCCGAGTGGCGAGCCGACGGCTTCTGGCTCAACGGGCGCAAAGTAAAGCTTGTGGGCCTGAACCGCCACCAGAGCTATCCCTACGCCGGCTACGCCATGCCGGACTCGGTGCAGCGCTATGACGCGGACATCCTCAAAAACGAGCTGGGCGTCAACGCGGTGCGCACCTCCCACTACCCCCAGTCCCAGGCTTTTGTGGACCGCTGCGACGAGCTGGGGCTTCTGGTCTTTACGGAGATCCCCGGCTGGCAGCACATCGGCGGCGGGGACTGGAAGGCACAGGCCGTCGAAAACGTCCGGGAGATGGTGGAGCAGTACCGCAACCACCCTTCGGTGATTCTCTGGGGCGTCCGCATCAACGAATCCCAGGACGACGACGCGCTGTATACCCGCACCAACGCCCTGGCCCATGCGCTGGACCCCACCCGCGCCACGGGGGGCGTGCGCTATCTGAAAAAAAGCAGTTTTCTTGAGGACGTATACACCTTCAACGACTTCTCCCACAACGGCAAAACCCCAGGCTGCCAGAAAAAACGGGACGTGACGCCGGATAGGGCAAAGCCCTACCTCATCACCGAGTATAACGGGCATATGTACCCCACGAAGCCCTTTGACAGCGAGGAACACCGCCTGGAACACGCCCTGCGCCATGCCCGGGTGCTGGACGCCGCGGCGGCGGAAAAAGACATCGCCGGCTCCTTTGGCTGGTGCATGTTTGACTACAACACCCACCGGGATTTCGGCAGCGGGGACCGCGTCTGCTACCATGGCGTCACCGACATGTTCCGCAACCCCAAGCTGGCCGCGGCGGTCTACGCCTCCCGGCTGGCGGACCGGCCCGTGCTGGAAATCAGCTCTTCGATGGACATCGGCGAGCACCCGGCGGGCAGCATCGGGCGCATTTTCGCCTTCACCAACGCCGACGAGCTGCGCTTTTACAAAAACGATACCTTCATCCGCGCCTACTCCCACGCGGACTCCCCCTTCCACCACCTCTCCCCCGCCCCGATTGAAATTGACGATTTTCTGGGGGAGCGTCTGGTGGAGAACGAGGACTTCCCGAAGGAGCAGGCCGCGCTGGTGAAGGACGTGCTCAACTACGTCGCCCGCTTCGGCTACGCCGGTTTCCCCCCCGCCCTCAAGGCGAAGGCCGCGCTGCTCATGACATACTGGCGCATGGGCTTCGGGGACGTCGAGGCCCTGTACCGCAAATACATCGGCGACTGGGGCGGCGCCGCCACCTCCTATCGCTTCGAGGCGGTCAAAGACGGCAAGGTCGTCAAAACCGTTGTCAAGGCCCCGGTGGAATCCCTGCATCTGCGCGTTACCCCCAGCCGGACCGCGCTGCGAGAGACGGGGGCCTGGGACGCCGCCCTGCTGCGCATCGCCATGTGCGACCAGAACGGCAACGCCCTGCCCTGGTATTCCAATCCAGTGAAGCTCAGCCTGTCCGGCCCCATCGCCTTAATCGGCCCGGAGCAGGCCCAACTCCGGGGCGGCTTTGGCGGGACCTTTGTCCGCACCGTGGGCCGCTCCGGCCAGGCCGCGCTGAGCCTCAGCGCGGAGGGGGCCGCGCCGGTGGTCATCGTCTTCGATGTCACGGCGGAGGGCTGAGGCGGACAAGCCCGTCGATTTCTCCGCCGCCGTCGGCAGCGGAGCGAAGCTTGGCCTGCGCATGACCATGACGCTGATCCCCATCGCCATGCTGGCCTTTTCATTCATCTGGTTCCGCGCCAAGTACCGCCTGACCGACGAAAAGGTGGAGGCATTCGCGGCGCAAGTCAAAGAATTGCGGGGTAAAAATAAATGATCCGAATCTTCGAGCATGAAACCCGTCCCGCCTTCGTGCTGGACACCCAACGAACTACCTACGCCTTCCGGGTCCTGCCCACGGGGCAGCTGGAACACCTGTACTACGGCGCGCGCATCGGCGTCGGGCGCATGGAGGATCTGGCTGCGCTGGAGGAAAAGCACGCCTTCGCCCCCAGCTGCTCCATCGTCTACGACAACGAGCACCCGGAATTATCCCTGGAGGACGCCTGCCTGGAATATTCCTCCCCCGGAAAGGGGGATCTGCGGGAGCCGATGCTGGAGCTTGTCCACGCTGACGGCGGGCGGACCTCTGATTTTGTATACGAATCCGCCGAAACGGCGGAGGTCAAGGCGGAATCGCCGGGCCTCCCCGGCTCTTACAGTGAGGACGGGCGGGCGGAACAGCTCCGCGTCACGCTGCGGGACGAGCAGTATAACCTTCGCCTGGAGCTGCGCTTCACCGTCTGGGCGGACTGCGACTGCATCTGCCGGGACGCCCGTCTGGTCAACGACAGCGCTGACCCGGTGGAGATCGAACGGCTGCTGAGTATGCAGCTGGATCTGCCGGAGCACGGCTGGACGGTCAGCACCTTCCACGGGGCCCACTGCCGGGAGATGGAGCGCTATCCCATCCCCCTCCCGGCGGGAAAGCTGGTCAACCAGGCCCGGGGCGGCTGTTCCTCCAACCACTCCAACCCCTTCTTCATGGTCCACCGGCCCGACACGGCGGAAGAACAGGGCGACTGCTACGCCTTCAACTTAGTGTACAGCGGAAACCACTACGCTGCGGCGGAGGTCAGCGCCTTCGGCAAGACCCGCGTGGCCGCCGGCCTCAGCCCCGAGGGCTTCCGCTGGCATCTGGGGGCGCGGGAGGCATTTGTCACGCCGGAGGCGGTGATGAGCTTCTCCCCCGAGGGCTTTTCCGGCATCAGCGCCAACATGCACCGCTTTGTCCGGGAGCACATCGTCCGCGGCGTCTGGAAGCGCAAGGCCCGCCCGGTGCTGCTCAACAGCTGGGAGGCCTGTTATTTCGACATCAGCGAAACCAGCCTTGTCTCCCTGGCCCGGGCAGGGAAGGATCTGGGCATCGAGCTGTTTGTGATGGACGACGGCTGGTTCGGCGCCCGGGACGACGACCACCGCGCCCTCGGGGACTGGGAGCCCAACCGGCGCAAGCTGCCCGGCGGACTGAAGTCCCTGGCAAAAAAAATCACAGCCCTGGGAATGCGCTTCGGTATCTGGGTGGAGCCGGAGATGGTGAATGTCGACAGCCGCCTGTTCGAGGCCCACCCGGATTGGAGCTGCGCCATCCCCGGCGCCACCCACTCCGAGGGCCGCTACCAGCGGCTGCTGGATCTGGCGAACCCGGAGGTCCAGGACTTTGTCATCGAAAAGATGACGGAGGTGTTCTCCTCCGCCGATATCTCCTATGTGAAATGGGATTTCAACCGCTTCTTCTCCGACGTCTACTCCCCTGCCCTCCCGCCGGAGCGCCAGGGCGAGGTGGGGCACCGGAACGTACTGGGCCTCTACCGGGTGATGCAGACGCTGACCGAGCGCTTCCCTGACATCCTCTTCGAGGGCTGCGCCTCCGGGGGCAACCGTTTTGACCTCGGCATCCTCAGCTACTTCCCGCAGATCTGGGCCAGCGACAACACCGACGCCCTGGCCCGGGCCTCCATCCAGGAGGGCTATAGTTACGGCTATCCCCTCTCTGTCATCGGGGCCCATGTCTCCGCCTGCCCCAACCACCAGACCCTTCGGGAAACACCGCTGGAAACCCGTTTCAATGTGGCTGCCTTCGGCCTTTTGGGCTACGAGCTGGACCTGCGGGCCCTGGACGCCGAGGACCGGCGGGAGATCCGCGCCCAGATCGCCCTGTACAAGCGCTGGCGGGAGACGCTGCAATTCGGGCAATTTTACCGCGGCCGAATCACCGGCGGGACCCATGAGTGGACCGCCGTTTCCCCAGACGGCTCCCGGGCCGTGGGGATGCTGCTGCAGGAGCAGGTGGTGGCCAACCTCCACTTCGAGCGCTTTCTCCCCCGGGGCCTGAACCCGGCTTCGCGCTATCATTTTTACAGCGTTGCGCGGCGGATCAACCTCAAGCACTTCGGCTCCCTGGTCAACACCGTCGCCCCTTTCCATGTCAAGCAGGACTCCCTGGTCCACAACGTCATTGCAAAAACCGTCCACATGAGCGCTGAGCGGGAGGACGCCACGGGCTTCGGCGACGCCCTGATGCGCTCCGGCGTAAAGCTCTCCCCCTCCTTCGCCGGCACTGGCTACACAGAGGGCGTGCGGGTGTTCCGCGACTATTCCTCCCGGATGTACTTCATGGAGGAGACGGAATAAGCCCATGCTGAGAACGCGCACATGGGTGATACTGGTTTCGGCGGCGGCGCTCATCCTCGCGGCGCTGTCCTGGTATCTGCTGGGGACGCGGCGGGACAGCCGGATCGTGGAAATCCTGCAGGACGGGAAGCTTCTGCGCAGCATCGACCTGGCCGCCGTCACGGAAGAATATTCCTTCGAGGTGGAGTGGCCCGGCGGCGGCAGCAACACCATCCGCGTTCAGCCGGGGCGGGTCTGCGTTTCCGACGCGGACTGTCCCGACCGGGTCTGTGTCTCCCAGGGCTGGCTCTCCGACCAGCCCACCCCCATCGTCTGCCTCCCCCACCGACTGGTGATCCGCGTCGCGGGCGAAACCGCAGCGGACGCGGCGGCAAGATAGCAAGGAGTCCCTTCCCCGTTTGGGGGAGGGGACTCCTTGCGCTCGTAAAGTTATGTAACAGCTGTATGCGACGGTTTTGGCTTATGCCGGCGTGGCCTGCCATGGGCATATGTTTTTTTCCGGGTAAGCGCGAAGGTCTTGACATCCTTCGATTTCACCCGGCAGTTGCAGCGGTGGCAGAGCAGACAGGCGTTGTCCCAGGTGCGGCCCACGCTGTCGTCAATTCGCCGCAGTACGCCGGTTTCCAGGGGGGCGCGGCAGACGTAGCAGCGCCCCTCCTGCTGATCCAGCAGCGCGGCCTTGTGGGCCAGGAACGCCTCAACGTAAGGCTCCAGGCTCCGATAGGTTTTTCTAAGCTTAGCGCGTTTGTTGCGGCTGATGTGCAGGCCCTCCAGCTGCACGATGGCCTCCTCCTTGCGCTCGTTGCAGCGCCGGTGGGTGCGGACCATGTTGCGCCCGGAGGTGATGCTCCGGCGCAGGGCAAGAAATTCCGGACGTTCCAGATAGTTCTCGTGCCATTTATAAATCGCCGGGGGAATCACATGGTCAATGGTACACGCGCCGGTGATCGGTTTCCCGTATATGGCGCAGAGCGGAATGGCCTGTTCCGCCTCCTGGGGCGGCGCGGCGGGGGGCGGAACCCCAGCCGGTTTCTTCTTTTTTCTGTGTCTGTTTGGCATCGACTCTCACCTGACGCCGGCGGATAAAAACCGAGGTTATAGAATGGACGGAAACATATTTCGTTTCATCATGGAATCCGCTGTTTGATAAATATCCTATTTGGTATCTATTTTGCAGCCTTGTGTTTTCTCCCCCTTCGGGGGAGAAAACACAACATAAATCTATCTTTTTCGGTATTTCCCTCCCCCTTCGGGGGAGGGAAATACCCACAACTAAATACTTGTTCTTATTTTATTTTACAGCATACCCTTTCGGTTGTCAAGCCGGATTATGACAGATTCCCGGTGGCATACATCAACGCGGCCAGCGCGGCGACGGGGGCTGTCTCGCAGCGGAGGATGCGAGGGCCCATCGCGCAGACGCGGAAGCCCAGCCGGCGGGCCAGCTCCGCTTCGTAAGGTTCAAAGCCGCCCTCCGGGCCGGTTAAAATGGCGGCGCTGCCGGCCCCGGGGGCTTCGGCTTCGAGGACCTCCCGCAGCGGCGCCCTCTCCCCTGTCTCATAGAGGAACAGCGGCAGCGCGGTTTTCCGCCCGGCCTCCAGCGCCGCGCCGAAGTCGGAGCTGTATGCCACCTCCGGTACCATGCCGCGGCCCGACTGCTTCGCGGCCTCTTCCGCGATCCGCTGCCAGCGGGCCAGCTTTTTCTCAATGCTCCGCTGCCCCGGGTCCGCCACACAACGGTGGCTGCGGTAAAATAACAGCTTTGTCGCCCCGCATTCGGTGCATTTCTGCACGGTATACTCCGCCCGTTCCGCCTGCTTGGGCAGGCCCGCCACCACCGTCACGGCGACGGAGGGTTCGGCGGTATTCCGCGCGATTCCGTTCACCTCCGCCTCGACGCCCGCGCCGGTGAAGCCCCGGACCGTGCAGTTGAAGTCCCGGCCCGCCCCGTCGCTGATGACAATCTCTTCGCCGACCCTCAGGCGGAGCACCCGCGCGTGTTCCGCGTCCTCTCCGCTGAGAATCACGGTGCCCCCCTGGGGATAGTTCGCGCCGAAAATAAAAAATCTTGCCATATCAATATGATCCTCCGACTTTCCGGGGCATTTTCTTCCCTTCGGGGGAGGAACTGCCCGCACAAATCAATGTTATGTACTGCGGCGGGACGGGAACAGCCGCACCGGCGCGTACAGGTTCCGCAGGCGGAACAGCAGCACCATCGCGTCATGCTCCGAACGGTAGCCCGCGGGAGACTGAAGCTCTACCGGCTTCAGATTGGGTTCCTTCCGGCGCAGATCCCGCATCAGATAGTTTTCCGCGCGCCGGACCGTAGCGTGCTCAGAATAGATATACAGGCCGCTGACGCCCTTGACGCCGGCCTGGGGCTGAACCGCGGCGCGGAGCTTACCGGCTCGGAGAATCTGCTTCAGCTCCCCGCGCAGACGCTCCATCTCCTCATCCGCGCCGATAAGCTTGAAATACACGATTTCCTCCGGCGCATAGTATTCCTCGTCCAGGTAGCTGCGGTAGGGGGTGCGCTGCAGCTGGTACAGGACGCTCTGCTCCGCGGCGCTGAACTCGCCCCGGTGGAAGATACAGGTCTTGTTCTTATGCACCGTGTAGAGAAAATAACTGCGCCCCATGCGCTCAAGGTAATCCCGCAGCTTTTCGGAAGCCTTCCCGGGAATTGTCTCAGCCCAAATATAACGGTTGCTCTGAACATCGTAGACCGCCGCGCCGTCCATCACAATCATCGGCAGCGCCGGCGCGGTGCCCAGCTGTGGGGCGAAAAAAGCGGGGGCATGGGCGGAGATCATACAAATTTTCGCCCCCTCCTGGAACAGGGAGTTCAGCCGGAAGCTCACGGAGGGCGTCATCTGGGAAAAGCGGTCCGGCACCAGATCCGAAGTGTGGAGAAAGAACACAAGGTCCCGGTTCCTCCCCCGGGGCAGCCGGAAGGTGTTGACCCCTATGGCCGCGACGGTCCCCACAAAAATACCGAGAAAGCGGTCCCCCGCCTGGAGGAAGGGGTTTTCCACATCGGGGAAGGTGATGACGATACAGATGAACACAATGGCGCTGAGGCTGGATGCGTCGGGCTTCCGAACCGCGACAGCGGTATACAGCGACAGCAAAACACCGATGGCCATCAGCACATAGGTCACGAAAAGATTGGAGCCGAGGGCGGGAACGAAAAGCAGCAGAAGCAAAAACACAATCCCCCAGAACGCCCCAATCAGCGTCCCGTCCAGCCGGTTGAGGGCGTAGTCCCTGGTATCGCGGACATAAGGCTGCATACAGATGATCGCCGTAATCACCGCCTCCGTGGGCATATCCTGGCCGCGGTACCCCCGCAGCCCGTAAAACACGAGACAGAGAAGCACGGCGATGGACGTCTTTAACATCCGCTGGCCGATATGGGGCAGCGCCGCCTGCCACCGCCTCCACTTTTCTTTCCGATTCATGAACCTCTCCCCTCCCCTCTTTTTGATTTTGATTATAACACGCCAGGCGGCGGGGATGCAACCGTCATATCCGTTCACCGGCCTGGTTTCGTGTGCAATTTTCCCCGTTCAAACCCCTTTCTCCGTCAATTTGTCCCTTCCTCTGATGAGATCCAACGGTAGTCGGTACCCGTCGCCGCCGGAAGGCCATCACCGTTCCAACGATAGGTCATGGCCCAGAACTGGTCGGCGGTCAGGTTGAAAAAGCGGTGCGCCGCATCTGGCGTTGCATCCGGCGCGGCGGCATCGCGGCAAACGTCCAGGAAATACCATTTGCCGTCCAGCCGCACCAGGTTCCAACTGTGCGTGTGGTAGAGGTTCACGGACCAGTCCACCTGGCCATAGATCGTCCTGCATGGAATCCCCAGCATGTCCATCAACAGCTGGAAGGTGGTGCTGTAACCGGTATCCACCGCCCTGCGCCGCACCAGGGCGCCATAGGGATTCCCGTTGTCGGGAGCCGGGTCCACGCTCTCCGCGTCGTAGGCCACCGAGGAAACCAAATAGTCGTGGATGGCCAGTTCCTTCTCATAATCTGACATGTCTTCGCTGATGTACTCCCGGATCACGGCAGAGGCATAATCCAGAATATACCGGTTTTTCAGCGACAAGCTGTCTCCGTTTCCGGACCTCCATGCCGCTGCCACCAGAGAAGGGGAAAACTGATCATCCGGCGCGGGGGCCAGCAAAGGCTCGGGCGTAGGCTCCGGCGTGGGCTCCGGCGTAGGCTCCGGCGTGGGTTCCGGCGTGGGTTCCGGCGTGGGTTCCGGCGTGGGTTCCGGCGTGGGTGAAAGCTCAGGAAACGGCGCGGGCGAATCCGTCTTCTCCGGCACGGAGGCATAAATCGCCGCCGGGGAGGGCGCGGGAATATTGCTCATCCACTCCCGCAGGGCGCTTTCTGCCGTATCCGGCTCCGGACAGACGAACAGCGCCGCAATTGTTTCCTGCTGGACCACGATTCCCCGCCGGGCCAGTTCCGCCTGCTCCGGGGCGTAAAATTCGAGGCTGGAGGCGCGTTGTTCCAGATAGGCCCGCAGAATGGGGAGGGCATTTCTCGCCTCAGCGGCCCCGCGGAAACGCAGCACCGCAATCTCGGTGGCGTCCAATCCCCGGCCGGAGTAGATGACGCCGGCCTCCACCGCCGCCGGGTTCAGCCGATAGAACTGTTCCAGATAGGAGGCGAATGCCTCATGTTCGTAGTCGATGGCGTTCAGCTCCGGAAGCTGCCCCTGGCTGTCCAGCACGGCTTCCGCGGCAGGCACGGGGTTGAAAACGGTTTCGCTCCTCTTCCCGCAGCCTGCGCCGGGGAGTACAAGACAGAGCGACAGAACCAGGGCTTTCAGCCGCCTCCCCTTCTCAAAAAAATGCCCGCGTTGTTCCGTAAAACTGTGTTCCATGCTGTCTCCCGCTTTCCGCTCCTCCGCCTCGAGCTTGTTGTAGTATAGGTAAGAGCCTGTTTCATATCTCGGCGTGTACGGATTTCCGAGCGGATTTTTCGCCAATCAAGGCGCGAATCCGCAGGAATCCTTTGTGGATTTCAAGGATGAGCAACGCCCCAGTGGCGGAAAAGCCGCCGGAAAGACGTGCGCGAAGAGATATGAAACAGGCTCTTAGAGTATATCCAGATTGCATCTTTTTGACAGCCCGTTTTTTTGCTCTCAATTTACCCGTTGCGCTTTCCGGGAAAAAGGGATAGAATAGGGATATCAACAACAGGAGGAAGCGTTATGCGGGATTATCAGAAGGAACTGGAACGCCGGACGGCGTTTATTCGGGAGCGTTTGGAGGCTGCCCACGCGGACGGCATTGTCTACGGCAACTCCGGCGGAAAGGACTGCACCCTCGCCGGGGCGCTGTGCAAGGCGGCCTGTGAAAACACGGTGGGGATCATCCTCCCCTGCACTTCGTCGCGCAACTACGGCAGCGACAGGGACGACGCCCTGGCCGCGGCGGAGCGCTTCGGTATTGAGACGCGCACTGTGGACCTCAGCGCGGCGCGGGAGGCCATGCTGGCAGCCCTGTCCCCTGCCGCGGAGATCATCCCCTCCGCCGCGGCAAACATCGCCCCCCGGCTGCGTATGACCGCCCTCTATGCCGTGGCAGGCAGCGAAAACCGCCTCGTCTGCGGCACCGGCAACCGGAGTGAGCGCTATATGGGTTACTTTACCAAATGGGGCGACGGGGCCTGCGATTTCAACCCCATCGCCGATTTGACCGTGACGGAAATTTATGAGTTTCTGAGCTTTCTGGGCGCGCCCCGCTCCATCATAGAAAAAGCCCCCTCCGCCGGCCTCTTCGAGGGCCAGACCGACGAGCAGGAGATGGGCGTGCGCTACGCCGACGTGGACGCGGTGCTCACGGGCGGGTCTGTCTCCCCCGAAAATGCCGCCATCATCGCCCGCTACCACGCCCGCAGCCTCCATAAGCTCACCATGCCGCCGGTTTTTAGCGCCGAATAATGATGCCTTGATTGGTAACTGTTCAGAACCCTTCGGGTTCTGAACAGTTAGAGGCTGTATTCACAGTCGAAACGTGCCGGATTGGCGAGGGATTTTGACGTCAGACGAGGCGTTTTGACGCAGCCATACTGTATGTATGGCAAGGAAAAACAACGAAGTATGGCGGCAAAAGACCCGCCAAGACGGC
>JAFUVO010000058.1 GCA_017477525.1 Oscillospiraceae bacterium | reverse complement strand
GTCTCGTACTCAACGTGTGAGGTGTTGATGGTGATGCCGCGCTCTCTCTCTTCGGGAGCCTTGTCGATGGAAGAGTAGTCGGTGTACTCAGCCTTGCCCTGCAGGGCGAGGTACTTGGTGATGGCAGCGGTCAGGGTGGTCTTGCCGTGGTCAATATGGCCGATGGTACCGATATTGACATGCGGGAGGGATCTGTCGTATACTTGCTTTGCCATTTTGAATTTCCTCCTTCAAAAAGTAAAGTAATTTCTCAGTGCCTCTATCTTATCCTATTTCAAACGGATTTGCAATAGAAACTTTTCGGAAAACCCCTGAAAAATCAAGGTTTTTTTTTACTTGCGGGCGCCAATAATGCCTTCCTGCAGGCTGCGGGGCAGCTCGACGTAGTGGCTGGGCTCCATGCTGTAGTTGGCGCGGCCCTGGGTTTTGCTCCGCAGGTCCGTGGCGTAGCCGAACATGCTGCTCAGCGGGACGTTGGCGGTGATCTCCGCGGCGCCGGGGCGCACCTCCGTGCCGGAGATCATGCCACGGCGGGCGTTGAGGTCGCCCATCACGTCGCCCATATAGTCGTCGGGGCAGGTGACGACCACCTTCATAATCGGCTCCAACAGCGTGGGGCCGGCCTTCTGACATGCCTCCTTGAAGGCCATGGAGCCGCAGATTTTGAACGCCAGCTCGGAGGAGTCCACCTCGTGGAAGCTGCCGTCGATCAGCGTGACCTTCACGTCCACGACCTGGTAGCCGGCCAGGACGCCGGAGAGCATGGCTCCCTGGATGCCCTGGTCCACGCAGGGGATAAACTCCTTCGGTATCGCGCCGCCGGTGATCTTGTCGACGAACTCGTAGCCCTTGCCGGACTCGTTGGGCTCCACGGTCAGCTTGACGTGGGCGAACTGGCCCTTGCCGCCGGTCTGGCGCACGTAGCGCGTGTCGACCGTCGCGGACTTCGTGATCGTCTCCTTGTAGCTGACCTGGGGTTTGCCCACGTTGGCCTCCACCTTGAACTCGCGGAGCAGGCGGTCGACGATGATTTCCAGATGCAGCTCGCCCATGCCGGCGATGATGGTCTGGCCCGTCTCCTCGTCCGTATAGGTCTTGAAGGTGGGGTCCTCCTCCGCCAGCTTCTGCAGGGCGATGGCCATCTTCTCCTGGCCGGCCTTCGTCTTGGGCTCGATCGCCACGCGGATGACCGGCTCCGGGAACTCCATGCTTTCCAGCACGATCTGGTGCTTGTCGTCGCAGAGGGTGTCGCCGGTGGTGGTGTTTTTCAGACCGACGGCGGCGGCGATATCGCCGGAGTAGACGGTCTGCAAATCCTCCCGGTGGTTGGCGTGCATGAGCAGGATGCGGCTCAGGCGCTCCCGCTGGCACTTGGTGGAGTTCATGACCGTCTTGCCGGTTTCCAGGGTACCGGAGTATACCCGGAAGAAGCTCAGGCGTCCCACATAGGGGTCCGTCATGATCTTAAAGGCCAGGGCGCTGAAGGGGGCGGAGTCGTCCGCGGGGCGCTCGACCTCCTTGTCGGTCTTGGGGTCCGTGCCCTTGACCGGCGGGATATCCAGGGGGGAGGGCATGAAATCAACGATGGCGTCCAGGAGCTTCTGTACGCCCTTGTTCTTATAGCTGGTGCCGCAGGTCACGGGGACCATGCTGCCGGAAACGGTGGCCTTGCGGATGGCGTCGCGGATGGCCTGGGGGTCGATGGCCTCGCCCTCGAGATACTTCTCCATGATCTCGTCGTCGAAGTCCGACACGGCTTCCAGCATCTTTTGGCGGTATTCCTCCGCCTTGTCCATCAGTTCCGCCGGGATGGCCTCGTCCCGCATGTCCTTCCCCAGCTCGTCATAGTAGATCCGGGCGTTCATCTCCACTAAGTCGATGATGCCCCGGAAGCTGCCCTCGCTGCCGATGGGGAGCTGGATGGGTACGGCGTTGCACTTCAGACGGTCGTGGATCATGTCCAAGACGTGGTAGAAGTCCGCGCCGGTGATATCCATCTTGTTGATATAGATCATGCGCGGGACGTTGTAGTGGTCCGCCTGGCGCCAGACGGTTTCGGACTGGGGCTCGACGCCGCCCTTGGCGCAGAGCACGGTCACGCAGCCGTCGAGGACCCGGAGGCTGCGCTCCACCTCCACGGTGAAGTCGACGTGGCCCGGGGTGTCGATGATGTTGATGCGGTGGTCGCGCCAGTGGCAGGTGGTGGCGGCGGAGGTGATGGTGATGCCGCGCTCCTGCTCCTGCTCCATCCAGTCCATGGTGGCGGTGCCCTCATGGGTCTCGCCGATTTTGTAGTTGACGCCGGTGTAGAACAGGATACGCTCGGTGGTCGTGGTCTTTCCGGCGTCGATGTGGGCCATGATCCCGATATTGCGGGTTTTTTGCAGTGAATACTCTCTTGGCATAGCTGAAAAATTCTCCTAAAGGCTTCGCCAGCCGCCCTTACCAGCGGAAGTGGGCGAACGCCTTGTTGGATTCGGCCATGCGGTGCATCTCTTCACGCCGTTTGACGGAAGCGCCGGTGTTGTTGCAGGCGTCCATAATCTCGTTCGCCAGGCGCTCCTTCATGGTTTTCTCGCCGCGCTTGCGGGAGAAATCCGTGATCCAGCGCAGGCCGAGGGTCTGGCGGCGGGCAGGGCGGACCTCGATGGGGACCTGGTAGGTCGCGCCGCCGACGCGGCGGGCCTTGACTTCCAGCTCGGGCATGATGTTGTTCATGGCCTCGGTGAAAGCGTCAAGGCCGTTTTTGCCGGTCTTTTCCTCAATGATGTGGAACGCGTCGTAGACGACCTTCTGGGCGACGCCCTTTTTGCCGTCCAGCATGACGCTGTTGATGAGCTTCGTCACCAGGACGCTGTTGTAAACAGGGTCCGGCAAGATTTCTCTCTTGGGAACATTACCTCTTCTGGGCACTATGCTTCCCTCCTTCATCACAAAATGAACTCAACGGTACTCGGACGCGGGGGAGCGTCCCCGCCGTCGTCCGTTGCGCCCCGAGGTTTATATATAGAATATATAAACAACAGGGCAAAAAGCGCTGTTGGAATTGGCGGTTATTATTTCTTCGCCTTGGGCCGTTTCGCGCCGTACTTGCTGCGGCCCTGCATACGGCCGGACACGCCCTGGGCGTCGAGGGCGCCGCGGATGATGTGGTAACGCACACCGGGCAGGTCCTTGACACGGCCGCCGCGGATCATGACCACGGAGTGCTCCTGCAGGTTGTGGCCCACGCCGGGGATATAGGCCGTGACCTCGTAGCCGTTGGTCAGGCGCACACGGGCGATTTTACGCAGCGCGGAGTTCGGCTTCTTGGGCGTCGCGGTACGGACCGCGGTGCACACGCCGCGCTTCTGGGGGGAGGGCAGGTTCGTCTCGCGGTTCTTGAGGGTGTTGAGGCCCTTCTGCATCGCGGGGGAGTTGGACTTGTAGGTGGCCTGCTCCCTTCCTTTTCTCACCAGCTGATTAAAGGTAGGCATCGTTTTCCTCCTTTCCTGAAAAGATTGCGCAGGGCGTATCCGCCCCACATGAAAACTGAGTTTAGCATATTCCACAAAAATTGTCAAGAAATTTTTACTTGTATGCAGGATATCCAGTGATAGAAATTCCTGTTGCTTTCCCTCGAAATTCCGTTTACAATCACCATATATACATGGGTGCCTGTGCGCTCCGCCTCCGGGGGAGCGCGCAAACAGGACAGGGAAGCAGATACTATTAAATAAAAGGATGTGACGGGCAGATGGAATCCAACGCAAGCTTTGAAGAGCTGCTCCGTGTCCAGGAACAGCGCCTCAGGGAGCTCGGCGGGCAGGCGGAGGCTCCTGTCCCGGCAGACGGGCGCGTGAGGGTGGACGCGGACATGCTGACCGCGGTAAACTATGCGCTGTCGTGCAACGGCTTTGAGCTGATCCGCTCCCTCACCGTTCGGAACGGGACGGAACGTGCCCTTGAAAACCTCGAGCTGCGGATTTCCGCCGCGCCGGCGTTCTGCGGCGCGTATTCCCGCCACATCGAATGTATCCCGGCGGGGGAATCCCTCTGCCTGAAAAACGTCCATCTTGTGCTGGACGCGGAGCTTCTGGCGGGGCTGACCGAGAAGGCCAAAGCCCTCCTGCGCTTCACGCTGGCGGAGGGGGAGGACCCGGTCTACCGGGAGGAACTGGAAATCTCCCTGCTGGCTTTCGACGAGTGGCACGGCGCGGCGCTGTATCCCGAGCTTCTGACCGCCTTCGTGACGCCGAACCACCCGGAGGTCGCGCGCCTGGCGGCGCAGGCCGCGCGGTTTTTAGGGGAGTGGACCGGCGACCCCTCCCTGGACGCCTACCAGTCGAAGGACCCCAACCGCGTCCTGGCCCAGGCCGGGGCGGTTTACGCGGCGCTGCAGGCGGAGAACATCGTCTATTCCGTGCCGCCCGCCAGCTTCGAGGGCGCCGGCCAGCGGGTGCGCCTGTGCGACGCCGTCCTGGGCCAGAGGATGGGCACCTGTCTGGACCTGTCGCTGCTCTATGCCGCCTGCCTGGAAGCGCTGGGCCTGCATTCGCTCCTGATTTTGCAGAAAGGCCACATATTTGCCGGGGTCTGGCTGGAAGCGCTGTCCTTCCCGGAGGCGGTGCAGGACGACGCCTCCCTGGTCACCAAGCGCCTGGCCGCGGGCGTCAGTGAAATCGCCGTCGTGGAATGTACGGCCCTGACGGCGGGGGGCGATATCTCTTTCGACCGGGCCCGGAGCCTGGCGGAGGAAAAGCTTTCGGACATCTCCCGCACGGAGTATATCATTGACGTCTACCGCAGCCGGCTCAGCGGGATATCGCCGCTGCCCCATCGGATTCAGACGGGGGAGGGCTGGCACATCGAGGACGCAGCGCCCCGGCAGAATATCAGCGCCGCCCCCCGGCCCGTGGCCGGGGCCCTCGACCTGGGCGGCGGGCTTTCCCCGGAGAGCGGCGGCAAACTGGGCCAGTGGGAACGGAAGCTGCTGGACCTGGGGCTGCGCAACGCGCTGATCAACCTGCGCCCGTCCCGGACCGTGCTGCCCATCCTGACCAGCTCCCCGGAGGCCCTGGAGGACGCGCTGCGGGAGGGGGAGGATTTCACGGTTTTTCCCCGTCCGGCGGACTGGCATATTTCCGGCGGGGAAGAGGGCTTTGGCGCGTCCCGCCGGAGCGATGGCCTTGACGCCCTGATCCGCTCCGAATTTCTGAACCGCCGCCTCCGGGCGGACTGCGCGGAGGGGGAATTTGCCCGGAGCATGAAGGAGCTGTACCGCAGCGCCCGGGTGTCGATGGAGGAAAACGGCGCGAACACCCTGTATCTGGCCCTTGGGCTGCTGCGCTGGTACGAAACGCCCCGGAGCCGGAAGGCGCGGTACGCGCCGGTGGTGCTGCTGCCCGTGGAGCTGGCGTGGAAGGGCGCGGCCCGGGGCTACGTGCTCCGTCTGCGGGACGACGAGGCGCAGATGAACATCACCATGCTGGAAAAGCTGAAACAGGATTTCGGCATCGCGGTCAGGGGCCTCGACCCGCTCCCCTCGGACGAGCGCGGCGTGGATATCCGCCGGGTGCTGACCATCCTGCGCAAGGCTGTCATGGAGCAGGCCCGGTGGGACGTGCTGGAAAGCGCGTATCTGGGCATCTTCTCCTTCTCCCAGTTCGTCATGTGGAACGATATCCGGAACCGTTCGGCGGATCTGGCCCGGAACAAAATCGTCCGCAGCCTGATGGACGGGAAGCTGGCCTGGGCGGCGGAGGACATGGAAATCGGCGGGCGAGTGCCGGAGGAGGGGGTCTACCTGCCGCTTCCGGCGGACGCCTCCCAGCTCTACGCCATTGAGGCGGCCACCCGGGGGGAGAGCTTTGTGCTCCACGGGCCGCCGGGGACGGGGAAATCCCAGACCATCACGGCGCTGATCGCCAACGCCCTGGCCCAGGGCAGGACCGTCCTGTTTGTGGCGGAGAAGATGGCGGCGCTGGAGGTGGTGGAAAAGCGGCTGGACGAGCTGGGCATCGGGCCGTTTTGCCTGGAGCTCCACTCCAACAAGTCGAAAAAGCGGGACGTGCTGGACCAGCTGCGGCAGGCGCTGGAGGTCACGAAAAGCGCCGGGCCCGAGATGTACGAGACAAAGGCGCGGCAAATCGCCCTTCTGCGGGGGGAGCTGGACGCCTACGCGGGGCAGCTCCACGAAACGCTCCCCTGCGGCTTATCCCTGTACGAGCTGGCCAACCGCTATGAGCAATACCGGGACGCGCCGGAACTGCCCGCGTTTTCCGCCGGATACGCCGCCGGGGTGACGGCGGAGGAGCTCGACGGGCACCTGGCGGCGCTGCAGCGGCTGGGGGCGGCGGCGCGGGCCGTCGGGCACCCCCAGGGCCATCCCCT
>JAFUVO010000127.1 GCA_017477525.1 Oscillospiraceae bacterium | reverse complement strand
TTGGCCACTACGACGCCGTGCTGATGGACGTGCGTATGCCGGTGCTGGACGGCCTCGGCGCGGCGCGCGCGATCCGCGCCCTGGACCGTCCCGACGCGAAAGAGATACCGATTATCGCGCTGACCGCAAACGCCTTCGATGAGGACGTGCAGCGCTCCCTGCAGGCGGGCATGAACGCGCATCTGACCAAGCCCATCGAGCCGGAGCGCCTCTATGAGACTTTGGAGAACCTTTTATCGTAACTGTCCAGAACCCGGAGGGTTCTGGACAGTTAGAAGGGCTGCGCTGCGCGAGGAGTATTTTCGGCAAAAGCGCGGTTTCATTTGCCTTCCCCGCCTCCGGCGGGAAGGGAAATGAAACCGAAAAATAGAACAGGAGGATTCTTATGAGAAAACTGTTTGCGGCTGTTTTGGCGCTTGCCCTGCTGCTCTGCCTTGTTTCATGCGGCGATGCTTCCTCCGGAGCCGCGGAAGGCGGGGCCGCGGCTTCGGCCGTTCCCTCCGCCGCCCCCGCCGAACCCGCGAAAACCTACCGGGTCGCCATGATCTGCGACTCCTACATTTCCGACGGCGGCTGGGGCGCGGCCTGCTACAACGCCATGCTGGACGCCGCGGCGGCCAACGGCTGGGAGGCGGCCTGTTCCGACGCCATCGAAGCCCCGGACTATTACGACGCCATCGTTTCCTACTGCTCCCAGGGCTATGATCTGATCTATGCGCCGGGCAACCAGTACACCGACGCGGTGCTGCAGGCAGCGGCGGAGTATCCGGACACCGCGTTCGCGCTGCTCAACGGCAGCGCTGACACGCCGGAGAAGGCCGTCAACAGCAATGTGACCTCCCTCCTTCCAAATGCCAGGCAGATCGGATGGATTGCCGGCGCCATGGCGGGCCTGATGACGCAAACCGGCGCCGTTGCGTTCATCGGCGGCATGGAGCTCGCCACAACCCGGGAGAAGTACGAGGGCTATAAGGAAGCCGCCGCCTTTGTCGCCGGGAAAGCGGGCAGGGAAGCGGCCGCGCTGGATATCGTCTACTCCAACTCCTTTTCCGACAGCGAAAAGGGCGTCGCGCTGGCAAAAGAGCTGATTGCCCAGGGGGCGGACGTGTTCTTCGGCGACGCCTCGGCGGTGGACTCCGGCGCGCGCCAGGCCATCGACGAGGCGAACCAGGCGGCGGATTCCATCAAAATATATGACATCGCCCAGCCCTCTGACAGCCTCGGCCAGAATCCGTGCATCATCACCAGCCAAGTGACGGACAACGCTTCGCTGGTGGGCCTGAGCATGAGGGCGGTGGAGGAAGGCAGCTTCGGCGGCGAGGTCATATATGGCACCCTGCAAAACGGGGTGCTCTCCGCGGGCCGGATCAGCGAGCTTGTCCCCGCCGATGTACAGGCGGCCTACCAGGAATATATCGCTCAGATGATCGCGGATACGTTCCTGAAGTGATTTCAGGTTGCGCCCAGAAAGGCTCCGGCTGTACAGAGCGCCGGAGCTTTTCCGCGATAGCCGCTGTTCGGCTGAACCGCCGCAAATCCTGCCCCATGCGTTTGTCATGGACGGATACAGACTTTTTCTTGCCTCTTCGGGCGCTTCATGGTATAATCCTAATTCAAATGGGAAAGCAGCCGCATTGCCGCGGGCTGCTGAACTTGCCACAACGGAGGGAGCGGGGGCGCGGGTATGTGGATTTCCGAGCATTGGCGGGATTATGAGCTGATCGACTGCTCCGGCGGGGAGCGGTTGGAGCGCTGGGGGGAGCAGATTTTAATCCGGCCTGACCCCCAGGCGATCTGGCGGACGCCCCGGACGGAGCCGCGGTGGGACCGGCCCTCGGCGCGTTACAGCCGCAGCAGCTCCGGCGGGGGGCGCTGGGACCGGAACGGCCTCCCGGAATCCTGGGAAATCGGCTACCGCGAGCTGCGCTTCCGCGTCCGGCCCATGAACTTCAAGCACACGGGGCTGTTCCCGGAGCAGGCGGCGAACTGGGATTACATCACGGAAAAGCTGCGCAGCGCCGGACGGGGCGTCCGGCTGCTGAACCTCTTCGGCTACACCGGCGCAGCCACGGTGGCGGCGGCGAAGGCCGGGGCGGAGGTCTGCCATGTGGACGCGGCAAAGGGCATGGTGGCCTGGGGCAAGGAAAATGCCGCCCTCAACGGCGTCGCCAATGTCCGCTGGATCGTCGACGACTGCGCCAAATTCGTGGAGCGGGAGATCCGCCGGGGGAGGGCCTACGACGCCATCATCATGGACCCCCCCTCCTACGGGCGCGGGCCGGGGGGCGAGGTCTGGAAATTGGAGGACAACCTCTGGGAGTTCGTCTGCCTCACCGCCCGGGTACTCTCCGACACGCCCCTGTTTGTCCTTATCAACTCCTACACCACGGGCCTGTCGGCCTCCGCCGTAGGCTATGTGGCGGACAGCGTGTTCACAAAGCGCTTCGGCGGGCGCACGGAGAGCCGGGAACTGGGCCTGCCCGTCACCGCCTCCGGCCTGCCCCTCCCCTGCGGGGCCTGCTCCCGCTGGGAGTTCAGTTGAGCCGTAGCGCCAGCGTCCCCAAGAAGATGCCGGCGGCCAGGCCCTGGCGGAAGGCGATCTCCTCGTCGCAGGCCCCGCGCTCCCCGAAATCGTCCGCCAGACGGTTCACCAGCTCCAGACTTTCCCCGCGCAGCATGGACTGTAAAAGCTCGTGTTCCGTCTCGATGCGGCCAACGCACTGCCGGTAGGCGCGGATTTTCTCCGCCTCGCCCAGCCACTGTTCCCTGCAGGACATGTCTGACGCCGCCATGAGCAGCGCATCTAAAATCTTATTCATCGCATTTTTCTCCTTTTATATTTATTACTGCAATTATAACATTCTATTTTTGGAAAGTCAATAGGAGCTGATCGCTTGGACAGATTTTGTGACAGGCTGAGAAAATGCCGCCAGGACGCGGGGCTTGCGCAAGAAGATATTGCGCGTGATTTGGGAATCCGTTACAGCACCTATGGACGCTATGAGCGCGGCGGTTCCGAGCCCGATATCTCCGTTGCCGCGAAAATCGCGGACTATTTCGACGTGAGCCTCGATTATCTCGCGGGGCGGAGCGACAGGGCCAGATAATGCCGCGCCCTGCCCCCGCGGGAGGAAACAACAGGACAAGCCTATGACAGACGCCATCATCAAAACCGAAAACCTCCGCTTCGCCTACGACGCGGAGAGCCGAAACGTCCTCGACGGCATCGACCTGGAAATCGCCCGGGGGAGCTTTGTGGCGATCCTGGGCCACAACGGCAGCGGGAAGAGCACGCTGGCGAAAACCTTCAACGGCATATTGCTCCCCACGGAGGGGCGGGTGCTGGTGAACGGCAGCGACACCGCGGACCCGGAAAAGCTCATCGACGTGCGGCGCACCGTGGGCATGGTGTTCCAGAACCCGGACAACCAGATCGTCGCCAGCGTGGTGGAGGACGACGTGGCCTTCGCCCCGGAGAACCTGGGCGTGGCGCCGGCGGAGATCCGCGCGCGGGTGGACAACGCCCTGCGCCGGGTGGGGATGTACGATTTCCGCCTCCACGCCCCTCATCTGCTCTCGGGAGGGCAGAAGCAGCGGGTGGCCATCGCCGGGGTGCTGGCCATGGAGCCGGAGTGCATCGTCATGGACGAGCCCACCGCCATGCTGGACCCCATCGGGCGGCGGGAGGTCCTCGAAGCCGTCCGCAGCCTCCGCCGGGGCAGGGGCATGACGGTGGTACTGATTACCCACCACATGGAGGAGTGCGTCTACGCCGACCGCCTGATCGTCATGTCCGAGGGCAAGATCGCCATGGACGGGACCCCGAAGGAGGTGTTCCCCCGCGTGGAGGAGCTGCTCTCCCTGGGCCTGGCCGCGCCGGAGACGGTGGCGCTGCTCCACAGCCTCAACGCCCGGGGCTTCGCGCTGCCCCTGGACGCTTTGAGCGTAAACGAATGCGCCGATGTGATCGCCAAAGCGCTGGGGCGGAGGGAAGGCAGTTCCCTCCCGGGCGGGAAAATACAATAAACACAGCCCTTCCCCGAGGGGAAGGGCTTCGGAAGGAGCACTATGCCGATTTTACGCGCGGAGCATCTGACGTATATTTACAGCCAGGGCACGCCCTTTCAGAAAACCGCCGTCAACGACATTTCGCTGGAAATCGAAGCCGGCGAGCTGCTGGGCGTCATCGGCCACACCGGGAGCGGGAAGAGCACCTTCATCCAGCACCTCAACGGCCTTTTAAAACCATCCGCCGGGACGGTGTACTTCGAGGGCCGGGACATCCACGCCGACAAGGCCCTGCTGCGGCAGCTCCGCTTCCAGGTGGGGCTGGTGTTCCAGTACCCGGAGTACCAGCTCTTTGAGGAAACCGTGTTCGCGGATATCGCCTTCGGGCCCCGGAACATGGGGCTGGACGAGGCGGAGGTCCGGGAGCGGGTCAGCGAGGCGGCGGCCTTCGTCGGACTGGACGGGAAAATTTTTGACACTTCCCCGCTGGAACACTCCGGCGGACAGAAACGGCGCATCGCCCTGGCGGGCGTCATCGCCATGCGCCCCCGGCTGCTGATTTTGGACGAGCCCACGGCGGGCCTGGACCCGGCGGGGCGGGAGAGCATCCTCGGCAACATCCTCGACTACCGGGACCGCAGCGGCGCCGCCGTGCTGCTGGTCAGCCACAGCATGGACGACGTGGCGCGGCTGGCCGACCGGCTGGTGGTGCTCAACCGGGGCCGCCTGGCCCTCAGCGGGACCCCGGCGGAGGTATTCGACCACGCCGCGGAGCTCAGGGAGATGGGCCTCACCGTCCCCGCCGCCACGGAAATCGCCCTGGCGCTGAAAGAACGCGGCGTGGCGCTGCCCGAGAGCGTCTACACGACCAAATACCTGGCAAAGCTGCTCTGCGCGCTCCGGGAGGGGGAGGGGCCATGCTGAAAAATATTACGCTGGGCCAGTATTTCCCCGGCGACAGCGTCGTCCACCGCCTCGACCCCCGGACCAAGCTGCTGTGGCTGGCGGGCTATATCACCGCGCTGTTTTTGGCCAACAACGCCTGGGCCTACGCCCTGATGCTGGCGGTGCTCATCGGGGAGAGCGCCGCCGCGTCCATCCGCCCCAAAACCCTGCTCAGCGGCATGAAGCCCCTCATGTTTATCGTCGTGTTCACCGCCGTCGTGAACCTGTTCTACGGCACAGGGGAGCCGCTGCTGAAAATCTGGGTGTTCACCGTCACCGCCGACGGCATCCGCCGGAGCGTGTTCATGGTGCTGCGCATTCTGCTCCTGGTCTGCGGGGCCTTCCTGCTGACCTACACCACCTCCCCCCTGGCGCTGACCGACGGCCTGGAACGGCTCTTAGGGCCGCTGAAAAAGCTGCGTGTGCCCGTCAGCGAGCTGGCGATGATGATGAGCATCGCCCTGCGCTTTATCCCCACGCTCATCGAGGAAACCGACAAAATCATGAACGCACAGCGCTCCCGGGGCGCGAACTTCGATACCGGGAAGCTGACGGAGCGGGCGAAGGCCCTGGTGCCGCTGCTGGTGCCGCTGTTCGTCGGCTCCTTCCGCCGGGCCGACGAGCTGGCCACGGCCATGGAGTGCCGCTGCTACGTCCCCGGCGGGAACCGGACGCGGATGAAGGTGCTGAAATTCGCCCGCCGCGACGTCCTCGCCCTGGCCCTCTGCGCCGCTATGCTCGCCGCCGTGGTGCTGCTGCGGCGCGTTTAGTACGCTGAAAAAAATAACAGGTAACACAATATGCGCAACATCGCGATCAGATTACGCTATGATGGCAGCGCCTACCACGGGTGGCAGGTGCAGAAGAACGAAATATCCGTCGCGGAAACCGTCGAGAAAGCCTTATCAAAGGTCTGCTCACACCGGGTGAAGGTCACCGGCTGCGGGCGCACCGACGCCGGCGTCCACGCCCTGCGCTACTGCGCCAATTTCCGCACGGACTGCCGCATCCCCATCGACAGGGTGGCCCTGGCGGTCAACACCCGCCTGCCGCCGGATATCGCGGTGCTGGACGCCCGCGAGGCCCCGGAGGACTTCAACGCCATCGGCTCCTGCCAAAAAAAAGAGTACGTCTACAAAATCCTCAACCGCCGCATCCGCGACCCCTTTTTGCAAAAGCGGGTGTGCTTCTACCCCGGCCCCCTGGACTTCGGGCGCATGGAGCGGGCGGGCCGCGCCTTCGTGGGCGTCCACGACTTCCGCGCCGTCCGCTCCGTGGGGACCGAGACAAAAACCACGGTCCGCACCGTGTACTGGTGCCGCGCGGAGCGGGAGGGGGACCTGTACAGCATCTATGTCTGCGCCGACGGCTTCCTCTACAACATGGTCCGCGCCATCGCTGGCACCATGGTATACGCCGCCCTCGGCAAGCTTTCCCCGGAGGATATCCCCGCCCTGCTGGCCTCCGGCGACCGCCGCCTCACCGGGCCCACAATGCCCCCCCAGGGGCTCTATATGAACCGCGTCTGGTACGACGGCGCGGTGGGGGAAATGATGGAGCGGGAGTAACTGTTCAGAACCCTTCGGGTTCTGAACAGTTAGAACGGCTGCGCTTCGCGAGTGCGCCCTGCGGGAGAGGGCACACTCGCTTCGCGAGAAGGATTATTTGCGAAAATGCGATTTCCGCAAATAATGGATTAGACTTTATTCGCGCCTGCGGGCGCGAACTCTGCGAGGCAGCGGGGGCCGCTAAACAGTTACCCAAATATTTAGATTTGCAGTTTGATACATTTTTGACGTAAAATACAGGTATATTTCTTCATCCTTTTGTGATATGATTGTGGTATGATGGAGATGGCATGAGCGAGAAGAGCATCCCGGGGGAGCGCTGGTGGTCCACGGCGCTGCGCGTCGCGGCGGTAGCCGCGGCGGTGCTGTTGGTAACCGCCGGCACCCTGGCCCTGGTCTACCGGGAACGCCTCGCCACGGACGGCGTTCTGGGACTGTTTACCGGCGGCGCGGCCGCGCTGGACGACGACGCTTTTTATTACGGCGAGGGCTCCAACCAGGTCTTTGCCCAGGCCGGCGACGGGCTGGCTGTGGCCTCGTCCTCCTCCTTGGCCCTGTTCGACGCCCGGGGGCGGGCGCTGTTCCGCCGCGCCGTGTCCTACGAAGCCCCGGCGGTGTTCGCATCGGAGAGCGGGGCGCTGTTCTGCGACCTGGGCGGGACCGGCTGCGTCGCCGTCACCGCGAAGGGGGACAGCCGCGAGATCGCGCCGGGGGGCGCCATCCTCACCGCCTCCCGCAGCGCGGCGGGCTGGGTGGCCCTCGGCACCGAGGAGCCGGGCTGCAAGGGCCTTGTGAGCGTCTACGACGCCGGCGGCGCGCTGCGCTACCGCTGGTGGTCCGGCACGGGCTACCTCCTGCGCTGCCTCGTCAGCTCCGACGGGAAACATCTGGCGGCGCTCTGCGCGGAATCCGGCGGCGGGCGGCTGCACCTGTTCCGCCTGGACAGCGAGGAGGAACAGGCTTCCGTATTCTTTCCGGGCGACCTGCCCTGCGACCTCTACTGCTTTGAAAACGGCGCTTACTGCGTCCTGGGCACCTCCACACTCTATTTTCTGGACGCGGAGGGCGTGGAAACAGGCCGGGCGGACACCGGCGGCGCGCTGCTGGACTACGCCTTCGGGGAGGCCGGCTTCACCGCGGTGCTCACCGCCCCCTCCCTTGCCGCGGAACACGCTTATCTGACGGCCCTCGACAGCCGCGGCGCGGTTCTGGGCAGCCTCGAACTTGAGGGCACGGCGGCGGCGTTCTCCATCCGGGGACGGCGGCTGCTGCTGTGCGCCGGCGGAACGCTGAGCCTCCGCGACCGCTCCCTGTCCGCGGTCTGGACCGGCCCGGCCCCCGCCGGGACCGCCCGCGCCCTCCTGCGCGGCCGCGGCACTGCCCTCCTCCCCGGCCCATACGCGGCGGAAGCCGTGGAAATCGGATAGTATTATTTCCCCCGCCGGAGGCGGGGGAAGACAGACCAAAACTGACAGCCCCCGCCGGAGGTGGGGGAAGACAGACCAAAACTGACAGCTCCCCCGCCGGAGGCGGGGGAGGATAAACAAGGATGGTGGCGATTGGGCATGAAAGCCATGATTGATCTGGCCCTGCTGTGTATTTTGATCCTATGCACCTGGTCGGGCTATAAAAAGGGCATCCTCATGGGCGTCGGCGGCATTGTGGCCATCATTGTCTCGATCTACGGGGCGAATTTGCTGGCCAACGTGTTCTCCTACGACGTGGCCCCCGCTTTAAAACCCTTCGCCAACGGCTACACCGAACGGCTGCTGAGCGGGAAGGACTCGAAGGTCCTGCGGGAGCTGGGCTGGGAAAATTACAGCTACTCCATTGACGACCTGCTGGCCCGCTACCCGGATCGGCGCGGGGAGTTCTCCCAGGCCTGTTATGAGACCCTCGGCGTGGACGCGGAAACCGCCGCGGTCATGGCCGAGCGCAGCGTCACCTACGCCCGGGAGAGCGGCGTGGGCATGAAGGACGCGATGGTGCAGATTTTGTGCGAGACAGTGAGCTATGCCGGCTGCTTTATCCTGGCCTTTTTGCTGCTCATCATCACGCTGACCGTCATCGGCAACCTGCCGAACCTCAGCTATAAGCTGCCGGGGCTGGATATGGTCAACGACATCGGCGGGGCCGTGCTGGGGCTTCTGACGGGGCTGATGTTTTGCGTCCTGCTGGTCTGGGCGCTGAAATTCATGGGGATGGTATTCCGCAACGGGGCCCTGTCCTCCTCCGTTTTGGGGGGGCTGCTGCTGAAGAGGAACTTCCTTTTCCGCTATCTGAACATTTGAAAACAGGAGACAGAGATATGGAACCTACGATCTGCGCGAGGTGCAAAAAAAATATCGCGGTGATTTTTATCACGAAAATTGAAGGAAACGAGACAAAAAATGAGGGCTTCTGTCTCAAATGCGCCAGAGAGCTGCATATCAAGCCCGTCGACGACATGATCGGCAAGCTGGGCCTGTCGGACGAGGACATCGAGGTGCTGCAGGGCGACATGGGCTCCGTCATGGGGGATGGGCTGGCCGCGCTGCAGGCCAGCGCCATGGACGCCGATTCCGGCGAGGATGAGGACGAGGGCAAGACCGCCACCTTCCCCTTCCTGAGCCGCCTCATGGGAGGCCAGGCCCCCGCCGGCCCCGCCGACAGCGCCCCGCCCGCCGAGCGCGGCGGACGCCAGGACAGCAGCGGCACCCACGCCACCGGCAAGGAGGGGCGCACGGCGAAGAAGAAATTCCTGGACAACTACTGCATCAACCTCACCACCCGCGCCCGCGAGGGCAAGCTGGACGCCATGATCGGGCGGGAGGAGGAACTGGAGCGGGTCATACAGATTCTCAACCGCCGCCAGAAAAACAACCCCTGTCTCATCGGCGAGCCCGGCGTCGGCAAAACCGCCATCGCCGAGGGCCTTGCCCAGCGCATCGCCGGGGGGGAGGTTCCATATAAGCTGAAGGAGAAGGAGGTCTACCTGCTGGACCTCACTGCCCTTGTGGCCGGAACCCAGTTCCGGGGCCAGTTCGAGAGCCGCATGAAGGGGCTGATCCAGGAGATCACCCGGGAGGGCAACGTCATCTTAGTGATCGACGAGATCCACAACATCGTCGGCGCGGGGGACGCGGAGGGCAGCATGAACGCCGCCAACATCCTCAAGCCCGCCCTGAGCCGGGGGGAGATCCAGGTCATCGGCGCCACCACCTTCAATGAATACCGCAAGCACATCGAAAAGGACGCCGCGCTGGAACGCCGCTTCCAGCCCGTCACCGTGGCGGAACCCAGCATCGAGGACAGCGTCAAAATTCTGCTGGGCATCCGCCGCTATTATGAGGAATACCACGGCGTGAGCATCAGCGAGGAGATGTGCCGCATGGCCGTCACCCTCAGCGAACGCTATATCACCGACCGCTATCTTCCCGACAAGGCCATCGACCTGATCGACGAGGCCTGCTCCGACGTGAACCTCAAAAGCCGGACCCTCGCGCGCATAGACGAAGTGGGCAAGGAACTGGCGGATCTGGACAAGGAGCGGGAGATGCTGATGTCCGACATGAGCGGGGAGCACTTCGAGCGCCTGGCCCAGATCCGGGCAGGGCACCTGCGCCTGGACAACGAGCTGCTGAGCCTGCAAACCGAGGGCAAGCCCGCCCTCGGGCCGGAGAATCTGGCCAGAATCATCACCCTCTGGACCAAAATCCCCTCCGCCAACATCCAGGCCGACGAGTACGAACGCCTGAGCGGCCTGTCCTCCCGGCTGAAGGAGCATGTGATCGGCCAGGACGAGGCCGTCGACGCCGTCTGCGCCGCCATCAAGCGCTCCCGCGTGGGGATGCAGGCCAAGCGCAAGCCCGTGAGCTTTATCTTCGTGGGCAGCACCGGCATCGGCAAGACCGAGCTGGTGAAGCAGCTGGCCCTGGACCTCTTCGACGCGCCGGAGGCCCTGGTGCGCCTCGACATGAGCGAGTTCATGGAGAAGCACTCCGTTTCCCGCCTCATCGGCTCGCCCCCGGGCTATGTCGGCTACGACGAGGCAGGGCAGCTCACGGAGAAAATCCGCCGCAAGCCTTACAGCGTGGTGCTGTTCGACGAGATCGAAAAGGCACACCCCGACGTCATGAACGTCCTGCTGCAAATCCTGGACGACGGGAGGATCACCGACGCACAGGGGCGGACCGTCAATTTTGAGAACACGGTCATCATCATGACCACCAACGCCGGCAGCAACACCAAGGGCGGCTCCCTGGGCTTCGGCCAGACCGTGACTGAACTCAACCGCGACCGCGCCATGAAAGCCCTCAACGACTTCCTCCGCCCCGAGTTCATCAACCGCGTGGACGAGATCGTCTGCTTCAACGCCCTGGACGAGGAAAACTTCAAGGCCATCGCCCGCCTGATGCTCACCGAGCTGCGGGACGTCATGGCGGAGAAGAACATCCGCCTCGATTTCAGCCAGGCCGTGCTGGACTATCTGGCGAAAAAGAGCTACAGCCTCACCTACGGCGCGCGGAATCTGCGCAGGACCATCCAGAAGGAGATCGAGGACAAAATCGCCGAGGAGATCGTCGACCGCCACAAGGGCCGCGTCCGCGCCGTGTCCCTTGGCGCGGAGGAGGATCAGCTTCTGATCTCCGCCGTGGGGGCATAAAGGGCATTGGCGTTTTCCCCATAATCTTCCGCGTTTTTATCGCAAAATTTATGCAAAATAAATCTTGCGAAAAGTCCGCTGTTCCGCTATTATTATCAGCGGGTTAGCACTCAGGCGTTTTGAGTGCTAACCCGCTGAAAACCGTATACACTTCGCAAATCCCCCTCCGGGGGTGCGTGAAAATTTGAAGGAGGCATTCATTTATGAAACTGAGACCTTTGGCTGACCGAGTCGTATTGAAG
>JAFUVO010000126.1 GCA_017477525.1 Oscillospiraceae bacterium | reverse complement strand
GCCTGGGTGATATAGGCCGCGTCGGGGCGGTGCAGCATGTCCTTGCTGTCCTGCTGGTCCTGGACGCGCAGGCAGAGGCGGAACTTGGAGTTGCTCCAGATGTTGTCGTCGACGGTGCCGCTGGGCTTCTGGGTGGCGAGGATCAGATGGACGCCCAGGCTGCGGCCCACCTGGGCCACGCTGATGAGCTCCTTCATAAACTCCGGCTCCTCCCGCTTCAGCTCGGCGAACTCGTCGATCACGATAAACAGGTGCGGGACGGGCAGCGAAGCTTCGCCGTTTTTATAAAGGCGCGTATAGTTGTTGATGTTGTTGACGCCGTGCTCGTTGAACACCCGCTGGCGGCGGAGGTTCTCGCTCTTGATGGACACCATGGCGCGGTGGACCTGGTTGCCGGAGAGGTTCGAGATCTGCCCGATGAGGTGGGGCAGGTCGGAGAACAGGTTGGCCATGCCTCCGCCCTTATAGTCGATGACGAAGAAGCCCACGTCGTCCGGGCTGTAGTTGATGGCCAGGGACAGCATGTAGGTCTGCAGCGTCTCGCTCTTACCGGAACCGGTGGTGCCGGCGATCAGGCCGTGGGGGCCGTGGTACTTCTCATGGACGTCCAGATAGCAGGGCGCCCCGCCGGCCTTCTGGCCCAGAAGGCCCTTGATATTTTCATAAGTACGGTTTTTACGCCAGCGCGTCTCCACATCCAGCTGCGAGAGTTTGCTGATGCCGTACATATCGAAAAATGTCAGGCTGCCGGGCAGCTCGCCGCCGCTCTCGCTCTCGTTGATCTGGATGCGGGAAAGCCGCCGGGCAAAGCGCTCCACCTCGACGGAGCTGATGTTGTCGAAGGCCACCGGGAGGCGGTCCTCCACAAAGTCCGTGACCTCGTAAACGCCATGGAAGCTGGGGGAATTTTCAATAATATATTCGCATTCGTTGGGCAGGTCCTCATAGCTCTCGGCCAGCAGCACCACGGTGACGCCCAGGTCCCTGTCATCCATCAGGAAGGTGGTGATCAGCTCGCCCTCCAGCACCGACATATCCTCAATGAACAGCACATAGTGGGGCTGGAAGCTCTCGCCCTCCCGCAGCTCCGCCTCGGAGCGCATACGCAGGGCCTTGGCGATCTCAAAGAACACGTCGCTGGCCTCGTCCGGGGAATCGGCCACATAGCGGACCCTGTGGTCCTCGGACCACACATGGGGCAGCCAGCGGGTAAAGCTCCAGTTCTCCTGGGTCTGCCGCGTGGAGCTGCTGTAGACATAGGCCAGCTTGACATCGGTATAGCAGTTGTTGGCCGCGGTCTGCACGGTCAGGGCATGGACCACGGGATAACAGCCCTTTTTGCCCGGGCCGCCCACAACGCCGATGAGCTTATGGCTGAAGTCCACGCACACGGGCACATCCTTGAGCTTGCTGTAGGTCTGGGCCACCATGCGCGCTTTTTCCGCCATGGAATCGCTGTGCATACTGAAGCGCTCGGCCGGCACGTCGATCGTCACCTGGAAGGGCCGGCTGCCGATGCCCAGCCGCTGCTGGAGGAAGTCGGAATGGTTCCGGTTCCGGTTCCAGAGCTGGGAGGTATTCCAGTCATATTTGCTGCATGCAACGGCGTCGGGATACATCTGCCGCAGGATATCCGTATTGCGCTGGTAGCGTTCCTGCACCTTGTTGGTGCAGGAAATCAGGTATTCCCCGTAGACCTCAAAGCGCTTCAGCTCGTCCTCCCGGAGCTGCTTTTTCGCGTTTTTCATGTTCATCACGGCCCAGAACGCGCCGAGGATCGCCGAGCCGAGGGCCATCACGAGGCCGCTGGCCAGCATGAGCATACCGCTGCTCCCGGTCTGGTTGGATGCGAAGATGGACAGCCCCATGCCCAGGACCATCGGCAGCGCCATGGTCAGGGAGGGGCCGATGGTGAGGATCGCGGGCTGGCGGTCCTTTTCCTTCAGCTCCGGAGGCGGCTCGATGGTGATGGTGTCGTCCGCCATTTTCGGAAGGTAGCGCGGCGAGCGGCGGATGACGTAAATCCCTTCCTCCGCTTCGGGAAGCTGTTTTTCCTCCGGGGGCGTAAAAGGCTTCAGACGGCGCAGGGTGATACCGTCCACCGTCGTATCCACCGCCAGCGCGTCGTCAAGATACACCAGAGACAGTCCGTAGAGGTCGACAATGTCCCCGTATTCCAGTTCCCTGGCGGAGTTCACCCGCTCCGCGTTCACAAATACGCCGTTGACGCTCCGGTCCTCCAGCACACAGCGCCCCTTCTGCTTGCGCAGCACGGCGTGGATCTTGGAGATCGCGTGCATGAAAACATAGGAGATATCGTTCCCCTCGTCGGTACCGATGCTGACGCTCTGGTTGTTGTCCAGACGAAACTTCTCAAAAACATGGAAAAAGCTGTCGCTGATGGTCACGATCACGGTGACCTGTTCCCCGCCGCGCATGGTGAGCGAAAAAATATCGCTGTCCCGCAGCGTCTGGCCCACGGCGTTTTTCCTGGTGTCCGTATACGCCAGGGAATAGGCCGCGCTGGGGAGGATTTTCCACTCCCCGCTCGTGTTTTCCAGCTCCACTTTGACGTCCCCGGAAAGCCGGAACAGGTCCTTAAACAGAATAATGCTGTAGTTTGCGTCCCTCACAGCAGGAAGCAGATATTTTTTATACGCGCTTTTGCTGTAAACGGTCAACACACACCCCATAATTCCACCTCTTTATTCCATATAGCTCTCTTTTTTCGCTTTTGGCAATTATTATGTTTCATCGCGGGCAGGGTGCCCCGCCTTCCCGCTCAGTTCCTGAGTATCGTCACTTTATAAGTAAAATCACCGATATAGAGAACATCGTTATCCTCTAACTCTACCGCCTCCCTGTCCAAAATAATCTGCTTTCTGCCGCGTTTGAGAAGGACCTGACCGGTTTTCCCCAGATTATGGACAAACAGCTGTTTGCCGATCCGGACGATCTCACACTGGCGCTTTTCAACGCCGTCGCCGGTAATGACGATGTCGTTGAGGTCCGCCTGGCTGCCGATGGAGAGCTTTCCAGCCGCGTGGAGCATGTACTTGCGGGTGGAAAGCTCGCTTTTTTCGGTCAGCTGCAGTATCACCGGTGTCTGGCCCCCGGAAGCGCCGCGGCCCTTCCGGTTCCGCTGGCCCTGGTCGTATTTCACGTCAAAGGCCACCGTGCCCCGTTTTCCGTCCCTGCGGTCGCCCACCAGGACGCGGTCAAGCGCCTCCTCCCGGAGCCGGTCCTCCGCGTTCTGTTCCATTTCCCGCCGTTTGCGCCGCTTTTTCAGCAAAATCACCAGCACGGCGCACAGGATGACAGCCGCGGCGATCGCGATATACCACCAAACCTTCATCTCAGACGTCACCACCTCCAGATATAATAAGACCCCGCTGAGATTTTTCGGGAATCGCGGGGTTTTCCGTGCAAAGTGCGCATTGTTTAAGCTGTCGGTTATTCTACCATATTTTTCTGGATATTGCAACAACATTTTCCAAACGGCAACAGGCCGGGGTCCTTTGGACACCCGGCCTGCGGCAGTTCATCTGAAAAATGCCGGCGGCGAAAAGGGCCGCCGCAGTTTAATAGAAGGTGGCCACAGGGTCCGCCGGAGCTTCTGCGGCGCCGATTTCCTTTACGGTGAGCACGGGGCCGGGGCGGGAATAGCCGGGGTGGCGGCGCACCTTGATGGACGCGGTCAGGTCCACCCAGTCCCCGCCGCGCAGCTCGCCCCGGGGGTTTCCCACGGCGATGAGTCCGGCAAAGGTGGTGTCCGCCGCGCAGCAGTTCATCATCGGACGCCCGACGACCAGCGTCCCGTCCTCCAATCCTTCGGCGTCGGCGATCTGGGCCTTGAAATGGACGGTCTTGCCGTCGTAGCTCTTCAGCTCCTCGCTGAGGTCGCGGTACCAAAGGGCGTAGTCCCGGTCCGCGATATCTACAACCTTCGCCTCCTTGTCAAAGGGCAGCGGGTCCTCGATCTCGTCGTAGCGCACCTTGCCGCGCCTGTCCTCGTAGGCGATGTTGCAGCCCCGGTTGGCGGCCCGCACGATTTTATGGTAGGGCATGATGTCGCCGCCGCGCTCAAAACGGTTGAACACGATCAAATCGCAGCTCTTCAGCTTGTCGTAGACCAGGTTGCGCATATTGGCGTTGTAGCCCATAAAGGTCCCGGCGTCAGCGAAGGAGAACTCCTGGTAGACCAGCCAGCGCTGGGGCATGGCGCGGAACAGGGAGTCGAGCATCCACATGCCGTTGTACTCCACCACGACCCGCTCCGGCCGCGTCTCCCTGTCCCACTGGGCCAGCAGCTCCGGCGTCAAATCCTCCTCGTCTTCGATGGTGCGGAGGGTCACTCGCCTGCCATTTCGCACCTTTTTGAGGTCATATTCCTCCTCGCCCTCCTCGCAGACCAGCAGAAGCGTCCGCTCCCCGGTGTCGAAGCGCCGGTCCTGCAGCGTCTCCTGGATAAATTTCGTCTTTCCGGATTCGAGGAAGCCGGTGAACAGGTACACCGGGACATCGTTCTGCTGCCGGGTAATCAAATCGTCCTGCATAGGCTCACACTCCGAAGAGCTCTTTCAGGGCGTCTTCCTTCAGCTCCGCGCCGATGACGCACAGGCGGCCCGTGACGCCCGCAGCCCCGCGGCGGACCTCCGCCTCTCCGGGGACGTGGTCGAAGTGCAGCCAGCCGCCGCCGTCCGCGCAGTCGACGATGCCCTTGGCCCGGAGCACCGCGCCGTATTTCGCCTCGTCCTCCAGCGCAGCGAGAATGCCCCGCAGCTCCGCCTCGCTGAATTTCTTCGCCGTCTCCACGCCCCAGCTGGTGAAAACCTCGTCGGCGTCATGGTCGTGGTGATGGTGGTGATGGTGGTGTTCATGCCCGTGGTCATGCTCATGTTCGTGCTCATGTTCATGCTCATGATGGTGATGTTCATGCTCATCATCGTCATCATGATCTTCGTCGTGGTCGTGGTCGTGGTCATGATGGTGATGGTGATGGTGGTGGTGCTCGTCGCGGGGCTCCTTCGCCAGCTCTTCAAGGGCCTTTGCCAGCGTATCGGTGCGCTCGATGGCCTCGACAATCTGTTTCCCGTCCAGCTGGTCCCAGGGGGTGGTGATGATCACCGCCTCGGGATTGCGCTCCCGCAGCAGCGCCAGGGCGGCGTCCAGCTTCTCCTGGCTGATGTTCCCCGTACGGCTGAGGACGATGGCCCCGGCGTGTTTGATCTGGTCGTCGTAGAACTCGCCGAAGTTCTTGATATACAGTTTGCACTTGTTGGCGTCGGCGATGGCGGTGGCGGAATTGACCTCCATGCCCTCCACGTCCGCGACGGCGCGGATGATATCGCTGAGCTTTCCGACGCCGCTGGGCTCGATCAGGATGCGGTCGGGGTGGTACTTCTCCACCACCTGGCGCAGCGCGACGGCAAAGTCACCCACCAGGGAGCAGCAGATGCAGCCGCTGTTGAGCTCGTTGACCTGGATGCCCGCGCCGGCCATAAAGCCGCCGTCAATGCCGATCTCGCCGAACTCGTTCTCAATCAGGACGAGCTGCTGCCCATTGTAGGCCTCGGCGATCAGCTTTTTGATGAGCGTCGTCTTGCCGGCGCCCAGAAAACCTGAAAAAATGTCAACTTTTGTCATAACGGTTCCTTTCTGTTGTGTTGAGATTTTCTGAATACATATTATAGCACAGCCGTCAAGCCCCCCGAACATCCCTTTTTCCTTTTGTGTGAATTTTTAGCACTCTATCAATTCCACTAGCAATTTGTACAGCGCCCATTAAAACATCAAATCAAAAGGAGCTGTCTCATTTCAGGGACTGCTCAACATGCTGACTTTTGCCTATGGTTCCTTTTTGAGCATAAATCTGTCACCGTCTTCTACAAACGCCTCGTCTGACGTCAAAATCCCTCGCCAATCCGGCACGTTTCGACTGTGAATACAGCCTCTAATATAAAATATTCGTTTCATAAAATCATTCCCTTCCATATATGCTAATTTGTGTTTCCATAGTTTTTTGCCTTGACTTTTTTCCTGAGATGGATATAATAAGAACAGAAGGCACCGCAACAAGCGGCTGGCTTCATGATCGATTTATTGTGGGCTGTCAGTCAGCCCGAAAAACCGTCACTTGCCGGAGTGGCGGTTTTTCTTATGTGTCCTACTGATCACAATCTGAACCGTAAACGGCCCGACATGGAACGTAATACGCATAAGATACCACCTCCTTTCGGAGATGATAGCCAGCCACTTTTACCGTTGCATTGGTGTCCTCTGCCCCTTTTCAGGTAACTCGGATGAGCGAGCTGACTTTATTATACCTTATTCGAGACATACTGTCAATTCATTCTTGTGTTTTACTGGTTTTGGCGAAACTGACGAAACTATGAAACCTCCACACAAAAGGTAAAAGGGACCCCCGAACTGGTATCTTGACAAAAATTACAGGCTCTGATATCCTTTTATTTGGTATATAAGATCTCGGAGGGGCCGGAAAGGGGTAGTGAACTTGAAGATCATCGAGCCATGGACGCGCATTGAGGACGCGCCGGAGGGCGAGGAGCTTTTGCGGAGGATCGAGCGCATCGGCAGGGTCTGTTATAAAAGCGAGGGAAGCATCACCGAAGCCTCCGCCCGGGGCTTTGTGGAGCGGCTGCTGGCCCGCGGGCACGAGTCCGTCATCGAGCATGTCTCGCTCAGCGCCCGGATCGTCTGCGACCGGGGGGTGAGCCATGAGATCGTGCGCCACCGCATCGCCAGCTACAGCCAGGAGAGCACCCGCTACTGCAACTACTCCCAGGACAAATTCGACGGCCAGCTCAGCTTTATCCGCCCCTGCTTCTGGGCGGAGGGCAGCGAGGCCTACCGCCTCTGGGCCTCGGCCATGGCCGAGGCCGAGCGGGCCTATCTGTCGCTGCTGGACGCCGGGGCCAGCCCCCAGGAGGCCAGGAGCGTCCTGCCCTCCTCCGTCAAGACGGAGCTGGCGGCCACGATGAACCTGCGCGAGTGGCGGCATTTTTTCCGGCTCAGGACCTCCCCCGCCGCCCATCCCCAGATGCGCCAGGTGGCCGGAATGCTTTTGGAGCAGATGCGCGAAGCCGTCCCCGTCATATTTGACACCCTCTGATAACGGAAGATGAACGAAATCAATTTGCTGCCCGAATGGACGGCGGTCCGCTCCCTCGGCCCCTCGCTGTACCTGGTGGAGCGCGGCACCACCGAGGGAACAGAGAGGGCCACGGTACGGCTGGTCTCCGTCCCGGAGCATCCGGGGGAAACGGCGGAGCTGGCCGACTGCGGTTATGACGCGGACCAGATCCGCGCCCTCTACCGCCAGCGGGTGGAGGACATTAAAAACGCCTGTTCCCTGATGAATTCCCTGGGGGAGGACGGCCACATCGTCCGCTGCGACGAGATCCGCTACGGCGAGAGCGGAGAGGGCTGGGAACTGGCCCTGCGAATGGAGGAGCTGACGCCCTTGACAAAGGCGCTCGGCGGACAGGTTGGCGAAAGCCGCGCGCTGCGCGTCGGCATCGACCTCTGCGACGCGCTGGCCCGGCTCCGGGACCGGGGCGTCGTACACCGCGCCATCTCCCCCCAGAGCGTCTTTGTCACCCCGGAGGGGGACTATAAGTTAGGCGAGTTCCGCTTCGCCTGCCCCCTGGGGGAAACGGAAGGCCCGCCTGCCCCGGAGGGGGCCGGGAGCTATTTTGAAGCCCCGGAGCTCTGGCGGGGCGAGGCGGGGAGCTGCGCTTCGGATTTGTATTCCCTGGGGCTGCTGATGTACTGGCTCGTCAATAAAAAACGCCTGCCCTACCTGCCGGCCCCGCCCACCATCCCCCGGACCTCGGAGATCCAGCAGGCGGTACAGAGGCGCTGCAAAAGCCAGGCGCTGCCGCCCCCCGCCTTTGGCAGCGCCCAGTTCCAGCGCATCCTGCAAAAAGCCTGCGCGCCGCGCCCGGAGAACCGTTATTCCAGCCCTGAGGAGCTGCGGGACGCGCTGCTGGACCTGCAGGAGAGGAGTACGGCGGCCTCCCGGCTCTGGCAGGAGCGGCAGCGCGAAGGGGCGGAGCCGGGAGCGGAGGAAGGAACGATGGCGGCGGCGGGCTTCGGCGAGGAGGACGGCGATCTGGCCGGACTGCGCCCGCGCCGAAAGCGCCCCAAACGGGACAGGGCCATGCGCCGGGAACCCGGTATCAAACGCCTGTACATTATCAGTATTGTATCCGTTCTGGTCACGCTGGCCGTGGCTGGCGGCTCCGTGGCGGTGCTATACCCGCTGTGGAACGCCTTTCTGGGCGCCGCGCCGGCGGAACCCGCCCCCGTCCGGACGGAGGGGCCGGTGAACCCGGAGGACGCCCCGCCCCTTCCGGCGGAGTCTTTGGCGCCGGCTGACGCCCCTGTCCCGACGCCCGCGCCAACGCCGGAACCGGCGCCCCTTCCGACGGCCGAGCCCAGCCCCTCCCCCGCCCTGAATTATGCCGTCGACGCCGGCGAGGGGAACGACACCAATTACGGGGCTTACCGCTATGTGAAAATCACCGGGCTGACGCCCTACGTCTTCGCCCCCACCGGCGCGGGCCGGGAGCTGGACGCGGACGTGCTGGACGCCACCGCGATGATGGAGCGCTACGGCGCGGAGAACGGCATCGTGGCCGGCTTCAACGCCGGGATATTTTATGACACGCCCTCGGACCAGGTCTACTGCTTCCGCGGCCGGGACCCGGACGGGGTGGTGATCGCCGGCGGCGTCGTGCTCAAGAGCGTCGAGAGCGTCGACCACACGGGCTGCGACATCCTCGTGATCGACGAGGACGGCCAGGCCGGCTGGGCCCCCTTTAACGCGGACGCGGACGCCCTCGCCGCCGGGACCGGGGAATACTACGACGTCTACGGCCAGAGCGTGACGGGTAAGCGGATCATCTCCGCGGTCACTGGCTTTGTCCCCATCGTCGTGGGCGGGGAGAACCGCTACGCGGCCGGGGCGGAGCCGCTCCACGGCTATGACAACTATGTCAGCCACTACACCGAGCGCGCCGCGCGGCAGCTGTTCTGCGTGACGGAGGACGGCAGCTTCCTGATGCTGCAAAACGAAACGCCCTGGACCCTCGACGAGGCGGCGCAGGCCGCCATCGGCCTGGGCTGCGTGTTCGCCTACAACCTCGACGGCGGCAGCCGCGTGGAAGCCGCCACCGCCTCCGGCTTCGGCCTGGGGACCTATGAGGTCGAGACCCAGTCGAAGGCGCTGGCGGAGGCGAGGATGCCCACTTACCTCGTGTTCACCGCCTCGGACCGCCCGCCCCAGTCCGCCCGCCCCGTGGGGCTGCGGGTGGAGACCGCCGAACGGGCCAGGTTCCGCCCATGGACCAACCCGGAAAAAATTTCCGCGGAGCTGATCGTGACGGAAATTTTGCAAAATGCCAACGGGAAAACGTCAGAGCGGCGCGTATACAGCGCCCTTGGCCAAAACGGCGCCATGATGAATTTCGCCACCCTCGTCACCGGCGGCGCGAATCAGATGTATGTCAGCTCCCCCGGAGGGTCGCAGGCCTACATCAAAACCCGCGAGGAAATCCAGCGCACCCTGGCGCTCAACGGCAGCTCGCGCCGGGAGGGGGTCTACTATGACTTCAGCACCGGCTATACGCTGGAAACCTCCGGCAGCCTCCGGGAGCCGGGGGAAGTCACCGTCCGCGTCAGCTACGACCCCGGCGGCGGCTATGAACCCCTGACAACCGAGCTGACCATCAACCTCAGCTGGGAATAAGCCCTTCCCCGCAAGCCATCATCCTGTTCTCCCTCCCCTTGGGGTAGAACAGAAAACGGTCAGTCCTTAAAATTTATATACAGGAGGTACAATATGAACAAGTGGAGCAGATGGAATTTCCAGCCCGGCATCCCTCTGGGGAAGGACGGCAGGCGCGTCACCGCCTCCCCCGCGCACATTGAAATCTCGAAAAACGCCGCCAAGGAGGGCATGGTCCTTCTGAAGAACGAGAAGGGCCTCCTGCCCCTGGCGAAGGGGACGCGGGTGGCGCTGTTCGGCAAGGCCACCATCGACTACGTCCGCGGCGGCGGCGGCAGCGGCGAGGTCTATGTGCCCTACACCCGCAACCTCTATGAGGGCTTTGTTGAGGTCGCCGGCGAGGACGCGGTTTTCCCCGGCACCGTCGACTACTACAAGAAGGACGTGGCGGCCCAGTACGCCGCGGGCCGGGAGCCGGGCATGACCGCGGAGCCGGAGCTGCCCGACGAGCTGGTACGGCAGGCCGCGCTGTTCACAGACACCGCCATCGTCTCGATCTGCCGCTTCTCCGGCGAGGGCTGGGACCGCAAGGCGGACTTCGACCCCATCGCCCAGCACAAGGGCGTGCTGAAAAAGAACGTCGACGCCTCCAACGAGCTGTTCCCCGAGGGCGACTTCTACTTCTCCAAAAACGAGCGGGCCATGCTGGACAAGGTCGCCGCCGCCTTTGACAAGGTGGTGGTGGTGCTGAACATCGGCGGCATGGTGGAGAGCGCCTGGCTGAAGGAAAACGCGAGGATCGGCGCGGTGCTGCTGGCCTGGCAGGGCGGCCTGGAGGGCGGCCTGGCGGAGGCGGAGCTGCTCATGGGCCTGGGCAACCCCTCCGGCAAGCTCTGCGACACCTTCGCCCGGGAGCTGAAGGACTACCCCTGCGCCGAGAGCTTCTACGAGTCCGACGACTATGTGGACTACCCCGAGGACATCTACGTGGGCTACCGCTACTTTGAAACCATCCCCGGCGCGGCGGAAAAGGTGGTCTACCCCTTCGGCTACGGTCTGAGCTACACCTCCTTCGCCCTGAGCGGCCAGGCTGTCGCCCTCAGCGGCAGCGAGGTCACGGCCTGCGTCCAGGTGATGAACACCGGCGCCTACGCCGGCCGCGAGGTCATCCAGGTGTATTACAGCGCCCCCCAGGGCAAGCTGGGCAAGCCGGCGAAGGCGCTGGGCGGCTACCAGAAGACGCGCCTGCTGGCCCCCGGCGAGAGCCAGCTGGTGGTGGTGCGCTTCCCCATCGACGCCATGGCCTCCTATGACGACCTGGGCAAGGTGCAAAAGAGCGCCTGGCTGCTGGAAAAGGGCGACTACCGCTTCTATATCGGGACCTCCGTGCGGGACGTTGTGGAGGCGGAGACGGTCTACTCCCTGGCGGAGGACAGGATCGTCTGCCAGCTCAGCCCGAAGATGGTCCCGACCCAGCTCAAGCAGCGGATGCTGTCCGACGGCAGCTTTGAGCCGCTGCCCCAGGGCGAGCCAAATGACCCCAACGCCACCGGCCTGGTCCGTATGGCGGAGGAGGACATGCAGGGCCAGATGCCCGCGGGCCGCGCAGTGCCCCGGAAGCGGGTGCGCTGGGACGGCAAGGCGGACAACCCGATTCTTTTGGACGTGTTCGAGGGCAGGATGACGCTGGACGAGTTCATCGCCCAGCTGCCCGACGAGGACCTGGCCCACCTGCTGGGCGGCCAGCCCAACACCGGCCTTGCCAACACCTATGGCTACGGCAACAACGGCAAGTACGGCATCCCGAACATCATGACCGCCGACGGCCCCGCCGGCGTGCGCTTCTGGCCCACCACGGGCGTAACCGCCACGGCCTTCCCGGTGGAGACGCTTCTGGCCTGCGCTTGGGACCCCGAGGTGGCCTACCGGGTGGGCGAGGCCGGGGCCCTCGAGTGCAAGGAGAACAACATCGGCGCCTGGCTGACCCCGGCGGTGTGCATCCACCGCAACCCCCTCTGCGGGCGCAACTTCGAGTATTTCAGCGAGGACCCGCTGCTGGCCGGCAAGCAGGCGGCGGCGCTGGTCCGGGGCATCCAGAGCGTCCGCATCGCCGCGACGCCCAAGCATTTCGCCCTGAACAACAAGGAGTCCAACCGCAAGAACAGCGACTCCCGCGTCAGCGAACGGGCCATCCGGGAGATTTACCTCAAGCAGTTTGAGATCATCGTCAAGGAGTCGAAGCCCTGGACGATCATGTCCTCCTACAACATCATCAACGGCCACCGCGCCAGCGAAAACCGCGACCTGCTCACCGGCATCCTCCGCGAGGAGTGGGGCTGGGACGGCATGGTCTGCACCGACTGGTGGACCAACGGCGAGCACTACAAGGAGGCCGCCGCCGGCAACGACATGAAGATGGGCTGCGGCTTCCCCGAGCGCCTTCTCGAAGCCCTCTCAAAGGGCCTCATCACCCGCGCCGACCTGGAACGGTGCGCAAAGAATATCCTGACGCTGATTCTGCGGATGGATTGATATTTCGTAACTGTTCAGAACCCTGTGGGTTCTGAACAGTTAGAAAGGCTGCGCTGCGCGAGCGCGCCCTGCGGGGGAGGGCACACTCGCTCTGCGAGAAGAATTTTCGGCGAAAACGCGGTTTCCGCCGAAAATGATTGGACTTTATTCGCGCCTGCGGGCGCGAACTCTGCGAGGCAACGGGGGTATCTGAACAGTTACGATATTTCCAAATAATACGGCCCCGCCTTTCGGCGGGGCCGTATTATGTCACAAAAACGTTCCGTCTAATCCCTTCGGAACAGGTCGCGGGTGTAGACCTTCGCCTCCACGTCGTCCAGGATGGGATCGTAGCGGTTGGCGATGATGACGTCCGAGCCGGCCTTGAACTTCTCAATGTCGTTAACCACCAGGGAGCCGAAGAAGGTCGCGCCGTCCTGGAGCGTCGGCTCATAGACGATGACCGTCGCGCCCTTGGCCTTGACCCGCTTCATAATCCCCTGGATGGAGCTTTGCCGGAAGTTGTCGGAATTGGCCTTCATCGTCAGGCGGAAAACGCCCAGGGTGATGGCGCGCTCCTTTTCCGCGTTCCACATGCTGTTGGCGGTGTAGTAGCCCGCTTTTTCCAGAACGCGGTCGGCGATGAAGTCCTTCCGCGTCCGGTTGCTCTCCACAATGGCCACAATGAGGTTTTCCGGCACGTCCTGGTAGTTGGCTAAAAGCTGCTTGGTGTCCTTGGGCAGGCAGTAGCCGCCGTAGCCGAAGGAGGGGTTGTTGTACTGGTCCCCGATGCGCCCGTCGAGGCAGACGCCCCGGATGATCTGCGCGGTGTCGAGGCCCTTGATCTCCGCGTAGGTGTCCAGCTCGTTGAAAAAGCTGATGCGCAGCGCCAGGTAGGTGTTGGCGAAGAGCTTCACCGCCTCCGCCTCCGTGAGGCCCATCAGCAGCGTGGGCGCGTCCTCCCGCAGGGCCCCCTCCCGCAGCAGCGAAGCGAAGCTTCGGGCCGCGTCCTCCGTGTCCCGGCAGCAGCCGATGATGATCCGGCTGGGGTAGAGATTATCATAGAGCGCCTTGCTCTCCCGCAAAAATTCCGGGCTGAACAGGATGTTCTTCGTATGGAAGCGCTCCCGCAGGGAGGCGGTGTATCCCACGGGCACCGTGGATTTGATGACAATGACCGCGTCGGGGTTTGCCTCCCGCACCTGCCGAACCACGCTCTCCACCGCTGAGGTGTCAAAGTAGTTCTGCCGGGGGTCGTAGTTCGTGGGCACCGCCACCACCACAAACTCCGCGTCGCGGTAAGCCGCCCCCGCGTCCGTCACCGCCCTCAGATCGAGGGGCTTTTCCGCGAGATAGCTGGAAATATAGTCGTCCTGTATGGGCGGCTGCCGCCGGTTGATCTGCTCCACCCGCTCCGCCGCGATATCCACCGCCGTCACGCGGTTGTGCTGGGCCAGAAGCACCGCCAGGGACAGCCCGACGTAGCCCGTGCCGGCGACCGCAATCTTCTGATTCATCCGTAATACTCCTTATACCACCGCGCAAAGCTCCGCAGCCCCTCGCGGATGCCGGTCCGCGGGCAGAAACCGAAGTCCCGCTCCAGCGCGCCGGCATCGGCGTAGGTCACCGGAACGTCCCCCGGCTGCATGGGCACAAGGGCTTTGTGCGCCTCGAAATCGTAGTCCTCCGGCAGCACTCCCGCGCGTACCAGTTCCTCCTGAAGCACCGTCACATAGTCCAGCAGGTTCTCCGGGTTCCCGCCGCCGATGTTATAGACCGCGTAGGGCGGCAGGGGGAGGCCGTCGCCGCCGGTTTTCCGCTCCGGCGCGCCCTGCATCACCCGGACGACCCCCTCCACAATGTCGTCGATGTAGGTGAAATCCCGTTTGCAGTTCCCGTAGTTGAAAATCTGGATGGACTCCCCCCGCGCCAGCTTCTGCGTCGCGGAATAGTAGAACATATCCGGCCGTCCCGCCGGGCCGTAGACCGTGAAAAAGCGCAGGCCCGTGGAGGGGATGTTGTAGAGCTTGCTGTAAGCGTGGGCCAGCAGCTCGTCGGACTTTTTCGTCGCCGCGTAGAGCGACACCGGGCCGTCCACCCGGTCCTCCGTGCTGAAGGGCACCTTCTGGTTGCCCCCGTAGACGGAGGAGGACGAGGCATAGACCAGATGCTCCACCCCTCCCCCGCCCGCATAGCTGCGGCGGCAGGCTTCTAAAATGTTGAAGAAGCCCACAATATTGGATTCGATGTAAGCCTCCGGGTGGTCGATGCTGTAACGCACCCCGGCCTGGGCAGCGAGGTTCACGACGAGATCGGGGCGGTGCTCGGAGAACACCCGCTCCACCAGCGCCTTGTCCGCGATGGAGCCCCGGACAAATTTCCAGCCTGCCCCCTCCCCCGACGCCGCCTGGATCTGGTTCAGCCGGTAATCCTTCAGCGCGGGGTCATAGTAGTCGTTGAGGCTGTCCAGGCCGACGATGTCTACCGGAATGCCGGAGCGAAGCAGCCGAAGCGCCAGATTTGCCCCGATGAAGCCCGCCGCGCCGGTGATGAGGATGGTTTTGTGGTCCAAACTGATGTGTGTCATGACCCTTTCCTTTCCGAGGCTTTCGCCATGCGCAGATAGCGGTTTTGCAGTTTTTCCGCCTCCGTTACGATATCGTAGCCCGCCTCCCGGACCAGCCCCGCCCCTGCGGCGCGGTCCGCGCCGCCGGAGGCCGCGAGAATGCGCCCCGCCCATGCGCTGTTGTCCGCGCTCAGGGGCAGGCGGCTGGCCTGTGGGACAATCAGCACCTCGTCCGTCACCTGTTCGGAGAATACACAGGGCAGCCCGGCGGCCTGGGCCTCAATGCCGACGACGGGAAGGCCCTCGAAGAGGGAGGGCATCACGAAGCAGTCCATGGCCTGGTACCAGGCGTACACCCGGTCCGTCTGCCCCGGAAACAGCACTGCTTTTCCCAGGCCCAGCGTCAGCGCCTTGCGCCGCGTCTCCTCCTCCAGCTCCCCGACGCCGATCAGCACCAGCCGCGCCTCCGGTCTGGCCCGGTACACTTCCGCGAACACGTCCAGCAGCCGCGTGTGGTTTTTTTGCAGGTTGAAGCGCCCCACGTGGCCCACGAGGAAGCTGCCCGACAGTCCGTGTTCCCGCCGCACCGCCTCCCGGAGCGCCGGGTCGAAAGCGAAGCGGGGCAGGTCGATGGCGTTCCGCAGGATCTCCCCCCTGGCCTTCCAGCGCTTTTCCCCGAAATAGTATATCCCCGCGTCCCTGCCGCAGGCCCAGTAATCCGTCGCCGCGCCGGGCAGAAGCTGTTTGCAGACAAGTTTCAGCGGGTATTTATAGTCCCGGATAATCCGGGTGTTGTGGGCGTGGGCGATGCGCGCCGCGACGCCCGCGTCCCTGGCGCTTTGCAGCGCGTAATAGGCCATGGCCTCGTTGTGGCCGTGGACGATTTTCAGCTCGGGGTTGGCCCGCACCAGGCGGGCCATAAACCGCCGGTAGGCGGGATAGCGGGCGGGGTTCAGGCCGGGACTGACGAACACCCTGCCGCCCATGGCCCGGATCTCCCCGTCATAGGCCCCGATGTCCGGCTTGTTGGCTAAAAAATCGAATTGCAGCAGGTCCCGGTCCATGTGCCGGTAATAGTTCATCAGCATGGTTTCGATTCCCGCCCGGGCCATATTGCTGACCGAGTGCAGTACGCGAATCATACGGAAACCTCCCCGCTCCATCTTCCGATTTTCTCCCCGGCCAGGACCCGCCGGTAGAGCTTTAGCGTTTGCTCTGTCACCGCGTCCCAGGAATAGCGGGAGCAGATATACCCGGCGGCGCCGGCCTTATAGCGCTCCACTGTCTCCGGCTCGGCGCAGAGCCGTTCCAGCAGCGCCGCCAGCGCCTTCGTATCATCCACAGGGAAGGAGACCGCCGCGTCCCCCGTGACGTCCGTACACTCGGGGATATCGCTGGTGACGCAGCAGTTTCCGTAGCTCATGGCCTCCAAGAGGCTCAGCGGCATCCCTTCCAGACGGCTGGGCAGCAGATACAGATAAGCGTTGCTGTACAGCTCTTCCAGCGTTTCCCCCTGCACAAAGCCGGTGAACAGGATGCGCCCGTCCCCCGCCGCCAGCGTGTGGAGCCGCTGTACATAGCCCCCGCTGTCGGAGCCGCTGCCGGCGATGACCAGCTTTTTCTCTATCCCGGTTCGCCGGAACGCCTCAATCAGACAGTCGAGGCCCTTCTCCGGCACCAGACGGCCCAGAAACAGAAGGTAGCTGTTTTCCGCCAGGCCGTACTTCTCCGTAATCAGCCGGGCAGCGCGGCGCTCCGCCGGGGCCGTGCCGTTGGGAATCAGCGCCGTTTCCCGCCCGTAAGTCTCCCGGAAATAGCGGCGCACATCCTCGCTCAGTACAATCACCGCGTCCGCCCATCGGGCCGCGTTCCGCTCCCCCCGGAGGATCACGGTTTTCGCGATTTTCCCCCACTTTCCCCGCCGGTGGTCCAGGCCGTGTACGGTCACCACCACCTTTTTCCCGAAGAGCTTCGGCAGCCAGCACATGACCGACGGCCCCTCCGCGTGGTAGTGGACGATATCGAAGCCCCCCGGCAGGGCCATCACCGAGGCGGACATGGCCCCGGTCAGCGCCGCCAGGCCCCGTTTGTCAATGGCGGGGGCCCAGCGGATCTCCACCCCCTCGTATTCGTGGAGCGTCCGGTCCGCCGTGGCGAACTCCGCCCCGCCGACGTGGGAGCCGCTGCGGTTGAAGAGGGTGACGCGGTGCCCCAGCGCCGCCATGCGCCGGGACAGCTCCCCCACCACCACCTCGATGCCGCCCTCCCGGGAGGGGACGCGCTTGTGGCCCAGCATCGCGATACGCAGGGGGCCGTTTTCAGACGGTTTCATGTCCTCCCCTCCCCTCACCGCGCCATACCATAGGGGTCCCTGTGCTTCCCGATTTTGTTGGGCAGCGTGAAGCGCAGGAAGCGGTTGACGCCGGTGACGGCGTAATAGGCCCTCGGAAAGCGCGGGGCCAGCGGGGCGGGAAGCTTCCGCCGCAGGGGCACGGCCTCGCTGGCGTAATAATATGATTGATATTGGGCGAAGGTCCTCCGCAGCATGGCAAGGGTCTCCGGCTGGTCCATTCCGTTGCGGTAATAGAGGTTGATATACTGCAAACAGGCCGCGCAGAGGGTGCTGTACGCCGCCGCCTCCGCGCCCGGATAGCGGCCATGGGCCAGGGCGGCGATTTTTTCATAGGTTTTGAGTCCGCTGAGCTTCCGCGCCGTCAGGGGCGTGGCGTAGGCGGTCACGCCGCCGTTGTCCCGGCTGTAATGGTACAGCGGCCTGGGATCGTAGGCGATGCTTTCGCAGTACTGGAAATAGCGGAAGGCGAAGTGGAGGTCCTGGGCCATGCCCAGCTCCTCGTCAAAGCGCAGGCCATGTTCCCTGATGACGTCCATCCGGTAGAGCTTGTTCCAGGCGTAACCGCAGAAGGACAGGGGCTTCATCAGCTCTTCCAGCGCCTCCCCGGTGTGGAACACCCGCTCCCGGGCGGAGGCGTTCCACAGGATGTCCCGCCCGTCCCAGGTCATGTAATGCCCGCAGACGCTGAGATCGGCCCCGTGGCGTCCCCGGATATCCAGCAGCCCCTGAAGATAGTCCGGCTCCACCCAGTCGTCGGGGTCGGGGAAGATGATGTACTCCCCCGCCGCGTGTTCAATGCCATAATTCCGCGCGGAGGACAGGCCGCCGTTGGGCTTGTGGAACACGCGGATTTTGGTGGAGCGCTTTGCCTCCCGCTCGCAAATCTCCCCGCTGCCGTCCGTCGAGCCGTCGTCCACGAGGAGCAGTTCAAAATCCTCATATGTCTGCCCCAGCAGGGCGTCCAGCGCCTTGGACAGGTATTGTCCGGTGTTGTAGACCGAAACGACCACAGTGATCACGCCGTATTCCTCCTTTGTGGCGTGGCTTCCCCCCATTAGGTTCTTACGGTTGAAAAGTTTTCGCATGATGGCAAACTTTGATTTTTGCGCTTCACGGTGCAGGGTGGCACCAAGGCTTCCCCGCCCGGGCAGGGGAGCTGTCGCGGCCCGTCCCCCGCAAGGGCCGTGACTGAGGAGGTGGGCGCAGCGATTTTATTTCACGTAAGCCCTGCCCCACGGCCCACCTCACCCGGCCCATTGGGCCACCCTCCCCGCCCTGCGGGGAGGG
>JAFUVO010000125.1 GCA_017477525.1 Oscillospiraceae bacterium | reverse complement strand
TGGCGGTCGAGGCGCAGTTTATGAACGCCACGATGTTCAAGAACGGGCTGGCGGCCGTCTGGGACGGGCGGCAGGTCATGCTGATCGACCGGGACGGCAGGCTGTATTCCGACATCCCCCTGGACCGTTCCGTCTACTTCCAGACGAACGAGGACAGCACACAGGTTGCCAGGGCCCCCGAGGAATATGTGGTGCTGCGGCAGGGCGGCCTGTGCGGCTTCGCGCGATTGGAATACGCTCCGCCGCTGCCGGAGGCAGGGGACGCGGATGACTGGGCCCTTGATGAGCTGCGGGAGGCCGTCAGCGCCGGATTGGTCCCGGCGGGGCTGCAAAACCTCTACCGCGGCGGCATCACCCGGGAGGACTTCTGCGCCCTGGCGGTGCAAACGCTGTGCCGCGCCACGGGAAAAGGGCTGGAAACCCTGGTGCGGGAGGCTACCGGACGCCCGCTGGCGGACTGGCGCGGCGAACGGCCCTTTATGGACACGAACGCGGAGGAGACCGTAGCCGCCGCCGCGCTGGGCATCGCCGGAGGGCGCGGGGATGGGATTTTTGACCCCTATGCCGGCATCACCCGCCAGGAGGCGGCGGTCATGCTCCGCAACACCGCCAAAGCCGCCGGCGCGGCTGCCTCCGGCGGTGAAACCGGCTTCGCGGACGGGGCGGAAATCGCGGACTGGGCCCGGGAGGCCGTGGGCTTCGCCGCCTCCGCCGGCGTCATGCGCGGCACGGCGGAGGATATGTTCTCCCCTCTGGGGACCTACACCCGGGAGCAGTCGTTTATGACCGCCCTGCGGCTGTACCGCTATCTGACACGGTGAGGCCATGGATACACTGGAATTTCTCTACGGCACCGCGCCGGGGCGGCTGCTGTTAAAGCCCCTGGCCAGCCGGCGCCTGTCGCGGCTGGGCGGGCGGCTTCTTGAGACCCGCGCCTCCCGGCTGCTGATTGAGCCCTTCGCCCGGTATAACCACATCGACTGCGGCGATTATGAGCTTTCGGATATCTCCTGCTTCAACGATTTCTTCTGCCGCCCCCTGAAACCGGGGCGCAGGAGCTTCTGCGCGGAGCCGGAGGCCCTGGCCGCCCCCTGCGACGGGCTTCTGACCGTCCACAGGATACACGGGGGGCTGGTCCTGGCGGTCAAACAGAGCCGCTACACGGTGGGGAGCCTGCTGCGGGACCGCGCCCTGGCCGCGCGCTTTGCCGGGGGACTGTGCCTGGTCTACCGGCTGTGTGTGGACAACTACCACCGTTACTGCTATTTTGACGGCGGGGAGAAAAGCCCTGACCGTTTCATTCCCGGCGTTCTGCACACCGTCCGCCCGGTGGCCCTGGCCCGCCGGCCCGTGTTCATCGAAAACTGCCGGTCTTATACGGTCCTTGAAACGGTGAATTTCGGCGCCGCCGTCCAGATGGAGGTGGGCGCGATGCTGGTGGGCCGCATCGTGAACCGCCACCCCGAAGCGCGGCATGTGGCCCGCGGGGAGGAAAAAGGCCGTTTCGCCTACGGCGGCTCCACGATCATCGTCCTGCTGGAAAAGGACGCCGCCGTGCCCCGGGACGATATTCTTGAGGCCTCCGCCGCCGGGCGGGAGACCCCGGTGCGCCTGGGCGAGGCGGTGGGGCGGCGCGGGCAGATTTTCCCGCCGCAAAATTGATGAAATAGGTGTTGCTTTTTCCGGGCGGATGGCTTATTATATTGTATCATCTCAGTATTCTGTAATTCATGAAACGGACGGCTTTTTTATGAATATTCTAAGAGACATAGAGCCCATGATACCACCGGACGAGCTGATAGAGGATGAGGAAGAACAGACCGAACCCGAGTCCCTTCATGGCGGCGGGGCGCAGCTGATCGGGTTTTACGATTACACGGTGGTGCTGACCTACGCCTCGCTGATTTGCGCGTTTATCGGCATTATCGTGGCGCTGCTCGGCCATAACCCCTTCCTGGCCACCCTGTTCCTGCAGTTCTGCGCCCTCTTCGACACCTTCGACGGCAAGGTCGCGAGGACGAAGAAGGACCGCAGCCCGGCGGAGCGGAGCTTCGGCATCCAGATCGACTCCCTCTCGGATCTGGTAGCTTTCTGCGTGGCGCCCGCCTGCATCCTGGCGGCGATGGTTTCCACGCTGGCGACGGAGGAGACAATGTTCCGCAGCTGGCCCCAGCTGGGGCGCTATAACGCCGTCCAGCTTGTGGCATACGCCATGCTCTGCGTGTTTATTCTCAACGGCATGATCCGGCTGGCCTACTTCAATGTGGAGGAGATGGAGCGGCAGCAGGCGGAGGGCGGGTCCCGGAAATACTATCTCGGCCTTCCGGTGACCTCCACCGGGATTGTGATCCCGATGCTGCTCCTGATGCAGCGCATCCTGCCCCAGGACCTCTCCCTGTTCTGCGTCGGAGCGGCTTTCTTTATGGGCCTGCTGTTTATTTCGCCCATCCGTGTCAGGAAGCCCGGCTGGATAGCGATTGCCGTCATTTTTCTGATTTCGCTGGCCACGCTGATCGGGATGGTCAAAACCCACGCCTATTTTCTCTGATGTAAAGAGACAATTACCTCCCCCCTCGGGGGAGGTAATTGTCCATAATTCCCGTGGTTTCCTCCCTGTAAAAGGAGGAAACATGTGTTTTTACATGAAAGGAGCCGCAAAATGCCCTGCCAAACCGTTGACCATGTCCGCCTGAGCGAGGACGGGACGGCGCTGGTCATCCTGGACCAGCGCCGCCTCCCGCTGCATCGGGAATACCTGTATCTGCAAACGCAGGAGGAGATGTACCAGGCCATCCGCACCCTGGCAATACGGGGCGCGCCGGCTATCGGCATTTTTGCCGGCTTTGCCATGTACGTGCTGGCACAGCGTATGCCGCGGGAGAAACGCGGGGAGTTTGAGCGCTGCTTCCGCGCCGCCTCTGCCTATTTAAATTCCTCCCGGCCGACGGCGGTGAACCTGAGCTGGGCGCTGCGGCGTATGGAGCGGGTGCTGGACATCCATCCGGAGGCGGATCCGGCGGCGCTGCTGCCCCTGCTGCGGGCGGAGGCGCAGGCGATTTTAGACGAGGATATCGCCATGTGTACCGCCATCAGCGAGCACGGCCTGGCGCTTCTCCGCCCTGGGGACGGGGTGCTGACCCACTGCAACGCCGGTCCCATCGCCACCTCCCGCTACGGAACCGCCATCGGACCGCTGATCCTCGGCGCGGAGCGGGGCATGGCCCTGCGGGCCTTCGCGGACGAGACGCGGCCCCTGCTGCAGGGCGCGCGGCTGACCAGTTGGGAGCTGCAAAACGCCGGGGTGGACGTGACGCTCATCTGCGACAATATGGCCTCCTCGGTGATGAAAAACGGCTGGGTGCAGTTCTGCTTTGTGGGCTGCGACAGGGTCGCCGCCAACGGGGATACCGCCAACAAAATCGGCACCAGCGGCGTGGCGGTTCTGGCAAAGCATTACGGAATCCCCTTTTACGTCCTCGGCCCCAGCTCCACCGTGGATCTGGCCTGCCCCACGGGGGCGGAGATCGAAATTGAGCTGCGGGACGGGGAAGAGATTCGGAGCATGTGGTATGCCGAGCCCATGGCTCCGGCGGGGGTCAAGTGCTGGAACCCCTCCTTTGATGTGACCGACCACAGCCTGATTTCCGGCATCATCACCGAAAAAGGCATCTGCCGCCCGCCCTTTACGGAGTCCCTGCGGGCGCTGTTTTAAAGAACCGTTTCCCAATTTTCTCCCTCCCCCGCAGGGGTGGGGGAAAATTGGGAAATTTTGGGGCTGTGAAAAAAGTCTCTAAAAAACAAAGAGCACTTTCAAGTCACAAGGGCTTGGAAGCGCTCTTTGTTTTTGGTATAATTATCTTGCAATGAAAAACCATACTGAAAGATATTATAACCCCAGACAAGGCGTATTACCAGTGTTTTTTGCAGATTA
>JAFUVO010000057.1 GCA_017477525.1 Oscillospiraceae bacterium | reverse complement strand
CGCGTATTATACCAAGCCGCTCAACGACCTGGTGGCGGCGGTGCAGTATTTTGAGAAAACCGGAAACGACCCGCCGGTGGTCGCGGTGTACAGCGCGAAAGGCAAGGGCCACGCCCTGCTGGGGTATAAGGTGGATTTTGAAAACGACAAAAGCGCCCGCCTCTGGGTTTACGACCCCAATTATCCCAACAACAACACCCGCTATATCAAGCTCAACCGCTCAGGCGGGGAATATACGGGATGGGAATACGGCATTTCTTCCAAAGAGACCTGGGGCAGCATAAATAAGGAGCAATCGCGTATCTCTTTTATCCCTTACAAGGACATTTATGACGCCTGGCAGCACCGGGGCGCGGGCCTCGGCAGCGCGGGCGCGGTCATTAGCGTTGACAAGGACCTTATCATCAAGGACGTGGACGGGGATGGACCGCCCCTGGCCAGCATCAGCGGCGGCGGCGTCAGCAGCAACAGCCCCGATATTTTCCAGATGGATTACCTCGGCGTCGTGCTGGATGAGAACGAAAACATCATCGACACCGATGATGGAACCGTATCGCTGTGGCTTCCGGCGGACCGCTACCAGGTCCAGTGGGCCGGAACGCCGAAAAACCTCCTCGGTGCCGCGCCGGAGGACGGCCTCAACCTCACGCTGACCCATACGGACCAGTCCGCCTCCGTCACCACCGGCGCGAGCACCATCATCATTGACGTCGACGACAGCCAGCAGCTCAACTATGTCCGCTTCGCGGCGGCGGACGCGGGGCGCAGCTACGACGTCACGCTCAACAGTACGCTGGACAAGACCACGGAAAAAGTGCGCCTCACCGGGACGGTCGAGGAGGATGGCACCGCCCTGTCCCAGCGGAAGGGGAACATCGGCGTCAGCGGCGCGGACGCTGCGACGCTTTACATCAACACGGTGAAACAGGACGCCGGTATGGGCTACGCTTTCAGCGACGTGCCCTGCCTCGTGACCGTTTCCGCCGGCGGCGGCAGCGGGACGATGCCCGCAATCGCCGTCGAAGCCGACCGGAATGAAAAGCTCGTGATGCCCGACTGCACGCTGGAGGCACCCCTCGGCTTTACTTTTGATTGCTGGAAGCTGGACCAGAACGGCGCGCTCTACCAGCCCGGCGACAGCGTCGAGCTGTTGGGCGACGCGGTGATCACGGCGTTGTGGAAGGCGACCAATGACAAATACGCCGTGCAGTCCGCTGAAACGGACGGCGCCGCCGTGACCGCGCTGGTGCAAAATATCCGCGGGACGGGCGGCACGGCGCTGGTGTCCGCCTACGACGGCGAGGGCCGCCTGCTCGACGTGGCGGAATGCAAGCTCCCGGCGCTGAAAGAAGGCGATGCCGGGGACATCCGGGTGGAGCTCCCGCATGAGGGCGCGGCGGAGGTGAAAATCTTCATCTGCGACAACAATCTGCGCCCGCTCTGCCCCGCTTTTACGCTGGAATTGGATGAATCATAAAATATATTCCCCGCCCTTCGGGCGGGGAATATATTTTATGAGCGACCGGCGCCCCCGCCCGAAGGGCGGGGGCGTATCATTTTCCATCTCAGTATTCGTATATCCCGCCGCCGATGAACTCGCGGATCATGGCGTCGGGGGCGACGAGGGACTCGTCGATGTTGCCGAACAGCTGCAGGGCCGGGAGCACCTTGCGCAGGTTCTCGAAGCGCTCGATCCCCTCCGGAACGGACTGGAACAGCTTCGTCGCGGTCTCGTTGAACACGGCGGGCTCGTAGGCGAAGGAGCTGTCGAAGCGGTAGTCCGCTTTTTTCTTGAAGGGCGTGATATAGTTGCGCTCGCCGCGGATCACGTTGCCCCACATGCGCATGGTGCTCTGGGGGTCGGTGCCGCGGAACTTGAAGTCCCGGACGGTCCGGCGCACCAGGCGGAACCAGTAGCGCTTGAACACCACCCGCCCCTCAAATTCGACGTTGCTGCGGGCGCTGATGTAGAGCTTGAAGGCCTCGGGGTGGACGTCCGTGATCATGTCGTTGAGGGCGTGGATGCCCTCGAACACCACCATCTCGTCCTTGTGCAGTTTAATGGATTTGCTGGGCTCCAAAATCCGCATCTGGCGTGAGAACTCATATTTCGGCACGTAGATCCGCTCGTTGCGGCTCAGCATCGTGAAGTGCTGGTTGAGCAGCTCCATGTCCAGGCACAGGGGGCTTTCCAGGTCCATCTCCCCCTCCGGCGTCCGGGGCACGGTGGCGTGGTCGATGGTGTTGAAATAGTCGTCCATGCCGACGTGGTAGGTGTTGACGCCCCGGCGGCGCAGTTCCTCCGCGATCTTCATGCTGGTGGTGGTTTTCCCGCTCCCGCTGGGGCCGGAGAGCAGGATGATCGGGCTCTGGCTCAGGTTGTTGAGGATGCGCTCCGCCACGTCGCGGATCTCCTGCATGTAAAGCGCGTCGCACTCCTCCAAAAAGCCCTTCGGGTCGGATACCGTCTTGAAATTGATGTCTGTCAGCGAGTAGCTCATTCCCATATACTCCCTTCTCTTTGTTCCCATTTTCCCATCCCCGGACGGGGCAGGGAAAGCCGCTGCTTCTCTATCCCAGCCCCTTTGGGGAGGGGACGGCCGCTAAAGTTATCTTTTCCTTATCCGCGCAGACCTTGTCTATGCCCTCAATATATTCCTTCGGGTATTTCGGCGCGAAAACCCGTTCCAGGCGGTTGCCGGGGAAGAGCAGCTTGGTGGAGGCCCCGGCCCCCATGGCGATGACGCTGCGCAGCTCCTCCATAATCACGATATTGTAGAGGCTCTCCGTCCACGAGAGGGCCCAGCCCACATTTTCCAGTCCGCCGGACATGTATTTCTGCCGGTAGAGGTAGTAGGGGGCATAGCCTTTGGCCCGGAGCGCGGCGGAGGCGGAATCCACCATCTCCGCGACGTCCCCATCCGAGGGCAGGCGCGTCCCCTCAAGCATGATGCGGGAGCCCTTTTTCAGGGCCAGCGTATGTACGGTTACGTTCTCCGGGCCGAGGGCCAGCACCTGCTCCACCGTGCCGGCGAAGCCCTCCGGCGTGTCCTCCGGCAGGCCGGCGATCAGGTCCATGTTGACCTGAAAATCCCCTGCGGCGCGCACCAGCTCCAGGGCGCGGCGCACGTCCTCCGCGCTGTGGCGGCGGCCGATGGCCTCCAATACCCGGTCCGACATGCTCTGGGGGTTGACGCTGACCCGCGTGACGCCGTGGGCGCGCAGCACCGCCAGCTTTTCCGCCGTGATGGTGTCGGGCCGTCCGGCCTCGACGGTGATCTCCCCGCAGGCGGAGAGATCAAAGCGCGTTTCCAGCTCCCCCAAAAGCCGATCCAGCTGGGCCGGGGACAGCGTAGTGGGGGTGCCGCCGCCGAGGTAGAGGGCGCGGGGCCGCATTCCCGCCGTTTTCACCGCCGCAGCCGTGGCGGCAATGTCCCGGGACAGCGCTTCAAGGAAGGGCTCTATCAGCCCCATGGACTTTTCGACGGACTGGCTGACAAAGCTGCAATAGGCGCAGCGGGTGGGGCAGAAGGGGATGCCCACATACAGGCACACATCCCGGGCCTCCAGCGCATGTTCCGCCTCCAGCGCGGCTGTCGCCGCGCTCAGGCACAGCGCCGCCCGCTCCGGGGAGACCTCGTACTCCCGCATGAAGCGCTTCATGGCCTCCCCCTCGTCCGGCTCGGCTTCGAGGCATTCGCGCATGAGCTTCGCGGGGCGTATGCCGCTGAGGCTGCCCCAGACGGGGGGCTTTCCGAAATATGCCACCGCCGCCTTGTAAAAGCTCCGCTTCACCGCCCGGCGCTTCAGCCGCACCGCCGAAAAGGGCTCGGAGAGCGCGTCCGCCCGGACCCGCGCCGAACCGGTATAGCGTTTGCCCCCGATGCGCAGCACCGTCGTCACCGTCAGCCAGGACTTGCCCTCGGCGAGCGAGGACACCGCCCAGGGCTCGCCAGTGGGCTGGCCGTCCTCCGGGTAGACCGGGCGCTCCCGGGGGAAGAGGATCAGCATCATCTGTTCCAGGGCATATTTGTAGTCGTGATTTTTTAAGACCAGTTCCATAGGCCGCCCCTTCTTTTTCGCATTGTTCCCGCCAGGGGGACTGTCCGTGTGAGAAAACCGGCGGGCCGCAGCCACGCTGTGTCCGCCGGTATTATTGTTTTATATGTATCTTTTTCTCCCCGCAGGGGGAGGGACGGTACGGGCTACTCCCCCTGCGCCCCGGCGGCGACGGCCTCCTGGGCCTGGGAGTAGACCGCCTCGAGCTCGGCGATCTCCCCGGACATGACGTCGCGGATGCGTTCCATGGACGCGCCGGTCAGCAGTCCCGCGCCGCCCAGAAGCAGCCCGCTGATGAGCATCGCCGCCGCCACGATCGCGATCGCTTTCCACAAATTTGCCATGGCACCCACCTCAGCCCGGGGACATCCGGGGCGGATAGAGCGCGACGCTGTATTCCAGCCGCTGCACCAGGTCAATCAGAAGATACCAGTGCTTGCTCTCAGGGATCGAAACCCAATAGGGGCTGGACATGGCATAGCCGCCGAAGCAGCGGTACTCACTGTCGTGCTTCATATAGTCCAGGTTCACTTTGTCGATCAGGCGCACGTTGGCCGGCGCGGAGAGCTTGACCTCCGCCACGCTGCCCTTGGCCAGATTGCCCAGATCATAGACGATATACTGCATTCAATTTCCCCCTTTCAGGACTCCTCGCCGCCCATAACGCGCCCGCCGAGCAAAAGCACCCGGCTGATCCAGAACCGGCACAGGGAAATACTCAGCCACAGGCCGAACCAGGCCACGACCAGTCCCAAGGACATGGCAACCAGCCCGCCCCCGGCCAGCAGGAGCGTATCGGAGAACAGCGTAAAGATCCCCAGAAATCTGGGTACGGTCTGTATCACGGAGTATATGATGTATATTCCCGCGGAGAGGAAGGGCAGCCCCAGGGCCGCCAGCACCACCATGAGCGGGATGCCGATGACAATGGCGAACAGCCAGTAGAGAAGCTTGAGGAAAAACCCGGCCCCGCCGCTCCGCCGCTCCGCCGCCGGCGGCCAGCCGGGCGCGCCGCCCGGGAGAGGCTCCGGCATGAGCGCCGGTTCCGGCTGGGATGCCGG
>JAFUVO010000124.1 GCA_017477525.1 Oscillospiraceae bacterium | reverse complement strand
CGGGAGGACGGCGTCGGTCTGGCTGACCCTGTTCGGCTGCCTCTGGCTGGCCGGCGTCTACCGGGACAACATCCACAACGCGCTGCTGTGGAACTACGCCCCGGAAATCGTGGCGATTTGCGCCACGACTGTGGCTTTCTGCGCCCTCTCCGGCTGCCATTTCGGGCGCGTGGAGGGGCGGGCCGCGCTTCTGGCGGTCCAGCCCGCGGCATATCTGGATCTGGCGCTGCTCTCCGGCCTCCAGTCCGGCCCCATGCTCCTGCTGCTGGCGGCCTGCGCCGGGATACTGCTGCTGATGGCCTTCCTTCTCGCGGCGAACCTGGCCCGGGGGGAGGCTCCTGTTGACGCGGCGCGGCGCGAATCGGAAACGGCCTGACAAGGAGGAAATGACGACATGGAAGAAGCGTCCGAGAAAAAGGTTGAATACCTTGAGCTGATTTACGACCTGATTTTTGTGTATGTGATCGGGCGGAACAACGCGCTGCTCCACCACTTCGAGGGGGGATTTTTCAGCGCGGACACCTTCTGGACTTTTCTGGTGGCCACGCTGGTCATCCTGCAGGTCTGGTATTTCAGCACCCTGTTCATCAACCGCTACGGCAGCAACGGCGTCAGCGACCACGTCGCGCTGTTTATCAATATGTACCTGCTCTACTACCTGGCCGACGGGACGCGGCTGGATGGGAGCGGCTACTATTACATCCGCTATAATCTGGCCTGGGGGCTGATCCTGGTCAATCTGGCGGCGCAGTACTGGCGGAAGCTGCGGCGCAGCCATGGCATGATGCCCTGGGAGGACCGGCATTTGAAATACCACATGCGCCTGCTCCTGATCCAGGCGGCGGTGGTGTTCAGCTCGATCCCGCTCTACGGTGTTTTCCATTTCCCGCTGTCCTGGCTGTCGCTGCTGGTGGGCTTCGCCGCCGCGGCCTTTACCTCCCGCATCGACGCCCTGGTCCCGGTGAATTTCGAGCACCTCACGGAGCGGGTCATGCTCTACGTCGTGTTCAGCTTCGGCGAGACGATCATCGCCATCGCGGAGTATTTTGTAGAGGGCCTCAGTTTTCGGAACTTCTATTTCTCCCTGCTGGCCTTCCTGATTGTGACCGGCCTGTTCCTGAGTTACGGCTTTCTGTACAACCACATCATCGACCGGGAGCGGGTGACCACCGGCACACTGTATATGATGGCGCACATCGGCCTGATTTTGTCGCTGAGCTGCATCACCGCCGCCCTGGAATTTATGCGCGAGCCGGAGGTCAGCGAAATCGCGAAGAACATCTTCCTCGTCGCGGCCTTCCTGGCCTATTACGCCTCCCTGTTTTTCGTCGGCACCTACGCAAAGCCGGAGTACCGCGCGGACGGGAAGTATCTGGCCGTCCTGATTGCCGCGGCCGCCGTCTTCGCGCTGGCCATGGCCCTGTGCTACCGCAGCGGCTTCGCCAGCATCGCCGTGTCGGCCATCTTTGTTTACGCGGTGTTCGGCATGATCGCCACAAGATACCGCCGTGTGTCGCGCCAAAGGGCGGAATAGAAGGAAATACATATGAACCAGAAAATAATCCTTGACAAACGCCCCCGCGCGGTATAAACTGAGCAAAGTTTTATGGCGTTGATGGAGAGGGGCCGAAGCCCCATGCTTCTCGCAGAGAGCCCGCGGGCGGTGAAAGCGGGTGGGAAGCGGTTTCGGTTTAAGTCGCTCCGGAGCCGGAGTGCAGAAATCCGTCCCCCTTGGGGCGGAGAGTAGAGCCTCCCGTGAGGCCGCGTCAGGGCACAGGGGCTTGTCGGAGCCCCGCGAGCGGCGCACCTTCGCGAGAAGGGCGCAACCAGGGTGGTACCGCGATATATAGATTCGGCTATATGTCGTCCCCGGAAATCAAACTTCCGGGGACGATTTTTCTATATTCCGAACCGGAAAAACGGAGGAAAAAGACCATGCAGAAGACAACAGGGCTGGAGTACCGCATCCATGAGGTCACGGCCCGCATCACGGAGCTGCGCGCCATCGAGGGCCTGAGCGCGGCGGCGCTGGCCGCCAAATTGGGCATGACCGAGGAGGAATACCTCTCCTACGAGGCCGGCGAACAGGAATTGAACTTCGCCTTCCTCTACAACTGCGCCATGGCCCTGGGCGTGGACGTCACCGACCTGATTGAGGGCGTCAGCCCCCAGCTCAGCAGCTATATCCTCACCCGCAGCGGCCAGGGCAGAAGGGTGGAGCAGGCCCACGGCATGACCTATTACAACTTGGCCTATAAATTCCGCCGCAGGATCGCGGAGCCGCTGTTCGTCCACAGCGTGTTCTCCGCCGAGGCCCAGCTCCGCCCCATCGAGGTCACGACCCACGAGGGCCAGGAGTTCGACATCGTCATCAACGGCTACCTCAAGGTGCAGCTCGGCAGCCACACGGAGATTTTGGGCCCTGGCGACACATTATATTATGATTCCGGCACCCCACACGGCATGATCGCCACCAACGGGGCCGACTGCGATTTTTACGCCATCGTGCTGACCCCCGAGGAAGAGCTCCCCGAGCGCCCGAGCTGGCCCCCGCCATCACCAACATTCGGGAGCACACCGGGGGGCGGATCTGGGAGAACTTCGTCAGCCTCAGCGAGGACGCCAACGGGGCGCTGCAGAGCGTTTCCTTCAAGAACACCGATACCTTCAACTTCGCCTTCGACGTGATCGACGCTATCGCCGAGCGGGAGCCGGACCGGCGGGCCATGCTCCACATCGACCGGCACAAGCGGGAGCGGACCTTCAGCTTCCAGGACATGAGCAAAATCAGCTCCCGCGCCGCCAACTACTTCCGCTCCCTGGGCATCAAGAAGGGCGACAAGGTCATGCTGGTGCTGCGCCGGAACTGGCAGTTCTGGCCCATCCTGCTGGCGCTGGAAAAGCTGGGCGCGGTGGCGATCCCCGCCGTGGACCAGCTTCTGGAAAAGGATTACCTCTACCGCTTCGAGGTGGCCCATGTCTCCGCCATCATCTGCTCCGCCGACGGGGACAGCACCGTCCAGTCCCTGCCCGCCATCGAGAAGTACGGCAAAATCGCCGTCAAAATCACCACCGACGGCGCGGTCGAGGGCTGGCACGACTTCGACAGCGAGTATGAGATGTTCCGCAGCTCCTTCCCCCGGACCGATGAGGCCATCTGCGGCGACGACCCGATGATGATGATCTTCACCTCCGGCTCAACCGGCTACCCCAAGCTGGCGGTCCACAACTGCCGCTACCCCCTGGGCCACTTCGTCCACGCCCGCTACTGGCACTGCGTCGTGCCCGACGGGCTGCACCTGACGATCTCCGACACCGGCTGGGCCAAGGCCATGTGGGGCAAGATGTTCGGACAGTGGCTCTGCGAGGCGGGGCTGTTCGTCTACGACTTCGACCGCTTCTCCGCCGACGACATCATGCCCATGTTCAAGAAGTACAACATCACCACCTTCTGCGCCCCGCCCACCATGTACCGCTTTTTTATCAAGCAGGACCTGGGCAAGTACGACCTCAGCTCCATCCGCCACGCCTCCACCGCCGGCGAGGCGCTGAACCCGGAGGTCTTCGACCGCTTCCGGGAGGCCACGGGCCTGAGCATCATGGAGGGCTTCGGACAGACCGAGACAAGCTGCATCATCGGCAACTTTGTCGGGATGCGCCCGAAAATCGGCTCCATGGGCAAGCCCAACCCCATGTACGACGTCGAATTGCTGACCGACGAGGGCAAGCCCGCTGCCGTGGGCGAGGCCGGGGAGATCTGCGTGTTCACCGGCGCGGGGGCCCCGGCGGGGTTGTTCACCGGCTACTATGAGAACCCGGAGGACACGGAAAGCTGCTGGCACGACGGCTACTACCACACTGGGGACCTGGCCTGGCGGGACGAGGACGGCTATTTCTGGTACGTGGGCCGGGCCGACGACCTCATCAAGTCCAGCGGCTACCGTATCGGCCCCTTCGAGATCGAGAGCGTCATTATGGAGCTGCCCTATGTCTTAGAGTGCGGCGTCTCCGCCGCGCCGGACGAGGTGCGGGGGCAGGTGGTCAAGGCAAGCATCGTCCTGGTCCGCGGTACCGAGGGCAGCGAGGAACTGAAAAAGGAAATTCAAGATTACGTCAAGCAGCGCACAGCGCCCTATAAGTATCCCCGCATCGTGGTGTTCCGGGACGAGCTGCCCAAGACCACCAGCGGGAAAATCCGCCGGAACCAGTTGTAACCGCAGCCACCACCCGGAGAAAAGAGGGCGTTGCCCCGCCCCTCCGGGGCGGGGCGGCACAGGCGCTTTCCCCGGAGGGGCGTGACTTTCAAGGAGATAACGCATGAATATTGATTTGAAATCCGAAAACCTGATTCCCGTCCACACCGCCGTCGAGTACGCAGGAGACGCGGTGCGGGCCAGAAAAATCGAGAAGGAGCTGCCGGATGAGAACACCTATGTCCGGCTCCGGGACGTCGATTTCCACAACGGTACCATCGAATTGGACGTGCGCGGCGGCATCCTGCCGGGGGCACCGGAGCTGTCCCGGGGCTTCATCGGCATCGTGTTCCGCGCCAGCGATGACGACAGCGAATTTGAGAGCTTCTATATCCGCCCCGCCAACGGCCCGGACTGCCCCGACCCGGTGCGCCGCTCCCATGGCTGCCAGTATTTTTCCTATCCCGGCTACACCTTCTCCTACTTCCGGGAGTTCGGCATCACCGATTACGAAAACGCGGTGGACAGCATTGCCCTGGACCGGTGGAGCCACATCAAGGCTGTGATCGAGGACGATACCGGGCGCTTTTACGTGGACGGCGTCGAGGTGCTGCGGGTAGACGGCTTCAAGCACGGCCCCGCCGCCCGCGGCGGCGTGGGGCTCTACGTCGACATCGGCACCGACGGGTATTTTAAGAATCTCAGTATAGAAGCGGCGGATTGAGTATCAAAAAGTGGCGCAGCCGGAGCCGCGCCACGAAAAACGCAGTCCCCGAAAGCGAAGGAACCAAGGATTAAACATGAACAACTTTCTCTCCGACATCCAGAGCGGCCCGCGCAAGATCGCGATCACCGGGCATTTCGGCTGCGGGAAAACCGAGCTGGCGGTATCCCTCGCGATGGCGCTGGCGGAGAACGGCGGGCAGAACCTGGCCCTGTGCGACCTGGACCTGGAAAACCCCTACTTCCGCTCCCGGGAGCGCCAGGCGCTGCTGGAAGAAAAGGGCGTGAAAGTCTACTCCGACCCCTTCAACGGGCGCAACGGCAGCGAATTACAGGTCATCACCGCCGCCATCCGCGCCCCGCTGGAGGATGGGGGCTGCCGCGTGGTCCTCGACTGCGGCGGCGACCACAGCGGGGCCATGGTGCTCAACCAGTTCCGGAAATATTTTGACCGGGACTTCCGGCTGCTGTGTGTGGTAAACTGTCTGCGCCCCGGCACGGACAGCGTCGAAAAGGCGCTGGGGCACCTCCGGGCCATTGAGGATACGACCTCCCTGCGCGTGACGGGCCTGGTGTCCAACGCGCATTTGATCCGCTATACCACGGCGGAGACCGTGGCGGAGGGCTGGGACTTTACGAAACAGGTCGCGCAGGCCGGCGGCGTCCCCGCCCTGTGCGCCTGCTGCGCCGCCCCGCTGTTGGCCGAGGTGGAGGCCCTGGGCATCCCCGCCTTTCCCATCGGGATGTATATGCGGGAGAGCTATCTGGACAAACAGGTATAGTCCTGTATTCCCCCGCTTCGCCGGGGAATACAGCAGAGATTGGTTCCCCGCAGTGCGGGGGGAATACGAAAAAACAGAGGTAAACATCCATGAAACGACAATTCCGGCTTTCGTTCAACAAGGACAAATGCAAGGGCTGCGAGCTGTGCATCAGCTTCTGTCCGAAAAAAATTCTCGCGCTGGACGAGACGGTGAACGCCAAGGGCTACCGCCCGGCGGGCATCGTCAATCCCGAGGAGTGCATCGGCTGTCAGAGCTGCGCCATGATGTGCCCCGACCTGTGCATCACGATCTATCAGTTGGAGGAGGGCGACATCGCATGAGCAAGGTTTTGATGAAGGGCAACGAGGCCTTCGCCGAGGCGGCGATCCGCGCCGGATGCAGCTGCTATTTCGGCTACCCCATCACCCCCCAGAACGAGATCCCCGAGTACATGAGCCACGAGCTGGCCAAGGCCGGCGGGAAATTCATCCAGGCCGAGAGCGAGCTGGCGGCGGTGAACATGGCCTACGGCGCGGCGGCCAGCGGCGGGCGGGCCTTTATCTCCACTTCTTCCCCCGGATTGGCGCTGATGCAGGAGGGCCTGGGCTTCACCGCCAGCTGCGAGGTGCCAATCGTGGCGCTGAATGTCTCCCGGGGCGGCCCCGGCGTGGGCGGCATCCAGCCCGGACAGGCGGACTATTTCCAGGTCACCCGGGGCGGCTACAACGGCGACGTCAGAATCCCCGTGTTCGCCCCCTCCGGCATCCAGGAATGCGTCGACCTGATTTACAGCGCCTTTGACATTGCGGAGGAATACCGCAACCCGGTGGTGATCTTCGCCGACGGCATGATGGGCCAGATGATGGAGCCGGTCGAGCTGCCGCCCAAAAAGCCCATCGCGGACGACGCGGAGATCGCGAGAACGAAACCCTGGGCCATCACCGGCACCGACGCCCACGAGGGGCGGAACGTGGTATTCTCCCTGCGGCTGCAGCCCGACGTGCTGGAAGCCCATGTGGAGCATATGTTTGAAAAGTACGCCCGGGCCGAGCGGGAGCTGGTGCGCTACAGCACCAGCAATCTGGAAGGAGCGGAGATCGTGTTTGTGGCCTTCGGCACCATGTCCCGGCTCTGCGCGGAGGCGATCGAGCTTTTGGCGGAAAAGGGCGTCAAGGCCGGCCTGATCCGGCCCATCAGCCTCTGGCCCTTCCCCGACGCGGCCTTTGACGAGATCGGCCCGGAGGCGAAGGTGCTGATCTCCACGGAGCTGAGCATGGGCCAGATGATCCAGGATGTGAAGAACGCCGCCGCGGGGCGCTGGCCCGTGCGCCTGATCTCCCGCACCGGCGGCGTGGTGCCGTCCAGCCTCGAGATCGTAGACAGGGCGCTGAAGCATTTGCAGGAGGTACAGGGAAAATGAAAACAGTGTTCCAGCCCACGAAGGGGATGCTCCCCGTCGACACCAGCTACTGCCCCGGCTGCGCCCACGGCATCGCCCACCGCATCATCATGGAGTGCCTTGAGGAGCGGGGGATGCTGGGCAAGACCATCGGCGTGGTGCCCATCGGCTGCTCCATCAACGCCCACAACTTCATGAACATCGACATGTGCGAGTCCACCCACGGCCGCGCCCCGGCCATTGCCAGCGGCATCCGCCGGGTCCACCCGGACAAGATCGTGTTCACCTACCAGGGCGACGGCGACCTGGCCAGCATCGGCGCGGGCGAGATCGTCCACGCCGCCCACCGGGGGGAGAAGTTCACCACCTTTTTCATCAACAACGCCATTTACGGCATGACCGGCGGCCAGATGGCCCCCACCACCCTGATCGGCCAGCGGGCCACCACCTGCGTCGACGGGCGCACTGTGGAGCAGGCGGGCCTGCCCCTGCGCATGTGCGAGCTCATCAGCACCATCGACTGCGCCGTGTTCGTGGAGCGGGTGATGTTGAACAACCCCGCCAACGTGCGCAAGGCCAAAAAGGTGGTCAGCACCGCCCTGGACATCCAGCAGGCGGGCCTGGGCTTTACCTTCGTGGAGTTTCTGTCGACCTGCCCCACCAACTGGGGCCTGAGCCCCACCGAGGCCATCCACTGGTGTGAAACCGCCATGGCGGATTATTATCCGGTAAAGAATTTTAAAAAGCCCGAGGGCTACTGAGCGCCATTTCCCCCCTCCCCCGGAGGGGGAGGGGGGAAATGGCAACAGCCGAATCGGCGTTGAAGGAGATAAGAGATGAAATTAAAAATGTTTTTCGCCGGCAGCGGCGGGCAGGGGACGCTGGCCATCGGCCAGATGATCGCCAAGGCCGCGATGGACGAGGGCAAGGAGGTCACCTGGCTGCCCTCCTACGGCCCGGAGATGCGCGGCGGCACCGCCAACTGCACCGTGGTCGTGTCCGACAAGCCCATCGCCTGCCCGCTGATCAACGAGGCGGACCTGCTGGTGGTGATGAACCTGCCCAGCCTGCTCAAATTTGAGCCGATGGTGGTCCCGGAGGGTCTGCTCATGGTCAACAGCTCCCTGGTGCCGGAGAAGGCCAAACGGAGCGATATCCGCGCCGTCTACGTCCCCGCCGACGAGAAGGCGAGGGAACTGGGCAGCGGCAAGGCCGCCAACATTGTGATGCTGGGGGCGATTCTGAAGGAGACAGGCATTGTCTCCCCCGAGTCCATCCGTGCCCAGATGAAGAAGATGTTCTCCGGCCATAAAGCCAAATTCCTCCCCATGAACGAAGCCGCCTTCCGGCTCTACCTGGAGGGGGACAGCGCCCCCTCCTGACCCGCCGGCAACATAGGAAGCGCCCCGCCCTTTCGGGCGGGGCGCTTCCTATTGGGCCTTTGGACTGCCGTTCAGCCTTCATCCATTTTCAGCGTATACGCTGCGCAGAGCGGGCGCATCAGTTCGTCGCAGATGAACACTTTTACGATTTCGGCGTATTCCAGCGAAATCTCCGCCGAAATCTCCGCCTCCTTTTGTTCCTGGGAAAGCGGGGCAAATCCTTTCAGCGTAAGCTCCAGCTGCCGGCCATCAGCGTCGTAGGCCGCCACCGCCAGAGCGGCGCCGCTGCCGGCGCGGATGTCGCGGACAAGCGCTGTCACCGTGTTGTCCTCTGCCTCGACGGCTCTGATGGAAAACTTCTCATTGGTTTCATTCCACACCGCGGTGAACACCACGTCAGTGAGCAGCTCCACGGTTTCTCCGATTTTGTAGACATAGTCGCTGCCGTCCCGCGTCCATCCGCCGAAGGAATAACCGAGGGGCGCTTCCAGCGTGCAGGCCGGGAGGGCGTAATTGCCTTTTTCCTCCGCCACCGTCGAAACGGCTCCGCCCGGCTGTCCGTCATAGAGGCTGACCAGCACCGGCATCTCCATCAGGCCGGCGGACAGGCCGCCGCTCAGCTCCTGCTTCGCGTTATCGATCACCAGCGCGGCCGAGCCGTCGTCAGCCCCGTCCACGGCGACGCTGCCGCCGATTTTGCTCAGAGCGGTGCCGCTTCCGCCGGCCACCGTTCCCGTGAGCCGGACCTCCTTCTTCGAGGTATCCGCGCTGCTGCTGAGCGTCACATCGTAGCTGCAGCCCTGCTCCTCCGGCGCAAAGCGCACATAGTTCAGCTCCTGCCCGTCGTCCACAGCCAGAATGACCGTGTCCGCGCTGGTTTTGACGTCTGCGCTGCGCTTGGTGTGGGTGACGCTGATTTCCAGCTCCTGCGCGTCCGCGCCCAGCAGGCCGTGGAGGGGGGTCAGGCGCTCCACGGTATAGCGGTCCGCGGGGAGCCAGAGATAGGCGCCGCTGCCGGTGTTTTTGTCCTCGAGAATATTGCCCTCATTGTCGAGCATCACGCCCAGGACCTCCATCCCGTAAATATCCGAACGGGCAGTGCTCACATCCCCTTCAATGATGCTGGCCAGCCGTGCGCCGCTGGCATCCCGGATATCCACATCCATGTTGACGTTCACGAAGGCCCCTTCCGTCCCCAAGCCTGAGCCTCGGCTGTTCCAGACCTCGATGATATCCTGATAGGGCACATATGAGATATGCGATTTTTGATTTTCCGGCCCCCACCATCTTACTTTGGTGCTGAGGCTGTATTCCCAGCCGGTATAATTGCCCTTGTCCCGCGTCAGCGTGATGAAACGTTCGTTGTCCCCCGGATAGTTGGGGTCGTAAACCCGGAGCTTGGCGGAGCTGTCCGCTTCTTCCACTTTGTAAGCCAGCAGCGCGTGGCCGCGGCCATCCGGCCCGTAGACGCTCACGACCACGGGCGCGTGTCCCGTTTCCTGGAAGGCCCGGACCTGTGCCACCAGCGCGTTGAGCGTTTCAGGATGCCTTTTGTCATCAAAGCTGTTATTTTTCAAATCGTACTGCACCAGCTCCGAAAACTGGCTGACCTGGACCGCCTCGATAAATTCCTGCAGCGTAAACTCGCCGTTGCTGTCGCCCAGCTTCAGCTCCCGGGCATAGGTCATATTTTTGGAAAAATCCGAGGGCTGAAGCTCGTTTTCATCCTCAAAGAGCAGCCCCGCCGTGCCCGTCATGCCGAAGCAGTTGCCGCTCCACAGCTGGTGGGCCAGATAGTATCTCAGCGCCCGCTCCGTTTTTCCGAACATGAGCTCGAAGCTCGACTGTGGTATGAAATTGTTGATGTAGGTAAACACCCTGGCGGTGTTCCCAAAATCATAGCCCAGGTCGCTGGCCTTTTCCGGCTTGAGCCTGTTGTCCGCCCGCTTCCAGACGGCGTAGAGCTTCGCCGGGGCGTTGGCGGTGTAGCTGTCGCCGGGCTGGTAGCGCGCCACGGTGGCAAAGCGGTTCAGGGCCCAGCCTTGAAAATCGTAGCCCGTCAGTGTCGGTTGATCGCCGGACAGCGTCAGGGCGATGTCGTACATTTTGCTCTGAAGCGCCGGCGCCCCCGTGCCGCCGTTGGCGTCGTATGCCACATAATATGTCTCCCGTTCCCACACGGCGTAGAGTGTCAGGTCCTCGTCCCGGGTATAGCTGTCCCCGTGCTGGTATGCCGCTTCCGCCGCGTCCCTGGCCTCGGCCCAGCCGAGGAAGATGTAGCCCGTGCGCCGGGGGAGTTTGCTGCTCAGCGTCAAATCCTTGCCCGGCGCCTTCATCTGCGCCGCCGGCGCGCCGCTCCCGCCGTTGGCGTTGTAGCGGATGGTGAATTGGCCTTGCTCCCAGTGGGCGTAGAGCTTCTGGTCCCGCAGGGTTTCGACGGGATCGGAAGCCCTAATCTGCGTCCCGCCCTCCGGCATCGTATACCAGCCCGTAAAGGCATAGCCACTTCTCGCCGGCGCGTCGGGCAACGCGGCCCCGTAAGTCGAGCCGTAGGTCACATAGCGTGTTCCCGCGCTGAGTTCGGACCCGTCGTTCCGGTCAAATGTTACCGTGTAGCGCCGGGCGTTCCATTCCGCAGTGAGCGTGTGATCCTTTGCCAGAAGCACCTTGCTGCTGGACGTGATCTCGCGCCCGTTTTCATCTCGCCAATATACAAACTCATAGCCGAGGCGGTCCGTCTTCGGGAGTGTGTTGTAGTCTTCGCCGTAATTAACAATTTTAGTCGCGATTCCCTTCTCGCCCCCGTTGTAGTCGAAGGTGACGGTGTAACCGATCTGCGTCCAATGTGCGTAAAGCGTCCGATCCGCTGTCAGGCTGACCATGGCAGTGCTTTCAATTTTACTCCCGCCGTTCTTGGCCGTGTACCAGCCTTCGAAGCTGTACCCGGTCAGCACAGGCACCGGCAGAGCGCTGTAGTCGCCGCCGTTGGTGACGCGGATGCTCTCGTGTTCCATTGTTCCGTCCCCCGCGTCCAGGTACACCGTAAAGGTGACAGGCGTATAGGTCCAGTGGGCGTAGAGCGTCTGGTCCGCCGTGAGGCTGGCTGTGGTTGCGCTTTCGATTTTCGTGCCGCCGGTTTTTTCGGTGTACCAGCCGTCGAAGCTGTGTCCATCCCATGCGGGCGTTGGGAGCGTACCGTAGGGGCTGCCGTTGGTGGCGCGGATGCTCTCGGGATTCGCGCCGCCGCCGTTGGCGTCGAAGCGGACCGTGAAACTGCTGGGCGTATAGGTCCAGTGTGCGTAGAGCGTCTGGTCCTCTGTCAGGCTGACCGTGGCTGCGCTTTCGATTTTCGTGCCGCCGGTTTTTGTGGCGGTATACCAGCCGTCAAAGCTGTGGTCGGCCCAAACGGGGGTCGGAAGCTCGCCGTAGGTTTCACCGTAGTACACGGTTTTTTCCTCCGGGTCGACACTGCCGCCGCTGGCATCGAAGGCCACCGTGTGGGGCTTGCCCCTATAGTGGGCGTAAAGTGTCTGATCTGCCGTCATGGCGGCTATGGTCGCGCTTTCGATTTTTTCACCGCCGGTTTTTTCCGTGTACCAGCCGGCAAAATCATAGTTCTCCAGCACCGGCGCAGGCAGCTCCCCGTAAGCTTCGCCCAATACCACCGCCTTCTCACGCTCGGATTTCTCCAGCGTACCGTCCTGCGGGTCGAATTGGACGTAGAATACTCCTCCGGGTATTATGGTCAGCTTTTGGAAGGATGTGGGGACAGTACCGTAATCATTTTCCGTTTCGGCATCCCCGAACTGCAATCCGTCCGGCTCCGAGATAACCGCGAAATCATAAGTGCCGGGTTCGGCGCTGTTGGAAATCCGGAATGTAATATCAACCACATCAAACGGCGCGTATCTGTTCCGTGCACTAACGAATGCCATGTTCAATCTATTTCCATTTTGACCAAAAGCCGGATCAACCGTGCCGCAGCTCTCTGTGTTCTCGAGCGTCAAAATGTCACTGTTATAGTCAAGGTGAATTTGGCCAAACCCGATGCTTTCATAGCCGTCCACGCGCAGCCGGGCGGTGACCTTTTCTCCGCGCCTGTAGCTATGGGCGGTGTTCTCCCCGGGCACCGCGGCATCGGCCTCCGCCTTATCGAACAGACGGAGCACCAAAGGAGGGATTTCGTACCAATGGGCGTAGAGCGTCTGGTCATCCGGCAACGTTACCACGTCTTCTGACGTGACAAGTTCCCCGCCGGCATACCAGCCAAGGAACCGATAGCCCGTTCTGACTGGGGTCGGCAAATCGCCGTAGGTTTCGCCGGGTACCACTGTCTTCAATCGCGGGGAATCGTCCAGACTGCCGCCCTGTGGGTCAAACAGGATGTATGGATTTTCCGGGTCGCCGGCAACAATGTTCAGCTTTTGGAGGGACGTGGAGAAAGAATCGTAATTGTCGCCCGTTTCGGAATCAGAGAACTCCAATCTGCCCATTTCCGAGATAACCGCGAAATCATAAGTGCCGGGTGCGGCACTGCTGGAAATCAGGAATGTAATATCGAGCAAATCAAACGACGCGTATGTGTTGTCTGGATTGCCCCAAGCTATATCGATATTATTTCCGTCTTGACCAACAGCCGGATAAACCGTGCCGCAGCTGTTTATTTCCGCGACCGTCAAAATGTCACTGTCATAGACAAGGTGCACTTCTCCTGATCCAATGCCCACATCGCCGTCCAAGCTCAGGCGAGCAGTAACTGCTTCGCCGCGCCTGTAGCCATGGGCGGTGCTGTCCTCGGGTTCCTCGACGCCGGCCTCCGCACTGTCGAACAGACGAAGCGTCAAGCCTTCCGTTTTGTACCAGTGGGCGTAGAGTGTATGGTTTTCTTCCAGAGATACGGTTGTCTCCGCCGTGATTTGTGTCCCGTCACTGGTATACCAGCCGAGGAAACGATAGCCCCTTCTGATTGGGACTGGCAGTTTGCCGTAGGTTTCGCCGTGAATCGCCAGCTTTTGGAGCTTTCCAGAGGCCAGCGTACCGCCACAAGGATCAAATTGTACGATGTACTCTGTATCGCCGGGAACTATGGTCAGCTTTTGGAAGGATGTGGAAACGTTATTATATTCATCATCTTCTCCATCCCAGAACTCGCAGTCTCGCTGTTCCGAAATTTTCGCGAAATCGTAAGTACCGGGTTCGGCGGTGTCGGAAATCTGGAAAGTGATATCAAACAGATCAAATGGCGCTGGCTCGGAATCCCCAGTAGCTGCGGCAACTCCTGTTTCCAGGCTGCTTGTAGTCATATAAAAACCGTTGTTTATCGGCTCTTCTCCTATGACAGTCACAATATCGCTGTCAAAGTCAAGCGCGAAAAAGAAGGACGCAATATCCGCGCCGCCTTCGAGGCGCAGCCGTGCGGTAAAGGTCTCGCCGCGCCGGTACCCCTGGGCGCTGCTCTCGCCGTGTTCCGCCGCGTCCGCTTCCGCCTGGTCGAACATGCGCAGCGTCAGGGGTTCCGTCCTGTACCAGAGGGCGTGGAGCGTCTGGTCCGCTTCCAGGGATACAAGGGTCTCCGCCGTGACAGGCGTCCCGCCGTGGGCATACCAGCCGCTGGCATACCAACCCCCGAAGCTGCGTCCGCTCCGCGTGGGGGTCGGGAGTTCGCCGTAGGCGCTGCCATTGGTGACGCGCTTGCTCGCCGTGGACACCTCGCCGCCGTTGGCGTCGAAGCTGACGGTGTAACTGGCGTAAAAGTCCATGCCGGCGTCGCCGCTGTCAAAGGAATACGCTTGGCAGAGGGGCTTCATCTGCCCATCATATATCAAAGCGGAAATGTAGCGGACCCCATAGAGGTTTTCGGTAAACGAAACAGGGAAATCGTTTGTCTCACCCGGGGTCATCGACGGAAGCTCTGTCTGATTCTCGTACAGCATCCGCCTGTCCGCATCGTAAAAGACCACAGACAGCAATCCCCCGCTGCCGTTGATATTCTGGACTTTTACCGTAACGTCATTGTCGCCGCTAACAAGAATCGACTGAATCGCGTACTTGCCGCCGTCTTCCGCCCACGCCCCCGCCGGGGCCAGCGACAGCGCCATGCACAGCGCCAACAGAACGCTCAGGAATCTCTTCGCCATGATAAACTCCCTCCAAATATCAGAAATACCGATTCGGCAGCCGACCGGTTTGCTGCTGAATATTATATACACATATATTGAAATTCGCAAGGTTTTTCTTCCATTATTTTCTAATGACTGACAGCCCCCCGCCAGGGACGGGGGAGCCTTGCTTCGTGAAGCAAAAGAATGGAAGCTATCCGTTATATGAAAAATTTAACCGTAAGGGCCATACACAAAAAACGACCCCGCCGGAAGGCGGGGCCGCAGGATATTCGCGTTTTTCAATCCTTCACCCGGAAGGCGCTGAGGATTTCCGTCCCGTTGAATTTTTCCTCCAACTCCCCCCGCGTCATTGGCGGGGTGATGCCGGCGCATTCGCCGTTGTCGCTGAGGCACTGGTCGACGATGGCGTTGGCGCAGCCGTTCTGATAGCGCACAAACCAGCGGAAGGGGACTTCCCGGGGGTCTGCCCACAGCTCCGGGCGCTCGGGGGCCCAGTCGATGAACTTCCGCCCGTTGCCGCGGCGCATGGCGTCGATGATGTCCGCCACTACGGCGCTGGCGGTGGGCATACGGCCCGCCCCCGCGCCGTAGAACAGGCAGTCGCCCACGGCGTTGCCCGTGACCACCACGGCGTTCATCACGCCGCCCACGTCCGCCAGAAGGTTCCCGCGGGGGACCAGCATAGGCGCCACAAAGGCGGTGAAGCGCTCCCCCTCGAGGCGGCGGGCGCAGGCCAAGAGCTTGACGCTGTAGCCCAGCTTTTCCGCGAAGGCCACGTCCGCCAGACTGACGCCGCGTATGCCCTCCGCCGACACCTTCTCCGGCGGGAGGTTGCTGCCAAAGCACAGGTCGGCGAGGATGCAGATTTTCCGCAGGGCGTCGATGCCGTCCACGTCCGCGCTGGGGTCCGCCTCCGCGTAGCCCAGGCGCTGGGCCTCCTTCAAAGCCGCGTCGAAGTCCTGGCCGCAGTCGATCATCTGGGTCAGGATGTAGTTGGTGGTGCCGTTCACAATGCCCGCCACCGCGTCGATGCGGTTGGCCGCCAGGCAGTTGGTCAGGGGGCGGATCAGCGGAATACCGCCGCCCACGCTGGCCTCAAACAGCAGAAAGACGCCTTTTTCCTTGGCGATGGACAGCAGCTCGAGGCCCTTTTCCGCGATCAGCTGCTTGTTGCTGGTCACGGCGCTTTTCCCCGCCAGAAGGGCGCGTCGGACAAAGTCATAGGCCACGCCCACGCCGCCGATGCACTCGGCCACGACGCTGACCTCCGGGTCATTCTCAATCACGGAGAAATCCTTGACCACCTTGTCCGCCCAGGGCTGGCCCGAGCAGTCCCGGGGTTCGAGGATATATTTTAAAGCGACCGGCTCGCCCACGCTTTTTTCCAGATAGGCGGCGTTGCCCTGCATCATCTCCGCCACGCCTGCCCCCACAACGCCGGCCCCCAGCAATGCGGCATATTTCATCATCTTGTCCTCCCAATCTTTTTTATATCTGTTTACCTGCGATATACCAGCCTGAAATGAAATTGAAAATTTCATTTCCCTTGCGTATTTTTATCCCGCCAGGACCTCGATGCGGACCACCGCGTCCAGCGCTTCCAGCGCGGCGCGGAGCGCGTCGAGGGAGAGTTCCCCTTCGGCGATGAAGGAAATCGTCACGATGCCCACGCCGTTGGCGGGGATGGACTGGTTGATCGTGAGAATATTCGCGCTGTTTCCGGCAAAAATATTCAGGACGGAGGACAGCGCGCCGGGGCGGTCCCGGGTAATCACGCTGAAGGTGACGATCTGGTCGCGCTTCATGTCCCGGAAGGGCGTCACCGCGTCCCGGTACTTGTAAAACGCGCTGCGGCTGATGCCCGCCATCGCCGCCGCCTCCGCTACGGTCGCGGCCGCGCCGGTCTGCAGGTGCTCCTTGGCCTGGCAGACCCGGAGAAACACCTCCGGGAGCACCTGTCCGTCCACAATATAGAGCTTCGCCGCCATCGCGCGTCCACCTCCCGCGGGCAAATGTCTTTACGAGCCATTATATTACCACAACCCGCGGCGATGTGCAAGGATTATTTTTTGCCCCGCTGACTATTCCAGGGGGAAAACGCTTATTATGATATTGGGGCATCTGTTTGACTGCCCAACGGAGTTTCGCAGTCGACCATAAAAAGGAGGAAGCCATGCCGCACAGGATACCGTCGGGACTGCTGCAAATCGCGCTATACATTCTGCTGGGGCTGGGGGCGCTGTACCTGTTCAGCCGGTGGGTGCTGCCCTGGCTGTGGCCATTTCTGATCGCCTGGGCCGCGGCGGCGGCGATGGAGCCGGCGGTGGGGGGGCTTTGCCGCCGGGGGCTGAAGCGCCCGCTGGCGGCGGGCGTCTGCTCCCTTGTCTTTTTCGCGGCGGCGCTGTCGCTGCTGTGGCTGCTGGGGGCGCGGGTGCTGCATGAGGTCGGGGAACTGCTGCCCCGCCTGCCGGGGATGCTGGAAGGCATCACGGACACGCTGCGGCGCTGGCAGACGCTTCTGGATGTTTGGATCGCGAGGGCGCCGGAGGGCGTGGCAAATCTGATCGACGGCGCGGTTTCCGGCCTTACGGAGCGCCTGGCCCGGCTGCCGGGGGAGCTGACCGGGCGGGCCCTGGCCCTGGCCTCCGGCTTCGCCGCCGCCGCGCCGGACGTGCTGCTGTTCACCGTGACGGCGCTGATCGGGAGCTATTTTATTTCCGCCTGCTACCCGGAGCTGCTGCACGGCGCGGCGCGGCTGCTGCCGGACCGCTTTCTCTGCCGCGCGCGTCTGCTGCGCCGCGACCTGCGGCGGACCCTGGGGCGCTGGCTCAAGGCCCAGGGGCTGATGAGCCTGATTATCTGCGCGGTGCTGGCGGGGGCGTTTTTGCTGCTTCGCCTGCGCTACGCGCTTCTGCTGGCGCTGCTGACCGCCGTGGTGGACGCGCTGCCGGTGCTGGGGGTGGGGACCGTGCTGCTGCCCTGGGCGCTCTACGAGCTGCTCACGGGCCAGGTCCCGCTGGCGCTGGGGCTCGCCATTACTTACGCCGCGGTGACGGTGCTGCGCTCGGCCATCCAGGCCAAGCTGCTGGGCGACCAGCTGGGCCTGCATCCGCTGGCGTCGCTGGCGGCGATTTACGCCGGCTGGACCCTCGGGGGCGTGATGGGGATGCTGCTGTTCCCGATTTTGGCCATCTGCGTCAAACAGGCCCTCCCGGGGCTGGAGCTGTACCGGGGGGAATAACGGATTAGAACCCTTCGGGTCCTAATCCGTAGAAACTGCACTTCGTTCGCGCCGCCGCGGGGGAGCGGCACTCACTCCGTGATGAGTATTATTGGCGAAAACGCGGTTTCCGCCAATAATGGATTTGATTTTATTCGCGTTTTCGGGCGCGAACTGGGTCGAGGCAACGAAGGATTCTTACAAACATTATTGTTACGAAAGGGGTACGAGGCCTATGGTATGGGGCGTTATATTCAGCATTGCCGCGGGGATGGCGATGAGCGTACAGGGGGTGATGAACACCCGGCTGGGGGAGCGCATCGGCACGATGGAGGCCAACGCCCTGGTGCAGTGTACGGCGGCGGCTCTGTCGCTCATCGTGCTGCTGTTCTGGCGGCAGGGCAGCTTCGCCGCCCTCGGGGAAACGCCGAAGCTCTATTGGTTCGGCGGGGTGCTGGGATTGGTCATTACGGTGACGGTGATGCTGGGAATTAAGAGCCTGTCGCCCACGGTGAGCATTTCGGTGATTCTGATCTCGCAGCTTTTGGTGGCGGCGCTGATCGACGCCCTCGGGCTCATGGGCAGCGAGAAGGTCCCCTTCGGCTGGGGGAAGGTTGCCGGGCTGGCGCTGATGCTGGGCGGCGTGGTGCTGTTCAAGTCGGCCTGAGACAGGGCTTTTGGCCTTTGAAGCAAGGAAAATGATAGAAAACACTTGTAAAATTCTCCCGTTCGCGCTACAATATAGCCAAATTACCGGGAGCGCTTTCCCGGGGACAGGAGAAATGATATATGGTTAAGGTTGATCTTTCCGGCGCGAGCGATTTTTTTATTGAAGGCGGTCCCGATTACGCCGCCGCGGCGGAGGCGCACCGGATTCTCGCGGGGCGCACCGGCGCGGGCAGCGATTTCACCGGCTGGCTGGACCTTCCCAAGCGCATGAGGGACGGCGAGCTGAAGAGCATCGTCGCCGCGGCGCAGAACATCCGCCGCCAGGGCCAGGCTTTGCTGGTGGTGGGCACCGGCGGCAGCTACCTGGGCGCGAGGGCGGCCATCGAGCTGCTGCGCACCCCCAGCCACAACCAGATGCCCGGCGAGACGGAGGTCTACTTCCTCGGCAACTCCCTCTCTCCCGACAGCATCAACGAGCTGTGTACGGTCCTCGGGGACAAGGACTTCTCGGTCAACGTGATCTCCAAGTCCGGCGGCACCCTGGAGCCGGCCCTGGGCTTCCGCGTGGCCAAGAGCCTGTTGGAGCGCAAATATGGCCGCAACACCGCGAAAAAGCGCATCTACGTCACCACCGACGCCAACAAGGGCACACTCCACGACTACGCCCTGGGCGAGGGCTATGAGATGTTCACGGTGCCCGACGACGTGGGCGGGCGCTTCAGCGTCCTGTCCGCCGTGGGCCTGCTGCCTATGGCCGCCGCCGGCATCGACGTGGAGGCGGTCATCGCCGCCGCCATCGACGAGATGAGCGCCCTGAGCGTCCAGAGCCCGGAGAACCCGGCCTGGCAGTACGCCGCCGCCCGCCAGAACCTCTACCGCGGCGGAAAGAGCATCGAGATCCTGGCCTGCTATGAGCCGGCCTTCCGCTTCATGGCGGAGTGGTGGAAGCAGCTCTTCGGCGAGAGCGAGGGCAAGAACGGCATCGGCATCTACCCCGCCTCCGTGGAATTTAACGCCGACCTGCACTCCATGGGCCAGTATATCCAGGACGGCCCCCGCACCCTGATGGAGACCGTGGTCCGCCTCCGCGGCGCCCGGACAAAGTGCCAGGTGCCCTTTGAGATGGGCGACCCGGACAAGCTGAACTATCTGGCGGGGAAGGAGTTCTTCGACATCCAGGAGATCGCGGCCAACGCTGTACGCCAGGCCCACCTCACCGGAGGCGTCCCCAATATGACGGTGACGGCGGAGGCCCGGGACGAGGCCGGCTTTGCCGCCCTGGTCTGCTTCTTCGAGATGGCCTGCGCCATTTCCGCCTATATCAGCGGCGTCAACCCCTTCAACCAGCCCGGCGTGGAGGAGTACAAGAAAAACATGTTCCGCCAGCTCAAGGGGGAATAAAACTGTACAGGCAAACCCGGCAAAATTTTTGCCGGGTTTGTTTATTTTTTCCTTGCCTCGGTGGCGGTTTCATGGTATGATACCCACAGGGGGAGGGGGGAATCGTCCTCCCCGGCGCTTCCTTTTCGTTTGGAAAGGCAGAAAAATTCTCTCTAAGGAGCGTGATCTTCCTATGGTTAAGGTAATTATGGGGCTCAAGGGTTCCGGGAAAACAAAGACGCTGGTCGAACTGATCCGTCAGGCGGCGGAGGAGGCCCACGGCAATGTGGTGTGCATTGAAAAGGACAAAAACCTGACTTACGATATCCCCTACACTGTGCGTCTGATCCATGCCAGCGAATACAGTATCAACTCCGCGGCCCTGCTCCGCGGCTTTATCTCCGGACTCCACGCCGGCAATTACGATATCACCCATGTGTTTATTGACAACTTCCTGAAGATGCTCGAAGATCGCTCCTCCGCGGCCGTGGCGGACTTCCTGGAGTGGCTGGACAAGTTCAGCAATGCCAACAAGGTCGATTTTGTGGTTTCCTGCAGCGCGGACCCCAACACCGCCGAGGACGAGAGAATCCGGAAGTTTTTCTGATAGAATAAATGACAGGCCCCGCCCTCCGGGCGGGGCCTGTGTGATAAGAAAATATGTCTCGCCGGAGAACGCGGGGCAGGGGAGGGGGCGTCCATGGACGGCAATTTGGCATATCAGGAGGAATACCCGGAGGAAACGCTCAACGGGAAAACCGTGATGATGGCCCCGGCGGCGCTGAACCATGTGTTGATTTCCGGGAATATTTACGGGATTTTCCACCAGTATCTGCGCGGAAAACGCTGTACTCCCATCCCGGACGGCGCGCTGGTGTTTCTGACGGAAGCAGACCGTTTCAGCCCTGATTTTATGGTGGTCTGCGACCCGGAGAAGCTGCGCCCGGACGGGGTCCACGGCGCGCCGGACCTGGCGGTGGAAATTCTCTCCCCCGGCACGGCGGCACGGGATAAGGGATACAAGAAAACGGTTTACGCCCGCTGCGGGGTCAGGGAATACTGGATCGTCAGTCCCGGGGACCGCTCCGTGGAACAGTACCTGCTCCGAGACGGCCGGCTTGAGCTGAACAACATCTACTCCCTCTACCCGGACTACCTGCTGGCGCGGCTCTCCCCGGCGCAGAAGGCGGAGGTCGTGACGGAATTTCGGTGCAGCCTTTTTGAGGATTTGACGATTCCGCTGGAAGCCGTTTTCGCGAGAGTTCAGTAAACACAATGATTCCGTCCCCCAAAGGGGGGCGGAATCATTGTGTTTACGGGAGCTTATATTTTGCGAGATATTCGCCGTAGAGCTGGTTGTAGTGGCTGTCGGCGGCACGGAGCTGGGCCTCGTAGCTGTGGGGGGCGTACTCGCTGCGGCGCAGTTCCAGAATGCTCAGGCCGATGTTGCTGCAGTGGTCGGAAACGCGCTCCAAATCCGTGAGGATGTCGGTGTAGACAAAGCTTTCGACCATGCCGCACTCGCCGCGTTTGAGCCGGTCGATGTGGCGGGAGCGCAGGTCGGAGCGGAGCTCGTCGACGTGCTGTTCCAGCGGCTCGATGCGCAGGGCGGTGGCTGTGTCCTCGTTGAGGAAGGCGTCCACCGCCAAATCTACGACCTCCTCCAGCGCTTTTAACAGCACCTCCAGCTCCCGCTGGCCCACTTCACTGAAGCGCAGCTCCTTTTCCTGCAGCTCCGCGCCGGAGTGGACCACGTTGCGGGCGTGGTCGCTGATGCGCTCAAAGTCGTTGATGCTGTGCAGCAGCCGCGTGACCTCCCGGCTGTCGGAATAGGAGAGCTTCTGCCCCGAGAGCTTGACCAGGAAGCCGCCGATTTTGTCCTCATAGACGTCGATCCGGTCCTCAAGGGAGCGCACGTCCTTGACCAGGGCGGCGTCGTAGGAGCGGACGACGCTGATGGCCTCGCGGATGGAGCGGCGGGTGGCCTCCGCCATCTCGTTGGTCAGCTCGATGCACCTCGCCACGGCCACGGCGGGGGTTTTCAAAAAGTTGTCGTCCAGCATCGCGAATTTCTGGTCCTCCGGCGCGGAGCGGACAATGCGCCCGGTGAGCCAGAGGATCTGCGGTACGAAGGGGAGCTGAATCACGGTGCTGAGGGCCTTGTAGCAGGTGTGCAGCAGGGCGATGTCGAAGGCGTTGACCGGCGTGTACAGCCCGTCAAAGCCGGCGCCCTCCAAAATCAGAAGCGGGACCAGGCCCACCAGGGCGGCGATGGTGTTGTGGAGCATGTAGACCCAGGAGGCCCGCTGGGCGTCCCGGTTCGTGCCGGCGCCGGCCACGAGGACGATCAGGCCCGCGCCGATGTTGACGCCCATGATGATGGGCAGGGCGTTGGCGGCGGTGATGACCCCCGTGACCGCCGCGGCCTGGACAATGCCCACGGAGGCGGAGGAGGATTGCAGCACCGCCGCCACGGCGAAGCCGGCCAGGATGCCCAGAATGGGGTTGTCCAGCACCGTCAGGATGCGCTTGAAAGACTCGGACTGGCTCAGGGGGGCCATAGCCCCGCTCATGGAATCCATGCCGAACATCAGCACGGAGAAGCCTAAGAGCATCGTCCCCACGTCCCGGGCCGTGTCCCGCTTGCAGAACACCAGCAGCACCGCGCCGATAAAGGCCAGCACGGGGACGAAGCTGTCGGGGTTCAGCAGCCGCAGAACAAGGCTGTCGCCGGAGATGTCGTTGAGAGCCAGCAGCCAGGCGGTGGCCGTGGTGCCAATGTTGGCCCCGAAGATCGGGCCGATTGAATCCCGCAGGGACATGATGCCGGAGTTGATGAAGCCCAGGAGCATGACCGTGGTGGCTCCCGAGGACTGGATCACGGCGGTGACGCCGGCGCCCACCAGGACGCCCATCAGGCGGTTGGACACCAGCTTTTCCAGCACACGCTTCATCCGGCCGCCGGCCTGGCGGCGGATGGCCTCGCCTAAAACGTGCATCCCGAACAGGAACAGGCCCAGACCGCCGGCAAAGGAAAACAGGGAGAAAATTGTCATGTTTTTCTTTCCTTTTCTCACGCGGCACAGCCGCGGCGTCATGTGTGGCTGTCAATTCCTCTTATTATTTGTATTATATAGAACGGCGTACTACCGAACAATTCGCTTTTCCACAGAAAAAAACGGGGTAGCGGGCGATTTTCCCGCGTAATTCACGAAAAGCGCGGCGCTCCAAAGCTTTCCGTTGACAGGGGCGGCGGGGGGATGGTACAATACTTTATTATGAATCATTATATTAGGCTCTTATTGTTGAAGCTTTTCGCGTGATGGCAAACTTTCATTTTTGCGCTTCACGGCGCAGGGCGGCACCAAGGCTTCCCCGCCCGGGCGGGGAAGCTGTCGCGGCCCGTCCCCCGCAAGGGCCGTGACTGATGAGGTGGGCGTTGCGATGTTATTCCACGTAAGCCATGCGCTGCGTCCCACCTCATCCG
>JAFUVO010000123.1 GCA_017477525.1 Oscillospiraceae bacterium | reverse complement strand
TAGATTTCCCGGATCGCCCGCTCGGAGGCCCGGGAATCGCTGTTTTTGCGGTTGGTCTCCTTGTTGTTGAGGGCGAAATGCTTGGGCGTGGCCGCGACGCGGCAGCTCTGGATGCCCCGCACCATCGCCGCCGCCTGTTTGCCCGCCAGCAGCGGGTCCTCGCTGTAATACTCAAAGTTCCGGCCGCACAGGGGGTTGCGGTGGATGCACACGGCGGGGGTCAGCCAGACGCAGATGTTGTTCTCCTTGGCCTCCATGCCCCCGGCCCTTCCCACAGCCTCGCACACCTCCGGGTCCCAGGTGCAGGCCAGCAATGTGGCGCAGGGGAAGGCGGTGGTGGTGACGCCGGTTTCGGGCGCGAAGCGGACGCCCGCGGGGCCGTCCTCCGTCATCACATTCGGGATGCCGTAGAGAACATTGTTGCCGAAGCCGAAGGTATTTGCAAGCCCCGTGTTGGGCTGTCCGCCCAGCAGGTGGGCCAGGTCCTCGTCGGGGAGCTGGGCGACAAATTCGTCGAGGCCCATGTTCCCCTCCGCCACGTCGATGAGCTGGGGCAGCTTCCGCGGCTGGAACATCTGGTAGCCCGGCATGGCCCGCACTCCGGGGACCGGGAACTCCATATCGCCCTCCGCCATGCGCTCGAAAATGTCCTCGTTGGGGTCGTGGGGTGCGGAGGTGGGCAGGGCCTCAAAGCTGCCGTCGGCCAGCATCCGCTTCGCAAGTGAAGTCGGGACCATCCTTGGCGTCAACTGGGCCACGATTTTGTCCTCCGCCAGATGCAGGACGCTGTCTGCTTCCGCCACATCCCGGACGGAGGTGCCGATATAAAATTTGTAGTCGCCCTGTTCCAGCAGCCAGGCGGATTTTTGCACCTTGCCGAGGTCGTCGTAGGAGGCCATGGCATCTACCGGGAAGCGGATAATCACGGTCTGCGCCTCGCCGGGGGCCAGCATTTTCGTTTTCTGATACCCGCCCAGAACCTTCGCGGGCTTGCCCAATTTGCCCTGCGGAGCGCTGTAATAGACCTGGACGACCTCTTTTCCGGGGTATTTTCCGGCGTTGAGGACCTTCACGGAGGCGATCACTTCGCTGTCCGTCAGCCGCAGCTTTCGCTCTGTCAGCTCAAAAACCGTATAGGAGAGGCCGTAGCCGAAGGGGTAGACCACCTTCTCCGCCGCGCCGGGGATGGTTTCAAAATAGCGGTAGCCAACATAGATATCCTCATAATAGTCGACATAATCGTCGGAATCGTAAAAGGTATCCGCGCAAGGGTAGTCCTCCAGCCGGGCCGCGAAGGTGTCGGCAAGCTTGCCGGAGGGATTGCCCTCGCCCATAATCAGCTCCGCCGCCGCGAGGCCGCCTTCCATGCCGCCCTGCCAGGCCAGCAGCACCGCGTCCACCGCGCTGTTGTCCTTCAGCCAGGCTGTCTCAATCATCCCGCCGGTGTTCAGCACCACGACGGTTTTGGGAAAGGCGGCGCTGACCTTTTCCAGCATGGCCCGCTCCGCGTGGGAGAAGTAAAAATCCCCGTCCTCGAAAATCTCGTCCATCAGGCGGACGTTGTCGCCCCGCTCGACGCCCTTGTGGGTTTCAGCGGTGTCGAACTCCGACTTGCGGTCCCAGCCCTCGCCGGAATAGCGGCTGATGGAAACCACCGCCGTGTCCGTGAAGGCCCGGGCCCGCGCCAGCAGAGCGTCGGGAAGCTCCGGCTCTGCAGTGAGACCGGGGACGCGGCCGGCGGCGTACTGTGCCGCCACATTTGCCCGGTAAAACTCCGCCGTGCCCCGGAACAGCGCCGCCTCCCCCAGGAGTTTAACAAAGCCCTCATAGAGGTTGCGGATATAGGGTACGGTCACCTCCCCGCTGCCGCCGCCGCCCTTCACATAGTCGAAGCTCCCCTTTCCGAACAGCGCGATCCGCGTCCCCCGGGCCAGGGGCAGGGCGTTCCGCTCGTTTTTCAGCAGGACCATACCCTCCTTCGCCGCGTTTTTGCTCAGCGCGATATGCTCCGCGCCGGCGGTGACGCGGCCATGCTCCCCCAGCGGCGTCCCGGGCAGGTATTTCGCTCTCGTCCATCTCATGTTTCCATTCACGCTCCTATTTTAAATTGTAATTGTTCAGTATCACTCTTTTCCTCCCCCATTGGGGGAGGAAATAGAGAAAATATCCATTTTTCTCCTTTTAGGGGGAAACGGCTGGCTACCGGACGCCGCGGCACAGGTCCAGCACGACTTCCCCCGCCAGCAGCAGCCCCGCGGCAGCGGGGACGAAGGCGACGCTCCCGGGCAGGGCGCGGCGTCCCTCGGGCGGGGCCTCCGTCCCGCCCGAGGGCGTCAGCGGCGGCTCCGTGGAATAGACCACCTTCAGCGCCGGCACCCCCAGCCGCCGCAGCTCCCGCCGCATCACCCGCGCCAGGGGGCAGACGCTGGTGTCATACACATCCGCCACGCGGAAGGCGGAGGCGTCCAGCTTGTTCCCCGCCCCCATGGAGCTGATGACCGGCGTCCCCGCCGCCCGCGCTGCAAGAATGATTGCCAGCTTGGCGGTGACGGTGTCGACGGCGTCCACCACATAGTCATAAACGGAAAAATCGAAGTCCCCCGCCGTGTCCGGCCCGAAGAACACCCGGCGGGCGCGGACCTCGGCGGCGGGGTTGATCTCCCGAACCCGGGCCGCGGCGGCGTCGGCCTTGTACTGTCCCACCGTGGCCTCCGTGGCGAGAATCTGGCGGTTGAGGTTTGTGAGGGAAACCGTGTCGCTGTCGACCAGCTCCAGCGCCCCGACCCCGCTGCGGGCCAGGGCCTCCACCACGTAGCCCCCGACGCCCCCCAGCCCGAACACCGCCACCCGGGCCTTCGACAGGCGCTCCATCGCGGGAGCGCCCAGCAACAGTTCCGTCCTCGAAAAACGCCCGTCCATCCGCTGTGCCTCCTTTTTCCGCCTCCCCCTTCGGGGGAGGCGGTGATGCTGCTTTCTGTGTTGCCTCCCCCAAGGGGGGAGGCAACACTTATATATTATAGCTGGTTCCGAATGATCTTCCCGCTGATGGTTTTCGGCAAATCCTCCCGGAACACGATGATGCGGGGGTATTTGTAGGGCGCGGTGCGGCGCTTGACGTAGTCCTGAATTTCCTTTTTCAGCTCTTCGCTGCCCTCTGTGCCCCGGACCAGGACGATGCTGGCCTTGATCACCTGGCCGCGCACCTCGTCCGGCTCGGCGGAGACGCCGCATTCTAAGACGTAGGGCAGCTCCATGATGACGCTCTCGATCTCGAAGGGCCCGATGCGGTAGCCGCTGGACTTGATGACGTCGTCGGCCCGGCCCACGTACCAGTAGTAGCCGTCCTCATCCCGCCAGGCCAGGTCGCCGGTGTGGTACCAGCCGTCGTGGATGGCGGCGGCGGTGGCGGCGGGGTTGTTGAGGTAGCCCGTGAACAGGCCCGCCGTGGCCCCTGAGGCCACAGAGATGCAGATCTCCCCCGTTTCGCCGGCGGCGGCGGGCTTCCCGTCGCCGCCCAGCAGCGCCACCTCGTAGAGGGGGTTGGGCTTGCCCATGGAGCCGGGGCGCGGGCTCATGCCCGTAAAGGTGCCGATGGTCAATGTTGTCTCGGTCTGGCCGAAGGCCTCCATGATGCTCAGGCCCGTGGCCTCCCGGAAGCGGGCGAACACCTCCGGGTTCAGCGCCTCGCCCGCCGTGGAGGCGTGCCGGATGGAGCTGAGGTCGTACTTGCCCAAATCCTCTTTAATAAAGAAGCGGTACATGGTGGGCGGGGCGCAGAAGGTGGTGATGTTGTACTTGGCGAACATCGGCATGATGTCGTCGGCGTGGAAGCGGTCGAAGTCGTAGACAAAGGTGGCGGCGGAGCACATCCACTGTCCGTAGAGCTTGCCCCAGAGGGCCTTGCCCCAGCCGGTTTCCGAGATGGTGAAGTGCAGCCCGTCGGGGTTGACACAGTGCCAGTATTTGGCGGTGACATAGTGGCCCAGGGGGTATTTGCAGGAGTGCATGACCGCCTTGGGGTAGCCGGTGGTGCCGGAGGAGAAGAGCATCAGCATGGTGTCGTCGCCGCAGATGCTGTTTTCGTCCCTGTGGAAGCGGCTGGAATACATCTCGTATTCGCCGTCAAAGTCGTGCCAGCCCTCCCGGCGTCCCCCGCACATGACCTTCAGCCGGATGCCGGGGCAGGCGCGCATGGCGTTCTCGGCGTGAAGGGCGCTCTCGCCGTAGGCGGTGCAGACCACGGCGGTCACGTCCGCGGCCTGGAAGCGGTACTCGAAATCCTTTTCCAGCAGCTGGTCCGTGGCGGGGATGGCCACCGCGCCGAGCTTGTGCAGGCCGACGATGATGGGCCAGAACTCCCAGTTGCGCCGCAGCACCAGCATGACCCGGTCGCCCTTCTCCACGCCCAGGGCGCGGAAATAGTTGGCGGCCCGGGCGCTCTTCTTGCGCATGTCCTCAAAGGTGAAGCGCCGCTCCCGCTTCTCCCGGTCGATGTGGAGCATGGCCAGACGCTCCGGCTCCTTCTCCGCGATGGCGTCCACCACGTCGAAGGCGAAGTTGAAGCGCTCGGCGTTGGTGACGCGGACGCGGCTGGGGGTGCCGTTTTCGTCGGTGCTGACCCGGAGGAAGTCGGAGAGGTAGTCCGGGGCCTGGGCCGCGGCGCTGCGGCTGCGCACCGGCTCCACCGGCACGGCGCTCTTGGGGTGGCCGTGGTCCCACTCGGTCTGCCCCCCCTCCTCGGAGAGGATCAGGGCCAGGAACACCACGTCGCTGCCGTCCACCGCGATCATGCCGTGGGGGGTGGAGGAATTGTAAAAAATGCTGTCGCCGGGACCCAAAAGCTCGGTGTGCTCCCCGACCTTGATCTTCATGCGCCCCTCGATGACCATGTCGAACTCCTGGCCCTCGTGGGTGACCTGGGGGATGGGGGCGCGCTGCTCGGCCTCGGAGTAGCTGTAGCGCACCCAGTAGGGGTCGGCCTTTCGGTCCCGGAAGGTGGAGGCGATGGAGCGGATCTCGATGCCCGGCTCCCGGGCGGTGATCTGCCCGCCGCCCCGCCGCGTCACGGCGTAGCCGGTCAGGTGGGGGGTCTGGCCCTCCAGCAGCTCCATCATCTCCACGCCCAAAATTTGGGCGCACTTGTGGATAAAGGTAAAGGGGAGGTCGGCCTCCCCGGCCTCGTAAGCGCAGTATTTTTCGACGGGGAGCCCGGTCAGCTCCGCCATCTCCGCCTGTCCGTAGCCGCAGTCGATCCGCAGCTCGCGGATACGCCGCGCCACTTCCAGCAGCATTCCGTTTGTCGTGTCGGCCATCGTTCGTTTTCTCCTTCCGGCGGGCAGCAAAAAAGCCCGCCTCAAATTTCCTTTGAGACGAGCAATCAAAATATTACCCGCGGTACCACTCAAATTCGCCGAAAAACCGGCGCACTCCAGGCTCAGACAAGCCCTTTGCCTTAACGCGGCAGGACGGGAGGCGTCTACTGGCTCTCAAAAAGCGTTCGGGCCTCCGGCTCGGAAGGGATAAGCGCATGGGCCGCTCCGTCGGCCGGCTCTCAGCATACTGCCGGCTCTCTGGACTCGGGAGCACAATCAAAACCCCGCCGTCTTCGTCATCGCCTTTGTGTGGCGCTATTAAAGCATATTCTCCCCCGTTTGTCAATCTTTTTTTGTAACTTTCTATTGAAATTTCCGGCAACAGGGGTATAATAGCGGGGTAACAATATGAAAACCGAATTGGAGGATATACCAATGGCCACACTGACGAAAGATACCATCATCTCCGAGGTTATGATGACCGCTCCCGAAACCGCGCCGCTGTTCCAGGCGATCGGGATGCACTGCTTGGGCTGCGCCATGGCCACGGGCGAGAGCATTGAGGAAGCCTGCATGGTCCACGGCGTGGACCCCGACGCCTTCCTGGAGAACCTGAACGCTTTCATCGCCGCTTCCGCGAAGTGACGGAAAGGGGAAAGCCCCGCCCGAAGGGCGGGGCTTTCCCCTTTTGGGAAGAGGAGGCTCTATGCTTTTCAAACTCTCGCCCCGGCTGGAGCGCGTGGCCGCATATGTCCGCCCCGGCGCGGTCCCGGTGGATGTGGGGACGGACCACGCCTACGTGCCCATCTGGCTGCTGCAAAAGGGGATCTGCGCCCGGGCCTACGCCTCCGACAACAAGCCCGGCCCCCTGCGCCGCGCGGCGGAGGACGCAGCGCGGAGCGGCGTCGGGGAGCGGTTGACGCTCTGGCTCTGCGACGGCCTGGCCCTCTGCCCGCCGGAGGCGGTCGACACGGTGATCCTCGCCGGCATGGGCGGGGAGACGATGGCCCACATCCTCTCCGAGGCACCCTGGGCCCTGGAACGGCGGCTGATTTTGCAGCCCCAGTCCAAAATCCCCGAGCTGCGCCGCTGGCTGGCGGAGCGTTCCCAGGCGGTGCTGGACGCGGAGCTGGCGGGCGACGCGGGGCGGCTCTATTTAATCTGGCTGGTGGGGCCGGGGGAGATGGACGGCGCCGCCGCCGTGGACCGCCCGCTTCTGGAAAAACGGGACGCGCTGCTGCGCCCCTGGCTGGCGGAGGGCATCAAACGCGCCCGGAACAGCCTCCGGGGAATAGAACAGGCGAAATTGCCCGACGAGGCGGCGATCAAGGCCCTGCGGGCCCATTTGGAACAGCTGGAACACGCGAGAAGGGAGACACTGACATGGTGACGGTGAAAGACATATTAAATTGCCTCGAAGCTTTCGCCCCGAGCTATATGGCGATGGATTTTGACAACGTGGGCCTGCTGGCCGGCTTCCCGGAAAAGGAGGTCACGCGGGTGCTCTGCGCCCTGGACGTGACGGAGGCGGTCATCGCGGAGGCGGAGGCTCTCGGCGCGGAAGTCATCGCGGCCCACCACCCGCTGATTTTCCACCCGCTGAAGGCCCTGCGAGCCGACGACGCCGTGGGGCGGAAGCTCATCCGACTGGTGGGGGGCGGGCGCTCCGCCATCTGTATGCACACAAACCTGGACGCCGCCGCCGGCGGGGTCAACGACGCGCTGGCGGAGGCTCTGGGCCTGCGTGTGACGGGGCTGCTGTCCAGCCACGGCGCCCACCCGGACGGCAGGCCCTACGGCATCGGGCGGGTCTGCGCCCTGCCGGAGCCCATGCCGGTGGAGGCGTTTCTGGCCCGGGTCAAGGGGAGGCTGCTGAGCGCCGGATTGCGCTGGGTGCCGGGGAAAAACGCGCTTGTCTCCCGCGTGGCCGTCTGCGGCGGCGCGGGGGGCGGCGAGATCGGCGAAGCCCTCGCCGCCGGCTGCGACGCCTATGTGACCGCGGATATCAAATACGACCAGCTGCTCTATGCCCGGGAAGCGGGGCTGACCCTGATCGACGCGGACCACTTCTGCACGGAAAACGTGGTGGTCCCGAAGCTGAAGGCCGTCATCGCCGCGCATTTTCCCGAGCTGGACGTCCGCGTTTCCGCCGTCCACGGGCAGACGGCGCGGTTTTACTAAAACCATATCGCTTCCAAATCGTCACCGCAACGTTGTCATTGCTCACCAGTCCGCAGACTGGTGAGCAATGAAAGCGTTGTGGTCCGTATGATTTACGTATGATTTACGGATAACGCCGGACTTTTTGCCATCATGCGAAAAATATTTGCAATAATGGCCTAACCGGCTGCGCCAATCGGCAAGAAAGATATTTTTTTCGCAAATCCCCTTGCGCATACCGCCCGAATCATGTATGATGCTGTGGAGAATACACAAACAACAGGAGGATTGTATATGAAACCCTTCAAGCTGGCTGACGGCCTGTACTGGAACGGCATCCTGGACCCGGAGCTGCGGGTCTTTGATATCGTGATGATGACCGAGTTCGGCACTACCTACAACTCCTATACCCTGCGCGGCAGCGAAAAGACCGCGCTGTTTGAAACCTGCAAGCTCAAATTCTGGGACGAGTACGAAAAGGGCCTCAACGAGCTGGGCGGCATCCGCTCCATTGACTACCTTATCATGAACCACACGGAGCCGGACCACGCCGGCACCGTCGAAAAGCTCATCGAGCGCAACCCCCGCCTTGTGATTGTGGGCACCAACACCGCCCTGGGCTTCTTGAAGGAGATCGTCAACCGCGATTTCAACTCCATGGCGGTCAAGGACGGCGACAGCCTCTCCCTGGGCGGAAAGACCCTGCGCTTTTTCGTGCTGCCCAACCTCCACTGGCCCGACACCATGTATACCTACGTCGAGGAGGACGGGGTGTTCTTTACCTGCGACTCCTTCGGCAGCCATTACAGCCACCCCGGCATCCTCCGCTCCACGGTGACGGACGAGGAGGGCTACCTCCGGGCCACGAAGTACTACTTTGACAACATCATCGGCCCCTTCGCCAACCCCTATATGAGCAACGCCCTGAAGAAAATCGACGGGATGGACATCAAAATGATCTGCACCGGCCACGGCCCCGTGCTGGACAGCCACCTCGACCAGATTTTCGGCCTCTACCGCCAGTGGTGCGCCCTGCCGCCCAAGGGAAAGAGCAAGCTGGTGGTCATGCCCTACGTCAGCGCCTACGGCTACACGGCGCAGTTGGCGGAGCGCATCGGCGCGGGCGTCCGGGACGCGGGCGATATCACGGTCAAGGCCTACGACATGGTGACCGGCAACATCGACGCGGTGGCGGCGGAGCTGGCCGCGGCCGACGGCATCCTGATGGGCACCCCCACCATCGTCGGCGAGGCCCTGTCCCCCATCTGGCAGCTCACGCTGCGCATGTTCCCGCCTACCCATAAGGGCAAGCTTGCCAGCGCCTTCGGCAGCTACGGCTGGTCCGGCGAGGGTGTGCCCCACATCCTCGAGCGGCTCAAGCAGCTGCGCATGAAGGTCCCCGATTCCGGCTTCCGCATCCGCTTCAAGCCCAGCGAGAAGGAGCTGCTGGACGCCTACGACTTCGGCTACAACTTCGGCTGCACCCTGCTCAAAAAGCCCAACGAGCGCGCCATGGGCAAGGGCCAGGGGACCCGGCGGCTGGTCAAGTGCCTGGTCTGCGGCGCGATTTTCGATTCGTCGATCGACACCTGCCCGGTCTGCGGCGTGGGCCGCGACAAGTTCGTGGAGGTGGAGGACACGGCGACAAGCTACCAGAAGAACACCGATGAGCGCTTCATCATCCTCGGCGGCGGGGCGGCGGCCCATTACGCGGCGGAGGCCATACGAGAGCGGAACAGGACCGCGAACATCGTCATCATCACGGCGGAGGACGAGCTGCCCTGCAACCGCCCGATGCTGACCAAGGTGCTGCTGCAGGATATGGGCGGCGACCGGCTGGCCATCGAGAGCCGCGCCTGGTATGAAGAGCGCAACATCACCCTGATTTTCGGCACGACGGTGACGAAGCTGGTCCCGGCGGAGAAGAAGATCGTCACGGACAAGGGCGAGTTTGTGTATGACAAGCTGATCTACGCCCTCGGCGCCCGCTGCTTCATGGTGCCGATTCCCGGCTGGGAGCAGGAGCATGTGGCCTCGATCCGCTCCATCGCCGACTGCAAAAAGGTCCAGGCCCTGGTGGAGAAGGGCGCGAAAAACGCCGTGGTTATCGGCGGCGGCGTCATGGGCCTGGAGAGCGGCTGGGAGCTGAAAAAAGGCGGCCTGGACGTGACGGTCCTCGAAACCGCGCCGGGCCTGCTGCCCCGGCAGCTGGACGACCCCGCCTCCGCGCTGCTGCAGGAGCAGTGCGAAAAGGCCGGCGTCAAGGTCGTCACCGGCGCTAAGATCACGGAGATCACCCCCGACGCCGTGGTGCTGGCGGACGGCACGCGCTTCGACGCGCAGCTGGTGATTATGTCGACGGGTATGCGCGGCAACATCGCCGTGGGGCAGGAGGCCGGCCTCAGGACGGACAAGCTGATCCAGGTGGACGACACCATGGCCACCAGTGCCCCGGACGTCTGGGCTTGCGGCGACTGCGTCGAATTTGAGGGCAACCCCCAGGCCTTCTGGGCCCAGGCCATGGAGACAGGCCGCGTGGCCGGCGCGAACGCCGCCGGGGAGGAAGTGCCCTACCGTGCCCTGGGCAGCAGCCTGGTGATCAACGCCATGAACACCTCCATCTTCGCCCTGGGCACAAACGGAAAGGACGGACGCAAATACCGAACCGTCGAGATGCGCGACGGCCAGCGGGGCAGCTATGAGAAGTATTACTTCTTCAACAACCGCCTGTCCGGCGTCATCCTGATCGGCGACACCTCAAAGATGCCCGAAATGACCAAAGCCGTCGACGAAGGCGCCAGCTTCGCTTCGCTGTTCGGCAAATAAAACAATAAAACGCAACCATTTCGTTTCTGGTATTTCCCTCCCCAAAAGGGGGAGGGAAATACAGAAAAAGATAGATTTCTGTTGTGTTTTCTCCCCTGAAGGGGGAGAAAACACAAAGCTTCTAAATAGATACAATAAAAGAAACGCGGGCCCGAGAGGGCCCGCGTTTCTTTTAATACGCCGGTTCCGGCGGGGCTTCCGCCGCGTGGAGGCGGTCGACAAATTCCTTACGCACTTCGCCGTATTCGCGGTTGTACGCCTCACTCTGGCCGGAGCGGAGGGAGGCCAGGTAGAGGTGGGGCTCCTGGGTCAGCTCTGGGGTTACGCGGGCGATGACGGACAGGCCCACGTTGGAGCAGACGCCGGAAATGCGCTCCAAATCCCCTAAGACGTTCATAAAACTTGTGCCGGCGTCGACGCCGCACTCCCCGCTGCGCAGCCGCGCCAGGTGCTTTTCCTTGACGGTATACACCAGCTCGCCCATCACCTGGGCAAGAGGCTCGATGTGGAGGGCCTCGGCCATGTTTCGGGTTTGAAACGCCCGTTCGGAGTGGTCGAGGCTCCGGAAAATCAGCTCCTCCAGCACAGAGAGGTCCCGGAGCGCCGCGTCGGAGAAGCTGAGCTGCTGCTCATTCATCCCCCGCGCGGTCTCGCCGATGTTGAAAGCGAAATCGCTCAGATGCTCAAACTCGTTGACCAGGTTGTGATACTGGCTGAGGATGGAGATATGCAGGTCCGCGGAGAGGTAGGCGGAGAGGGGGACGAGATAGTGGTCCAGCCGGTCGGCCATAAGATCGACGTCATTCTCCGCGGCCTCAAGCTGTTTCCACTTCGCCTCGTCGAAGTGTACCAGCAGGCCCAGGGCGGTTTTGATGTTCTCCCGGGAAACAGAGAGCATCGTGAGCAGCAGGTTGTAGCAGCTCCGCAGCGCCAGGGCGGGGGTGTTGAAGAACACGGGGTTGAGGGCGTCCAGCTTCTCTTTGTAGACGCTGCCGCTCTCGGGCTTGTCCCGGACGATTTTGACGCTCAGCTTCTCATAGACCGGGAGCAGCGGGAACAGCAGCACCGCGCAGCCCAAATTGAACACGGTGTTGGTGTTCGCGATGCTGCCGGGGGTCACGACGCTGTACCAGATGCCGTCCAGCAGTCCCAGGTACCGGGCCAGATTGACCGCCGCCAGGACCAGGACTGTTTCGCTGAGGTTGAACAGGATGTTCACCACCCCGACCCGCCGCGCGTCGGTTTTCGCGCCGATGGAGCAGACGATGGCGGTGGTCACGCAGTCGCCCAGGTAGATGCCCACGATCACGGCGTAAATCGCGTTGAAGGTCAGGTCGCCGGAGGCGGAAAAGGCCTGCAGGATGCCGATGGTGGCCGAAGAGCTCTGCAAAATAAAGGCCACGCCCGCGCCGGTGAGGTAGCCCAGGAAGGGGTTGTCCCCCAGCCGGGAGAACAGGCTCTCAAACAGCCCGGTGTCCGCCAGGGTGTCGACCGCGGCGGTCATGTTGAGCAGGCCGGAGAAGAGGATGCCGAAGCCGATGACGATGCTGCCCGTTTTTTTTGAGTTGCGGACGGAGGGGCCCATGATCAGGACGATGCCGATGACCAGGGCCAGGGGGGCCAGGGTGGAGGGTTTGAAAATTTGCAGCCAGCCCGCCGAGCTGGAGTCGATGTCCAGCAGCCGGATGATCTGCCCCGTGACCGTGGTGCCCACGTTGGCCCCGATGACGATGCCCAGGGACTGGCGCAGCGTCAGCAGCCCCGCGCCCACGAGGCCCGAGGTGATGACGATCGTCGCCGTGGAGGACTGGATCAGCGCCGTAACCCCCACGCCCAGCAAAAACGCCTTGAAGGGGTTGTTCGTGACCTTCTCCAGCACAATTTTCAGCGTCCCGGAGGAGCTTTCCTTCAGCCCGTCGCCCATCAGGCGCATCCCGTAGAGGAACATGGCAAGGCCGCCGAACAGGGAGAGAAGATTGAATATGTTCATCCTGTTTCCTCATAAATTCATATGGCTATACTATCCCAATATAAATCGCATTATAATATAGAACCTCCCTGAGCGCAAGCCTATTTTTTCGCGGCAGCTCCAAACGCAGGGGCCGCGCCCTGGCGTCGCCAAAAAATCAACCCGAATGGGTTGGTTCCCTCTATAAAATCGTACCAAATGGTACGATTTTATAGAGGGGTGATTTCGATGTATTTCAAGCGCATAGAGGATCTGCGCACGGACCACGATCTGAAAATCAGGCAGATCGCGGAATACTTGAATACCCACCCGAACGTCTACAGCCGCTACGAAAAGGGCACGCGGGAGATCCCGGTCTGGGCGCTGATCAAGCTCTCGGAGCTGTACCAGGTCAGCACGGACTACATCCTGGGATTGAGCGATGAAAAACAGCGCCGTGCGTAAGCTGGTCTGGACCGCCGCCGGCTATGCCGCCGCGCTGGCGCTGGCGCTCTACGTTTTGCCGGAGGCCCTGCTGCTTCCGGCCTCGGCCTGCTGCGCCCTGCTGGGCCTTGCGGGTCTGGGGCTTCGTTTCGTCAGACGCCTGCGCCGTCCGGGGACCGCCGCGGCCCTGGCGGCCTTCGGGGCCGCGCTGGGCTTCGGATGGTTTTTCGGCTATACCGCCCTGCTGCTCCGCCCCGCCGACGCCTTCGCCGGCGAGAAGCGGACGGTAGAGGTGGAAATCCTGGGCTATGCCGGCGGCGGAGAGGGCTATGCCCGCGTCGACGCCCGGAGCGTGGACGCGGTGGTTCCCCATGTGCGCATGTCCATCAGCAGCTATGACGGCGGCTTTGGCGGGCTGCGCCCTGGCGACCGGGTCTCGATGCCGCTGAAGCTGCTCAGCGCCGGGAAACAGTACGGCCTGGACAGCGACTACTACCTCAGCGGCGGCATCCTGCTCCGGGGCTATACCACCGGGGATTACACGGTCACGGGGCGCTCGCCCTACGCGGGGCTGCTCTTTTTTCCGCAGGAGCTGGCCCGGACGGTCCGGGAACAGGCGCTGCGCTGTTTCCCTGACGACGTGGCGCCGCTGATGAAAGCCCTGCTCAGCGGCGACCGGAGCGAGCTTGCCGCCGACGAGGGCCTGTACTCCGCCCTCAAAACCGCCGGCATGGCCCATATCGTCGCGGTCAGCGGGATGCACATCGCTTTTCTCATGGGACTGCTGCGGATGCTTACGGGCCGGCGGCGGATCACGGCGTTTCTGGGCATCCCCCTGATTGTCGTATTCATGGCGATGGTCGGCTTCACGCCCTCGGTGCTGCGGGCCGGCGTGATGATGATCCTCCTGTTGCTGGCCCCGCTGCTGCGGCGGGAAAATGACCCGCCCACGGCCCTGTCTGCCGCGGGGCTTCTGATTCTGCTGGCAAACCCCTACGCCCTCGGGAGCATGAGCTTCCAGCTCTCCTTCGCGGCGATGGCCGGACTGCTGAGCGTTTCCTCCCGGATTTTTGACTGGTTTGCTTATGACGCGAGGGGGAGGAGCCGCCTCCCCCGGGGGATCGCCGGGGCGTTGCTGCGCTGGTTCTGGGGCGTCGTCGCCGGCAGCGTCGGGGCGGCGGCGTTCACCACGCCGATACTGGCTTTCGCCTTCGGCTATGTGCCGCTCTACGCCCTGTTGAGCAACCTGCTGTGCCTCTGGGCCATGTCCGGCGCTTTCCTCTGCGGCTACGCCGTGTGCCTGCTGGGCCTGCTCTGGCCCGCCGCCGGCAGCGCCGCGGGCTGGCTGGTGGGCTGGCTGCCCCGCTGGACGGCTTTCGTGGTCCTCCGTGTTGCCCGCCTGCCCTATGCGGCCCTCTGCGCCAGGGGCGGCCTGGGCCAGTGGTGGCTTCTGCTGGTATACGCCCTGTTTGCCGGCGGCTGGGCGCTGCGGGAAAAGGAGCCCTTCCGCCCGGCGCTGCCCCTATGCGCCTCCCTGGTCACCTTCGCCGCCCTCACCTTTTTCATTGAGGACGATCTGACCGGCCTGCTCCGGGTCGCCGCCGTGGACGTGGGCCAGGGGCAGAGCATCGTCGCCATGACGGAGCGCAGCGCGGTGGTCGTGGACTGCGGCGGCGGAGGGACCGGGACCAACGCCGGGGACGCCGCGGCGGAATATCTGCTGCGGGCCGGTAAAAACCGCGTCGACCTGCTGATTTTGACCCACTTCCACGACGACCATGTCAACGGCGTCCTGCGCCTGATGGGGCGGGTCCCGGTGGCGCGCCTGGCCATCGCGGCGGAATATGAGGACAACGATTACAGCGGGCGGATCCTCGCGGAATGCGCCCGCAGCGGCGTCGCGGTCTACGAGATCGCGGAGAACACCCGCTTCACCGTGGACGGCGTCGATTGGACGGTTTTCGCCCCTCTGGGGGAGGGCAGCGTCAACGACGCGGGGCTGCTCATCTACGGCGGCTGCGGGGAGAATGAAATCCTCATCACCGGCGACGCCGGCCCCGCCGTGGAGCGGACGCTGGCGCGGACCTACGACCTGGGGGATATCGAGCTGCTGGTCGCCGGCCACCACGGGGCCGCGTCCTCCACCACGGACATCCTGCTGGACGCGGTGACGCCGGATGTGCTCTTTGTCTCCGCCGGGGATGGCAACAGCTACGGCCACCCGGCCCAGAGCGTCCTGGAACGCGTCTCCGAGCGCTCCATCTCCCTGCGCCGCACCGACCGCGACGGCACGGTGTTGGTGGATTTCCGCCGCTGAAACAGGCCGAAGGACGGGGGCGCAGGCTTTTTATGCCGGCCGCGCCGCGCCCCGGACGTTTTTGATCCACTTGCCGCTGCGGAGGCGGCCGAGGCACCAGATGGCCTTGAGCACCTGGTCAATTTTGAGGAACACGTAGACCCAGAAGGCGGGCAGCTCCCACACCAGCCCCGCCAGGGCCCCGAGGGGGATGCTGGCCACCCAGAGGAACAGGATGTCGGCCACCATGAGGAAACGGGTGTCCCCGCCGCCCCGCATGACCCCCTTGGTGAGGATGCTGTTCATGGCCTGGAACACCACGATAAAGGCGATGGCGGCCATGAGCTGGGAGGCGATGGCGTGGGTTTCCTCCGTGATGCTGTAAAAGCCGATGACCGTTTCGCTGACCGCGAGGATAAAGCCGCCGGCCAGGACGCCCACCGCCGCGCCGATGGCCCAAAATGTAAAGCCCTCCCGCTGGGCGCGCTCGACGGACCCCGCCCCGAGGGTATGGCCGATCAAAATCGCGCTGGCCTGGCTGAGGCCCTGGATCAGCACGGTGGAGAGCTGCACCGTGACGTTGGTGATGGCGTTGGCGGAGACAAAGGAGCCGCCGATGTGGCCCATGACCACGGCCACGGCGCTGTTGCCCAGAGCCAGGAGCGTGTCGCTGACCAGGACGGGGATGCTGATGCGGATGTACTCGCCCAGCAGATCGCCGCATTTGGCGAAGAGGTCCCGGAAGCGGTAGCCCACTTTCCGGTCCCGCAGGAAGAAATAGCCGTCGATCAGCGCGAATTCCACCGCGCGGCTGATGAGCGTCCCCAGGGCCGCGCCCGCCACGCCCATGGCCGGAGCGCCGAGCTTGCCGAAGATAAAGATATAGTTCGCGCCGATGTTGATGAAAAACGCGGCGATGCTGGTCAGCAGCGGCACCCGCACCTGGCCGGTGCTGCGCATGACCAGGGTGACGGTCAGGCACAGGCCAAGCAGCCAGTAGCAGGGCACGGACCAGCGGAGGTAGCGGTCCCCCTCGTAGATGATGTCCGCCTCCGGGGTGAACATGCGCATGATCGCCGAGGGGAACAGAAAGGTGACGAGGGCGAACACCGTCGCCACGGAGAAGCAGAGGCGGAGCATGATGGTGACGGCCTTTTTGAGGCTGTACAGGTCCCGCGCCCCCCAGTAGCGGGACACGAGGACCGAAGCCCCCATGCCCAGGCCCATGCACATGATCTGGAAAATCGTGATAAACTGGTTGGCCAGCGAGGAGGCCGACAGGGCCACCTCCCCCAGCCGCCCCAGCATGACGGTGTCCATCATGTTCACGCCGATGGTAATCAGGCCCTGGGCCGCGATGGGCAGGGCGATCATCGCCGCGTTTTCGTAGAAGCTTTTCTCCCGCACCAGCAGCATATCCCGCGCCTCCGTTCCGGTTTTCAGCGATGGCAAGCCTGTCTATTCCCAATTATAATAAAGAATCCCCGGACGGTCAAGCGCCAGTTGCGCGAAAAAGCCTTGCAAATGCGGGAGACAGCCCATATAATAAGGGGGAGGGAACAGGATGGTTCCGGAAAGGAGCGCGGCGTTTTAAGATGAAAACACGGAGCAACGAGGTCGACATGGTCCACGGCCCGCTGGCGGGCAAAATCATCGTGTTCGCCCTGCCGCTGGCGGCCAGCAGCGTGCTGCAGCAGCTGTTCAACGCGGCGGACCTGGCGGTGGTGGGGCGCTTTGCCAACGCGGAGGCCATGGCGGCGGTGGGGAGCAACGCCTCCGTCATCTCCCTGCTCATCAGCCTCTTCGT
>JAFUVO010000122.1 GCA_017477525.1 Oscillospiraceae bacterium | reverse complement strand
TTCCGAGGACGGCGGCCAGATATCCCTCGATCCCCGGCGGGTTCTCCGGCGTGGCCATCAGGACGCAGAAATCCCGGTCGGCGTATTCCGGTTCCACCCCGCCCCGCCGCAGCAGCGCCGCGATGCCGAAGCCGTCCCCCCGCAGCGTCAAGCGCAGGGGATCGCTTGTCTGCACCTGCCAGCCCCGGCCCCGCAGCAGCGCCCGCAGCGTGTCCAGACGCTCCGCCGTCCGGGCGACGCGCGCCGGGTAATCTCCGGCCAGCCGGACGTTGCAGCGGTCCAGGGAGGCCAGAATCAGCCAGCTCGGGCTGGTGGAGCCAAACAGCGCCATCGCCCGCGCCGCGTTCTCCGCGAAGGCGGCGGGCGCGCCGCGGGCGATGTGGAGATAGGCCCCGCCGGTCAGCACCGGAAGGGTCTTGTGGGCGCTGTCGCAGCACATGGCCGCGCCCTGGTCCAACGGGTGCAGGCTCCGGGGGAGGAATTTCAAATAGGCCCCGTGGGCGTTATCCACCAGCAGCGGGACGCCGTATTTCCGGCAGACCTCCGATAGGGCCGGGATATCCGCCAGATTGCCCAGATAACCCGGACTGGTGATATACACCGCCGCGGCCCGTTCCGGCAGCCGGCGCAGGGCGTCCTCCAAATGCTCCGGGCGGATCTCACAGGCGCAGAGCGATTCCCGCCGCTCCGGCCAGAGCCAGACGGGGTCGATCCCGCACAGCGCCGCCGCCGACACGAAGGCCCGGTGGGCGTTCCGCCCCGCCAGCACTGCCCCGCCGGGCCGCGCCATCAGGGCCAGGTGCAGCATGGCGCGGATGCACTGGCTGCTGCCCCCGGCGGAAAAGAGGGTTTTTCCGCTGCCAAACAGCGCGGCGGCGTTGGCCTCGCTGGCTTCCATCAGCCCCTCCGTGCCCGCGACCTCCGTGATATCATAGGCTTCGCAGCCCAGGATTGCTTTTCCTTTGTGCCCCGGCAAGTGCAGCCGCGCCGGCCCGTCGGCGTAGCGCCGCACGAAATCCCAGATCGGCGCGGTCACAGCTCCGCCTCCGCCGCTTTCAGCATGATGGCGCACTCGATCCGCTTGCGGAACAGCTCGCAGCCCGGTTCGTAAATCCCCCGGATGCTCCCCGAGGCGTGGTAGGCGTTGGCGGCGCAGCCGCCGGAGCACCACAGCCGCGCCCAGCAATCCGCGCACTCCGGGCGGGCATAGGCGTTGCAGCCGCGAAACTCCTCGCGAAGTTCTGTATTCGTGACGCCCTGCCAGACGTCGCCCAGCTTCCAGCGCTCCTCCCCCACAAACTGGTGGCAGGGGTACAGATCGCCCCAGGGCGTCACCGCCATGTACTCTGTACCGCTGCCGCAGCCGGAGATGCGCTTGTAGATGCAGGGCCCGCCGGTCAGGTCCAGCATGTAATGGTAAAAGGTGATGGGCTTCCCCTCTTTTTCCCGGCGCAGCATGTCTTTCGCCAAAAGTTCATACTGCTCTTTGACAATCCCGATGTCCTCCGGCGTCAGCGCCGCCGGGTCGCCGGGGGCGCATACCACAGGCTCCATGCTGAGCTGCGTGAAGCCCAGTTCCGCCATGTGGAACAAATCCTTCGTAAACTCCGGGTTTGCGTGGGTAAAGGTGCCGCGCATGTAGTAATTTTTCCCGCCACGGACCTCCACAAAGCGCCGGAACTTCGGCACTACGGTGTCATAGCTGCCGCGCCCCGCGTAATCCACCCGCAGCCGGTCGTGGGTCTCCTTTCGCCCGTCGAGGGAGAGGACCACGTTGCTCATTTCCCGGTTGCAGAAATCAATGACCTCGCCGTCCACCAACATGCCGTTGGTGGTCAGGGTAAAGCGGAAGTTTTTCCCCCGCTCCCCTTCCACGCTCCGGGCGTAGGCCACGAGGCGCTTCACCACCTCCCAGTTCATCAGCGGTTCGCCGCCGAAGAAGTCGACCTCCAGGTTTCGCCGGCTGCCGGAGTGGTCCATCAGGAAATCCAGCGCCTGTTTCCCCACCTCGAAGCTCATCAGCGCCCGCTCCCCGTGGAATTTCCCCTGGCTGGCGAAGCAGTAGGCGCAGTTGAGGTTGCAGGTGTGGGCCACATGCAGGCACAGGGCTTTGACAATGTCCCCGCTCCGCTCCTTAAAGGTCCCGGCCAGGGGCGCGTAGTTGTCCGGCGACCAGAGCTTGCCCGCCCGTTTCAGCCCCTCAACGTCTTCCATGCACTGGCGCAGTTCCTCCGCCGTCACGTCCGGCCGCCCCGCGTACTTTTCCAGCAGCGCCGCCACAATCTCCTCCGGCGTGTGCTCCGAGTACAGCGCGATCACGTCATAGGCCACCTCGTCCACCACATGGACCGCCCCGGAGCAGGTGTCCAGGACAATGTTATAGTTGTTCAGCTTGTATTGATGTACCATGAAAACTTTTCTCCCCCGTGTCGCTCTTTATTGGAACACTGCCCACTGCTTAATCGTAGTGTCCTCGAAGGGAAGTAACGCGAATATCCCCATTTTCCGCAATATGGTAAAGCAGGCGGTCCTGTTCATTGATACGCCGGCTCCAGCCGGGATGATGACGCAAAGGCTCTGGTTTCCCTATTCCCTTCGCCGGTCCATCCCGCTGAATCGACGCAAGAAGAGTATTGATCCTTTTCAATGTTTTACGGTCCTGATTCTGCCAATAAAGATAGTCCTGCCAGGCCTCGGAAGAAAAAACGAGTTCATTCATCCTCCGCCATCCGCTCCAATTCCGCCAGAGATTTGTGTATACCGCCCCCCGCTTCAATTTCCGCAAGGCCGCGCATATGCTTGGACATCAACTCCTCTTCCTTCATTTTATCCATCTCCGCCATCTCCCTGATGGAATTTCTCAGGAAGTCTGTGACCGCGTCTCCCAGCTCTATTCCATGGACGCGAAAAACCGCCTGCGCCTTCTGCGCCAAGACCGGGTCAACCGTAATTGTGTACATATCATATCCTCCATATCGCTGCAAAACAGTGGACAACTTAGAGGCTACTCCATCGCATAGGTCCGGTACTGCACCGCCTCCGCGATATGGGGCGGCTGGATGTCCGCGCTCCCCGCCAGGTCGGCGATGGTCCGGGCGACGCGGAGGATGCGGTCGTAGCTTCTGGCAGTGAGGCCCAGGGCGTCGAAGGCCCCGCGCATCAGTTCCTCGCACTCCCGGCTCAGGGCGCAGTAGTCCCTCAGGTCCTTGGGAAGCATATAGGCGTTGCAGCTCACCGCGCCGCCGTAGCGCTTCCGCTGGATTTCCCGGGCGGCGTTGACCCGCGCCCTGACGGCGGCGGAGCCCTCGCCGGAGGGCTTCGACTTCAGCTCGTCAAAGCTCAGCGCAGGAACCTCCACAATCAGGTCGATGCGGTCCAGCATCGGGCCGGAAATGCGGCTGTGGTACTGCCGCACCGATGCCTCTGAACAGGTGCAGCGCCCCGAGGGGTGGCCGTACCAGCCGCATTTGCAGGGGTTCATCGCGCAGACCAGCATGAAGCGGCTTGGAAAGGTGTAGCTCCCCGAGGCGCGGGAAATCGTGACCTTGCCGTCCTCTATGGGCTGGCGCAGCACCTCAAGGGCCTCCCGGCTAAACTCCGGGAGCTCGTCCAAAAACAGCAGCCCCGTGTGGGCCAGGCTGATCTCCCCCGGCCGCGGGACGCTTCCCCCGCCGCTGAGGGCCACCGCGGAAACCGTGTGGTGGGGCGAGCGGAAGGGCCGCTGGGTGACGATCGGGCTGCGGGCGTCGGTGTTCCCGGCCACGGAGTGGACCTCCGTGGCCTCGGTCATCTCTTCCCGGGTCATGTCCGGCAAAATGCCCGTCAGGCGTTTTGCCAGCATACTCTTCCCCGCCCCGGGAGGCCCCACCATCAGGATATTGTGTCCCCCCGCCGCAGCCACTTCGAGGGCTCGCTTGACGTTCTCCTGGGCCTTCACATCGGAAAAGTCCGCGACGGCATGATGGAGCCTCGTCAGGTCCGGTTCCGGCTCCGGCTCTATGGGCTTCTCCCCCCGCAGATGCGCCAGCAGTTCCGCCACGGTCGCCACAGGGTAGACGTCTATCCCACCCGCGAAGGCGGCCTCCGGCGCGTTCTCCGCCGGCACAAACAGCTTTCGGATATCCCGGCGGGCGGCGGCGAGTGCCATTGGCAGCGCGCCGCGCACCGGCCGCAGCTCCCCGCTCAGGCTCAGCTCCCCGAAAAAGGCCGCGTTCTGCGGCAGCGCCGCCAGGTCACCGGTGCATCGGAGGATGCCCAGCATGATCGGCAGGTCGTAGATCGTCCCGACCTTTTTCGTGTCCGCCGGGGCGAGGTTGATGGTCAGCCGCGCCGCCGGGAAGCGGAAGCCAGAGCTCTTGATCGCGGCCCGCACCCGGTCACGGCTCTCCTTGACCGCCGCGTCCGGCAGTCCCACCACCTCAAAGGCCGGCAGGCCGTTGGAGACAAAACACTCCACCTCCACCTCATAGCCGCCGATGCCCTGAAGGCCCAGGGAACGGACTTTTGAAACCATGCTGTTTCCTCCTTACGGCGCGTTCTGCGCCCGCTGAAGTGCGGCGTAGACGCCGTTTTTCTCCATCAGCTCCGCATGGGTGCCCTCCTCCGCGATGCCCTCGCCCTCCACCACCGCGATGCGGTCCGCGGAACGGATGGTGCTCAGGCGGTGGGCGATGATGAGGCAGGTGCGGCCCTCGCTCAGGGCGTTGAGGCTGTCCTCAATGCGCTTTTCCGTCACACTGTCCAGGGCGCTGGTAGCCTCGTCCAGAATCAGGATCGGCGGGTTCTTCAAAAATACCCGCGCGATGGCGACGCGCTGCTTCTGCCCGCCGGAGAGCATCACGCCCCGCTCCCCGATGTAGCTGGCGTAGCCGTCGGGCATTTCCATGATCTCCCGGTGGATCTGCGCCCGCATCGCCGCCTCCATGACCTCCGCGTCCGTGGCGCCGGGGCGTCCGTAGCGTATGTTCTCCATAATGGTGCCGGCGAACATGAATACGTCCTGCTGCAAAATCCCGATGCTCCGCCGCAGGCTCTCCTGGCGCAGGGAACGCACGTCCTGTCCGTCCACCAGCACCGCCCCGCCCGTCACGTCGTAGAAACGGGGCAGGAGGTGGCACATCGTGGTTTTCCCGCCGCCAGAGGGCCCCACCAGCGCGAAACGCTCCCCGGGGCGGATCTTCAGGTTGACGTGGTCCAGAACCTTTTCCCCGTTGTCGTAGGAAAAGCTCACGTCCCGGAACTCGATTTCCCCCCGCACATGCTCCAGCGTCCGGGCGTCCGGGGCGTCTTTGATCTCCGGCTCGGTGCGCATCAGCTCCAAAAAGCGGGAAAAGCCCGCGCTGCCCTGGGTGTACTGCTCCATGAACTGCACCAATTTCCGCACAGGGGAGATGAAAGCGGAGACATAGAGCGTAAAGGTGATGAGGTCGACGTAGTCCATCCGTCCGGCCATAATCAGCACCCCGCCCACGCCGATGACCGCCACCTGCATCACGCCCATGGAGAACTCCATGCCGCTGTTGAACAGGCCCATGGCCCGGTAGTAGTCCTTTTTGGCGGTCTTGAACATGTTGTTGGCGTGGTCGAATTTCAGCGCCTCCGCTGTCTCGTTGGCGAAAGCCTTCGCCGTCCGCGCGCCGGAGATACCGCTCTCGATCGCCGTGTTGATCTCCGCGGTCTTGCGCTTGACCTCGATGTTCGCGTCCTGCATCCTTTGACGCTGGCGGGCCGTGAACCACACGCACAGCGGCAGCAGCACCAGCAGCACCAGCGCCAGCTCCCAACGGATCGCCGCCATCACCGCCAGGGAGCCCAGGATGGTCAGCGTACAGATGAGCAGGTTTTCCGGCCCGTGGTGGGACAGCTCCGTGATGTCGAACAAATCATTGGTGACGCGGCTCATCAGCGCGCCGGTGCGGTTATGGTCGTAAAAGCTGAAGCTCAGCTCCTGCATGTGGGTGAACACGTCCCGCCGCATATCCGCCTCCACGAGGACGCCCATGCCGTGGCCGACGACGGTGATGACGTAATACAATACCCCCTTGAGGATATAGGCGAGCAAAAGCAGCCCGATAACCGCGAAGAAGGCCCCGAACATCCGCTCCGGCAGCAGCGCGCGCATACTCCACCGGGAGACAAAGGGGAACAGCAAATCGATCACCGCCACCGCCGCTGCGCAAAGCATATCAATCGCGAAGGGCTTCCAGTGGGGGCCGAAGTAGGAGAAGAATATCCACAGCGGGGAGCGCGTGAAATCTTTTTTCATGGTGTCTCACCCATACCGTTCCCGCGCCGCGACGGCAAGGGCGTCGCAGCGGTTGTTGTATTCGTTTTCAGCGTGGCCCCTGACCCAGTGGTAGCGCATGTCGTGTCTGGCCGTCAGCTCCAGCAGCCGCTCCCAGAGATCCGGGTTGAGCGCGGGCTTTTTGTCGCTCTTGACCCAGCCGCGCTTCTGCCAGCTTTTTGCCCAGCCCTTCGACAGGCCGTCAATCACATACCGGCTGTCGCTCCACAGCTCCACGGTGCAGGGCTCCTTCAGCGCTTCCAGGGCGCGGATCACGCCCAGCAGCTCCATGCGGTTGTTGGTGGTGTGGGCTTCTCCCCCGCTGAGCTCCTTCTCCGCCGCGCCGTAGCGCAGGATCGCGCCCCAGCCGCCGGGGCCGGGGTTCCCGCTGCATGCCCCGTCAGTGTAGATCGTTACAACTTTCATATGCGCTCCTTCCTTACCCCGCCGCGGCGGAAATCAGGCCCGAGATGCCGTCCTCGCGGATGATCTGCTTATAGTAGGCCAGCTCCTCCTGAATCAGGTCGTCGATCACCGCCATGCCCAGCAGCTCCACCGGGGCGCGGTCGTCGGTCAGCAGCAGCCCGCCCGCCTCATAGGGCGTGAGGCGGTGGTTGACGGAATACATCTGGCCCTGCAAGTCCTCCCGTTCCAGCGCCGGGATTTTTTCCACGAAACCGGCGAACACATCCGTTTCCGCCGCGAACAGCTCCCGGTTTGTGGTCCCCGGCACCTCCGCCGTGTACACATAAGGGAACACCGAGGCGATGGTGTCCGCCAGATAACTGTTGATGCTGCCGGCTTTGTCAGAGCGCATGTTCATGTTGACGACCATGACCCCGCCGGGCTTCAAATGCGACCTGACCAGCGTGAAAAACTCCGACGAGGACATCTGAAAGGGGATGGTGATATCCTGGTAGGCGTCCACCATAATCACATCGTAGCTGCCGTCCACGGCGGCCAGGTAGGCCCGCCCGTCGTAGGTCGTCACGGGGACGGCGGCATCCAGTTCAAAATATTCCCGCGCCAGCTCCGTGATTTTTTCGTCTATTTCGACACCCTCCACGCGGATGCCCGGGAAAAATTCCCGGCACTGGCTGGCGAAGGTCCCGGTCCCCATGCCCAGGACCAGCACCTCCGCGTCCTCCCCCGCCCCGGCCAGCACCGGCGCGGCGAGGGCGTAGTCATAGTAGCGCCCGGTCAGCCCGCCGCCCTTCTGGTAGACGGACTGCACCCCAAACAGGACGTTGGTGCTCAGCGCCACATCCCTCCCCTCGTCCCGGACCAGCAGATAATTATAGACGCTTTCCCCCTCGTACAGCAGGCCGCTCTCCCAGAAGGCGAAGGAGTGGAACATCGAACCGAATACGGAGAAAACAAGATACAGCACCACGGATATGGCGCATTTCACCGGCCCGCGTCTGCCGCTGAGAAAATAGAGCAGCCCCAGCGCCAGCAGGACGCCGGAGAAGATCAGGAAGGTAGCCGCCGTACCGACGGCGGGAATGGTGACAAAGGTGGGGACAAAGGTGCCGATGATGCTGCCGATGGTGTTAAAGGCATTGAGCCGCCCGACGGTGCTGCCGCTGTCGTCGAGGCTCCGGACGCAGTAGCGGGCCAGGGAGGGCGTCGTGGTCCCCAGAAGAAACAGCGGAAACACAAAGAGCACAATGCAGCTGAGAAAGCCCGCCCAGATCAAAAAGCCGCTGTTGACCGCCACCACCAACAGGCCGGAGATGGCGACAATTACATAGCGCCCCAACAGCGGGATCGCGGCAATCCAGACCGCCGCGATTAAAATTCTCCGGTAGAGCCGGTCCGGGTCCGGGTTTTTGTCCGCGCTGCGGCCACCGTAGAGGTTGCCCAGGGCCATGGCGATCATGATCGTTCCGATGATGATGGTCCATACGATCTGCGAAGAGCTGAAATAAGGGGCCAGCAGACGGCTGGCCCCCAATTCGACAGCCATGACCGACATACCGGCGAAAAATTCCGTCAGATAGAGGTAGAGCTTGTTTTTCAGAATCGGCGTATCCATTTTTTGCTGTCGTTCTCCGTTTCTCTCAGTATCCGTTCCGGGCGCGGATGGTAAACTCCCCTGCGCCGTCATCAAAGGTCAGGGTATCGTCCGGCGGGACATCCTCTTCCGCTTCGGCCAAGGGTTCGGGCAGGGCTTTGGCGCGGCCCAGCACCACAGGCAGCGCCGCGCTTCCGAGCACAAGCAGGCTCCCCACCGCCGAGACAAGGCGCCGCGCTGTCTGGGCTTCGCTCCCCGCAAGGCTCAGCGCCAGATCCACCGCGCCCAGCGCCACGGCGCCGATCAGCAGGACGGCAAAGCTCTTCTTGTTCAGGAGCTTTTTCAGCGGCACATTCGGAAATAACGCCTTCACCCCCAGCAGGAACAGTCCAAGCAGCACCAGGAGCAGCAGGGCGAAGGCCCCGATATGGCCCAACAGCGGCGAGAGCAGGGGCCACAGGACGGCGGCCCAGCCCAGCAAAAGCTGGCCCAACAGCCACAGGGGCAGAAACACCGTCAGCCGCAGCGCCAGCGGCAGCCGTGCGATACGCTCCCGCAGCGTCAGCTTCTGGATCTTGCGGCCGCGCTCGTCGTTCTCATCCCCCGTGTCCCCATCGTCCCCGTCGTCCGGCAGCAGGGTGTCGGTATAGGCCGGGGGCGGCGCGACCCCGTCCTCCGGGCGCAGCAGCTCCCCGGCTGTGTTGAAGGCGCGCCCGGTCACAAGGCTCGCCGCTGTAATCAGCGCCGCGGCGGAGGCCATGACGCGCCGCCCGCTGTGTCCGGTTTTTTGTTTTTCATTCTTCGTCATACGCTTCCCCTCCAATAAAATATTTCCCCTATTCTGTATATTTGTGAGGGTTCGGCACGATGCCTGACGTTACATGTTCATTATAACAATTATACACAGGAATTGCAACAAAAAATACTCCCCCGGACTTTTTCGGAAAAGTCCGGGGGCATTTATCATTTGTTTATACCAGTTCGATAACCGCCATCTCCGCGGCGTCGCCGCGGCGGGGGCCGATGCGGGTGACGCGGGTGTAGCCGCCGTCGCGCTCGGCGTATTTCTTGGAATACTCGTCAAAGATTTTCTTCGCCACGTCCTCGCGGGTGATGAAGCTGAGGCTCTGGCGGTAATTGGCCAGGCCGCTGTGCTTGCCGAGGGTAATCATCTTATCCGCCAGGGCGCCAACCTCCTTGGCGCGGGTGTAGGTGGTCTGCATCCGTCCCTTGTCCAGAAAATCAGTCACCTGCTGGCGGAGCATCGCCCTGCGCTGGTCGGTGGTTTTGCCGAGCTTTCTTCTACCAGGCATTTCGGTCTTCCTCCTTAGTTTGTCTCTTCGCTCGCAAGGCTCAGCCCCATCATGGCGAGCTTGTGCTCGACCTCTTCCAGAGACTTGCGGCCGAGGTTGCGGACTTTGATCATTTCGTCCTGGGTCTTGTTGATGAGATCCTCAACGGTGTTGATGTTCGCCCGTTTCAGGCAGTTGAAGCTCCGAACCGAGAGGTCCAGCTCCTCAATCGTCATTTCCAGCACCTTGTCGCGCTGTGTCTCCACTTTTTCCACCACAGTGGTGCTGGCGCTGATGTTCTCGCTCAGATCCGTAAAAATCGTGAAATGGTCGCAGAGAATCTTCGCGCCCAGGGAAACGGCGTCGCGCGCGCTGATGGTCTTGTCGGTCCAGACCTCGATCGTGAGCTTGTCGAAGTCGGTCTGGTTGCCGACGCGGGTGTTCTCAACCGTGTAATTGACCTTCAGGACGGGGTTGTAAATCGAGTCTACGGGGATCGTACCGAGGGCGGCCTGCGGATTTTTGTTTTTCTCCGCGGAGACATAGCCCCTGCCGTGGGCGAAGGTCAGCTCCATGCTCAAGGCGGCGTCGGCGCCCAGGGTGGCGATGTGCAGCTCGGGATTGAGAATCTCGACCTCCGCATCGGCCCGAATGTCGCCGGCCGTGACCTCGCATTCGCCGGCGGCCTCAATGTAGACGGTCTTCGGACCGTCGCATTGCAGCCGCGCGATGATTCCCTTGACATTCAGAACGATCTCGGTGACGTCCTCTTTCACGCCGGGGATCGAGGCAAATTCATGCTGGATCCCTGCGATTTTGATGGACGTGACAGCGGTTCCGGGAAGAGAGGAGAGGAGCACCCTCCGAAGAGAGTTGCCCAAGGTCGTGCCGTAGCCTCGCTCCAGCGGCTCGACGACATACTTGCCGTAGGAGCTTTCCGACGGCGTCTCGAGGCACTCGATGCGGGGCTTCTTGATTTCGATCATGTAATAGTGTGCCCTCCTTCTTAGTGTTTGCGCTATTACGCAGGGTCCGGTTCAGCTTAGAAATGTGAGGGTGTCCAAATTACTTGGAATACAGCTCGACAATCAGATGCTCCTCGATGGGCATATCGTCAATATCTTCTCTCGCGGGAACGGCCACGATCTTCGCGGCCATGTCGTTGGCGTTATACTCGATCCACTTGGGGGGCTTGCGGAAGGCGTTGTCCTCGATGTTGGCCTTGATCTTCTCAAGGCTGCGGCTGCGCTCCCGCAGGGAAACCACCATGCCGGGCTTCACGAGGAAGCTGGGGATGTTGACCCGGCGGCCGTTGACAGTGAAGTGGCCGTGGCTGACCAGCTGGCGGGCCTCCGCCCTTGTCATGGCAAAGCCGAGGCGGAACACGACGTTGTCCAGACGGGTTTCAAGGATGCTCAGCAGATTCTCGCCGGTCTGGCCGGGGCGGCGCTGGGCAAGGTCAAAATAATTGCGGAACTGGCGCTCCAAAACGCCGTAGATGAACTTGACCTTCTGCTTTTCCTGGAGCTGGAGGCCGTACTCGGACTGCTTCCTGCGCATACCCTTCTGGCCCTTGGGGTCGCGGGTCGTGGTCTTTTTGGCATAGCCGAGGGCGGCGGGGGAAACGCCCAGCGCCTTGCAGCGCTTGGCGATAGGCTGAATGCTTCTTGCCATTTTCGTTTACCTCCTTCGATCAGACACGGCGGCGCTTCGGAGGACGGCATCCGTTGTGGGGGATGGGGGTCACGTCCTTGATCATCGTCACCTCAAGGCCCGCGGTCTGCAGGGCGCGGATCGCGGCTTCGCGTCCGGAGCCAGGGCCCTTTACGAAAACCTCTACGGTCTTCAGGCCGTGCTCCATGGCCGCCTTCGCGGCGGTTTCCGCCGCGGTCTGCGCGGCGAAGGGGGTCGACTTTTTGCTGCCACGGAAGCCCATGCCGCCCGCGCTGGCCCAGGAAATGGCGTTGCCGTGGGTGTCGGTGATGGTCACCATGGTGTTGTTGAACGAGGAGCTGATATGCACCTGGCCCTTTTCGATGTTCTTGCGCTCTCTGCGGCGGGTACGGACGACCTTCTTGCCCTTGGTATTCGCTGCCATTTACATATCCCTCCTTACTTCTTCTTATTCGCGATGGTGCGTTTCGGACCCTTGCGGGTGCGGGCGTTGGTCTTGCTCCGCTGGCCGCGCACGGGCAGGCCCTTGCGATGGCGCTGGCCGCGGTAGCAGCCGATCTCCATCAGACGCTTGATGTCCAGCGCCGTCTGGCGGCGCAGGTCGCCTTCCACAACGTAATGGTCGATGCACTCACGCAGCTTGGCCTCTTCTTCCTCGCTGAGATCCTTCACACGGGTATCAGGGTTGATCCCGGTCTGCTCCAGGATCTTTTTCGCGCTGGTCCTGCCGATGCCGTAGATATAGGTCAGGCCGATTTCAATCCGCTTGTCGCGGGGCAGGTCAACGCCGGCGATTCTTGCCATGTTTGTCAATCAATCCTTTCATTGATTTTATACCTTCACGCAAAAATACTCTGTCGAAACCGCGGTATAAGACAATTTCCCAGAGCCCCGGGCCCTTCCCGGGGACCGCGCCGCCAGGCGCGGCAACAATCGAATCCATTTTTGGCGGGGCTCCGCCTCGCCAAAAATACTTCTCGCAAAGCGAGTGCCGCTCCCCCGCGGCGGCGCGAGCGGAGCGCGATCCTCAAATCGAATGGCGCCAGCCATTCGATTTGATTGTTTTTATCCCTGTCTCTGCTTATGCTTGGGGTTTTCGCAGATGACCATGACGATGCCCTTGCGTTTGATGATCTTGCACTTTTCGCAGATGGGCTTTACGGACGGTCTGACTTTCATGTGGTAAAACCTCCTGTTTTCACTTGCTGCGCCAGGTGATCCTGCCCCTTGTGAGGTCATAGGGGGACATCTGGATCGTGACCCGGTCCCCGGGGAGGATCTTGATATAGTTCATCCGGAGCTTTCCGGAGATATGTGCCAGAATGGTATGGCCTCCGCCGATGTCCACCTGGAACATGGTGTTGGGCAGGGATTCCACTACCGTGCCCTCCAGCTCTATCATATCCGCTTTTGCCAAGACAGTTCCCCCTCCTTTTTACAGGTCGTCCGCCATTGTCAGGATTTCTGGCTCCCCATCCGTGATCAGGATGGAGTTCTCATAGTGCGCTGAAAGCTTTCCGTCCGCCGTCACGACGGTCCAGCCGTCGGGAAGGACCTTGACCTCCCAGGTGCCCTGGTTGATCATGGGCTCCACGGCGATGGTCATTCCCTTGACCAGCCGCGGGCTGCCCCGCCCCTTCTGGACGTAGTTGGGCACCTCCGGCTCCTCGTGCATCTTCGCGCCCACGCCGTGGCCCACGTAGTCCCGGACCACGCCGTAGCCCAGTGACTCGGCGTACATCTGCACACCGGCGGAAATGTTGCTGACGCGGTTGCCCGCGCGGGCGAAGCGGATGCCCTCAAAAAAGCTCTGGCGGGTGCCGGCGATGAGGCGCAGGGCCTCATCGCTGCACTTGCCGCAGGGAACGGTCATGGCGCAGTCTCCAACATAGCCCTTCCAGGTGGCGCCGACGTCGATGCTGACAATGTCGCCTTCGACCAGCCGCCGAGACCCTGGGATGCCGTGGATGACCTGCTCATTGACGGAAATGCAGACGCTGGCGGGGAAACCGCCGTAGCCCAGGAAGGTGGGCTCCGCGCCGGATTTCTTGATATAGTTGAATACCTCTTTGTTGATCGCTTTGGTGGTCACGCCGGGCTCAACCATTTGCCGCGCGACGCTCCGGGCGCCGGCGGCGATCCTGCCCGCTTTGCGCATGATCTCAATATCCCGGTTGGATTTGATGACGATTGCCATAGGGTCTTTGTGTCCTCACAGGCCCAGCGCTTTGACGATTTCAGCGGTGGTGGCTTCGATCGTGGGCTGGTTGTCTACGGTTTTGAGTTTGCCGCGCGCGGCATAAAAGGCCTTGAGGGGCTCCGTCTCCCTGTGGTAGGTCTCCAGGCGCTGGCGCACTGTCTCCGGGGCGTCGTCCTTGCGGATGGTCAGGGCCGCGCCGCAACTGTCGCAGACGCCCTCGGTTTTCGGGGGGTTCGACACAATGTGGAAGCTGGCCCCGCAGTCCGGGCAGGTGCGCCGGCCGCTCATGCGCTCGACAATCACGCCGTCGTCGACCTCGATGCTCAAGGCGCAGTCAATGCCGATGCCGCCGGCCTCGATGGCCTCCGCCTGGGGGATCGTCCGGGGGACGCCGTCCAGGATAAAGCCCTTCGCGCAGTCCTTTTCCGCCAGACGCTCTTTGAGGATGCCAATGATGACCTCGTCCGGGACCAGCGCCCCGGCCTCCATATATGCCTTGGCCTGTAAGCCAACGGGGGTGCCGTTTTTGATCGCGGCGCGGAGGATGTTGCCTGTGGAGATGGTGGGGATGTCCAGCCTGCGGCTGATGATCTCCGCCTGGGTGCCTTTGCCGGCGCCGGGGGCGCCGAGAAGAACGAGTTTCATAGTTGCCCTCCCATCACTCAAGGAAGCCCTTGTAGTGGCGCATCAGCATCTGGTTCTCCAGCGCCTGTACGGTTTCGAGCGCAACGCCCACCACGATGATGATGGAGGTGCCGCCCAGCGAGATGCCGCTGAGGCTGGCCGCGTTGGTGAAGGAACCGACAATATAGGGGGTGATCGCGACGATGGACAGATAGATCGCGCCAAACAGGGTGATCTTATTCAGGACCTTCAGCAAAAATTCGCTGGTGGGCTTGCCGGGGCGGTAGCCCGGGATGAATCCGCCGTTGCGCTTGAGGTTGTTGGCCACCTCCACCGGGTTGAACTGGATCGTGGAGTAGAAATAGCTGAAGAAGATGATCAGCAGGAAATACAGCACGATATAGACCCAGGAGGTCGTGTCAAACACGCGCAGAAACGCGCTGTTGGACGAGGTTTTCCCCGCGAAGGCTCCGATGGTGGCCGGCAGGGAGGCGATGGACTGGGCGAAGATGACAGGCAGGACGCCGGACATGTTCACCTTCATGGGAAGATGGGTGCTCTGGCCGCCGTACTGCTTGCGGCCCACAACGCGCTTGGAATATTGCACGGGAATCCTGCGCTCGGCGTTGTTCACCGCGACAATCAGGACGATCAGCACCAGCGCGCCGATCAGCAGCAGGCAGAAGGCCCACCATTTCAGGCTCCCGTTGGCGATGTTCTCGACGGAACGGATCACCGTGGTCGGGAAACGGGAGATGATCGAGACAAACAGGATGATCGAAATGCCGTTCCCGATACCAAATTCCGTGATCTGCTCGCCCATCCACATGATGAGCGCGCTGCCGGCGGTAAAGGTCAGGACGATCACGATGGCCTGCCAGGCGCCGGTTTCGGTCAGGATGGCAAACTCCCCGCTGACCGTGGCGTTGCGCAGCATCATATAGTAGGCAAAGCCCTGAAGCAGCGCGATGCCGACGGTGGCGTAGCGGGTGATGTTGTTGATCTTCTTTTTGCCCTCCTCGCCCTCATCCTTCGCCATGCGCTCGAGGGCGGGGATGGCGATGCACAGAAGCTGGATGATGATTGAGGAGTTGATATACGGCTGGATGGACAAGGCGAAGATCGTCGCCTGGGCAAAGGCACCGCCGCTCATGACGTTGTAGAGGCCCAAAACGGTGCTGCCTAACTGGTTGTACTCGAAATACTGGCTGAGCAGGTCCTTGCTGACATACGGAACGGGGATCGAGTTGCCGACACGGTACAGGAGGATCATGAACAGGGTAAACAGGATCTTCCTTCGGATGTCCGCAATCTTCCATGCGTTGCGGATTGTCTGGAGCACTTAGACCACCTCCGCCTTTCCGCCGGCGGCCTCGATCTTGGTCTTGGCGCCCTCGGAGAAGGCGTTGGCCTTTACGGTCAGATTTTTGCTCAGCTCCCCGGAGCCGAGAACCTTGAAGCCGTAGCGGCAGCGGCTGAGGATGCCCGCGTCCAAAAGGGCCCTGGCATCGACGGTGGCGCCGTTTTCAAATTTTTCCAGCTTGGAAACGTTGACTTCCTCCAGGGGTTTCGCGAAAATGTTGTTGAAGCCGCGCTTGGGGATGCGCCGCGCCAGGGGCATCTGGCCGCCTTCGAAGCCGACGCGGACGCCGCCGCCGCTTCTGGCCTTCTGGCCCTTGTGGCCCCGGCCGGCGGTCTTGCCGTTGCCGGTGGCGTGGCCCCGGCCCTTGCGCTTCGCGACATGAGTGGAGCCCTGCGCGGGGGACAGCTCGTGGAGTTTCATGTTACGCTCCCCTCCTTATTCTTCTTCGGTGACCTGGAGCAGATAGCCGATCTGGGCGATCTTGCCGCGGGTGCAGGGGTTGTCGGGCTGTACGGTCTCGTTGCCGATGCGGTGGAGGCCGAGGCTCTGGGCGGTCGCGATGTGTTTGTCATGGCGGCCGTTGAGGCTCTTGACGAGCTTTAATTTCAGTTTCGCCATCTCTCTGCCCTCCTCAAGCCTTGATCTCCGCCGCGGTCTTGCCGCGGTAGACGGCGACCTGCTCCGCGTTGCGCAGGGAGCGCAGGCCCTTTACGGTGGCGGCCACCACGTTGGCGGGGTTGTGGCTGCGCAGGCACTTGGCGCGGATGTTCTTGATGCCGGCGGCTTCCAGCACCGCGCGGGCAGCGCCGCCGGCCAGGACGCCGGTGCCCTCGGGGGCGGGCATCAGCAGCACCCGGCCCGCGCCGGACTCGCCGATAACCTCGTGGGGGATTGTGGTCCCCTCCAGGGTGACGTTGCAGATGTTTTTCTTGGCGTCCTCGAGGCCCTTGCGGATGGCCTCGGAGACTTCGTTGGCCTTGCCGGTGCCGTAGCCGACCCGGCCCTTGCCGTCGCCGATGACGCACAGCGCGGCGAACTTCGCCACGCGGCCGCCCTTGACGGTCTTGCTGACGCGGTTCAGGGAAACGACCTTTTCAGTGAACTCGCTGGGTTCCTCGTCGCCCCTGCGTCTGTTGTTTCTGTCGTAAGGCATGGTTCGTCTCCTCCTCCCCTCAGAATTTCAGGCCGCCCTCGCGGGCGCCCTCGGCCAGCTCCTGCACACGGCCATGGTAGATATAACCGCCGCGGTCGAACACGACCTGCTCGATGCCGGCCTTGACGGCGCGCTCGGCCACCGTTTTGCCGACCTTCCTGGCCGCTTCCTTGTTGGAGCCCAGCCCCTCGAAATCCTTCTCGACGGAGGAGGCGGAAACCATGGTCTTGCCCGCCACGTCGTCGATGATTTGGGCGTAGATGTGCTTCTCGCTGCGGAATACGTTCAGACGCGGGCGCTCCGGGGTGCCGGAAACCTTGCCGCGTACCCGTTTATGGCGCTTGACGCGCTGGGATTTGGTATCGGGCCTGTTAATCATGACTTATGCGCACCTCCCCTTACTTCGCTCCGGTCTTGCCTTCTTTGCGGCGGATGACCTCGTAGGAATACTTGATGCCCTTGCCCTTGTAAGGCTCCGGGGGCCGCTTATTCCGCACGTCCGCGGCGAACTGGCCGACCTTCTGCTTGTCGATGCCGTTGATGACAACAGTGTTGGGATTGGGGACGTCGATGGTGATGCCGTCGATCTCCTCCACATCCACCTGGTGGGAATAGCCGATGTTCAGCACCAGCTTTTTCCCCTCCTTGGAGGCGCGGTAGTCGACGCCGTTGACCTCAAGGGTCTTGCTGAAGCCGTTGGTGACGCCCTCGACCATGTTGGCCACGAGGGTCCGCGTCAGGCCGTGCATACTGCGGCTGAGCTTGCTGTCGTCGGGGCGGGTCACATGCACGACCGCTCCGTCCTGCTCAACCTTGATCTGGGGGACCAGGGTGCGCTCCAGCGTCCCCTTGGGACCCTTGACCGTGATGTGGTTGCTGCCGTCGATTTTGATCTCCACGCCCGCCGGAACGGCAATGGGGGCTCTTCCGATTCTGCTCATAATAAGCCCCTCCTTACCACACGAACGCGAGGACTTCGCCGCCGACATGGGCCCTGCGGGCTTCCTTGTCGGTCATGATGCCCTTCGAGGTGGATACGATGGCGATGCCCAGACCCTTCAGGACCCAGGGCAGCTCATCCGCTCCGGCGTAAACCCGCAGGCCGGGCTTGCTGACGCGCTTGAGGCCCTGGATGGCCTTCTCCTTGCCGGGCAGGTACTTCAGCGTGATGCGGATGACGCCCTGGGTGCCGTCGTCGATAATCTGGTAGGACTTGATATAGCCCTCCTTCAGCAGCACCTCCGCGATGGCCTTCTTCATCTTGGAAGCGGGGACATCGACGCTGTCGTGCCGGGCCATACCGGCGTTGCGGATGCGGGTGAGCATATCCGCAATGGGATCGGTGATTTGCATGTTGCTTGGTTTCCTCCTTATTTAGAAGTTACCGCAGTACGCGGTTTCGGCGATGAGGTTCCACATGAATGCCTGATTCCCTGTGGCCTTTCATCATCCGTATTTTTATTTTCCCGCCCCGCAGGGGCGGGAAAATAAACACATGATTACCAGCTCGCCTTTCTCACGCCGGGGATCTGGCCCTTGTAAGCCAGCTCCCGGAAGCAGATGCGGCAGATGCCGTAGTTGCGCAGATAGGCGTGGGGACGGCCGCAGATTTTGCAGCGGTTATATTTGCGGGTGGAGAACTTCGCAGGGCGGGCCTGCTTCAGTTTCATTGCAGTCTTTGCCATGGTTTTTTAATCCTCCTCCCTCAGGCGTTGGCGGCGGTGGCGAACGGGGCGCCCAGCAGCCGCAGCAGCTCGCGGGCCTCCTCGTCGGTCCTGGCCGTGGTGGTGATGGCGATGTTCATGCCGCGCAGCTTCTCGATCTTGTCGTAGTCGATCTCCGGGAAGATGATCTGCTCGCGCAGGCCCAGGCTGTAGTTGCCGCGGCCGTCGAAGGCGTCGGCGGAGATGCCGCGGAAGTCGCGGACGCGGGGCAGGGCCACATTGAGCAAACGGTCCAGGAACTCCCACATCCGGTCAGCGCGGAGCGTCACCTTGACGCCCACCTTCATGCCCTCGCGGAGCTTGAAGTTGGCCACGCTCTTCTTCGCGGTGGTGGCCACGGCGTGCTGGCCGGTGATGGCGGAGATGTCCTTGATGACGGCGTCGAGGGCCTTGGCGTTGTCCTTGCAGTCGCCGCAGCCGACGGACACGACGATCTTGTCGATCTTGGGGATCTGCATCACGGACTTGTACTGGAACTTCTTCATCAGGGCGGGGGCGGCTTCCTTGAGATATTTTTCTTTCATTCTGGTCATAACCGTCTCCTCCTCCTTACAGCGCGCCGCCGCACTTTTTGCAGACGCGGGACTTTTTGCCGTCCTCGATCTTATGCGCGACGCGGGTGGGCTTGCCGCACTTGGGGCAGACCACCATAACCTTGCAGGCGTAAATCGGGGTTTCCATCTTGATGATGCCGCCCTGGTCGCCCTGCTTGCGGGGCTTCATGTGGCGGGAGGCCACGCTGACGCCCTCGACAATCAGCTTGCCGTCCTTCGGCATCACCGTGAGGACCTTGCCCTGCTTGCCCTTGTCGCGGCCGGACAGGACCACGACCTTATCGTCTTTGCGTACAAACATTGCTTCCGGCCCTCCTTAAATCACTTCGGGCGCCAGCGACAGGATCTTCATGTATTCCTTGTCGCGCAGCTCGCGGGCCACAGGCCCGAAGATGCGGGTGCCCTTGGGGCTCTTGTCCTCGCTGATTAAGACCGCGGCGTTCTCGTCAAAGCGGACGTAGGTGCCGTCGGGACGGCGGGTGCCGCGGCAGGAGCGGACGATGACCGCCTTAACCACGTCCCCTTTCTTGACCTGGCCGCCGGGGGCCGCCTTGCGGACCGACGCGACGATCACGTCGCCGATGTTGCCATACTTGCGCCTGCTGCCGCCGAGGACCCGGATGCACTTGATCTCCTTGGCGCCGGTGTTGTCGGCCACCTTCAGATAGGTTTCCTCCTGGATCATATACGGTTCGCCTCCTTACTTCGCCTTTTCGACGATTTCGACCACGCGCCAGCGCTTCTGCTTGGACAGCGGGCGGGTCTCCATCACGCGGACGGTATCGCCGACGCCGCACTCGTTATTCTCGTCGTGGGCCTTGAGGCGATAGGTCCTCTTGATAATCTTCTTATAGATCGGGTGCGCGACACGGTCCGCCACGGTGACGACCACGGTCTTGTCCATCTTGTCGCTGACCACCTTGCCTACGCGCACTTTGCGGGAAGTCGTTCTGTTCTCACTCATTTGTCCTTACCTCCTCAGCTCTGCTTCTCGCGCAGGACGGTCTTGACACGGGCGATATCCCGCCGAACCGTGCTGATCTTCACGGGATTGTCAAGATGATTGGTGGCATGCTGCATACGGAGCATGAACAGGTCTTTCTTCAGCTCGCCCAGCCGGTTTTCCAGCTCGGAAGCGGAGAGGTTGCGGATTTCTGCTGCCTTCATCTTTATTCACCACCGTTCTCAGTCTCGGCTTCCTCAGCCGCGGCGACGGCGCCCTCCCGGGCGATGATTTTCGTCTTGCAGGGCAGCTTGTAGCTGGCCAGGCGGAGCGCCTCGCGGGCGACCTCCTCGCTGATGCCGGCTACCTCGAAGAGGACGCGGCCGGGCTTGACCACGGCGACCCAGTACTCCGGGGAGCCTTTACCGGAACCCATACGGGTCTCGGCGGGCTTCTGGGTGACGGGCTTGTCGGGGAAAATCTTGATCCAGACATTGCCGCCGCGCTTCATGCAGCGGTTGATGGCGACACGGGCCGCCTCGATCTGGTTGCTGGTGATCCAGGCCGGCTCGGTGGCCACGAGGCCGAAGTCGCCGTAGGCGACAAAGTTGCCCCTGGTGGCCTTGCCCTTCATGCGGCCGCGCTGCTGGCGGCGGTATTTGACTCTCTTCGGCAGAAGCATCAGTTTTTGCCTCCTTCCTTCGGCGCGGCGGAGCCGGCGCCGGGACGCGGGCCGCGGTTGTCGCGGTTATAGCCGCCGGGACGGCTGTCACGGTTGTCGCGGTTGTAACCGCCGCCGGGGCGCCCTTCGCGGTTATCCCGGTTGTAGCCGCCGCTGCGCCCTTCGCGGTTGTCGCGGTTGTAGCCGCCCCGGTTTCCGCCGCGGTCGCCGCGGCGGTTGTCACGGCGGTCACGCCTGCCGCGCTCGTCGCGGCGGTTCATGTCCATGACGCGCGGGGTGGAACGCAGGGTGGTCGTCAGGACCTCGCCCTTGTAGATCCACACCTTGACGCCGATGCGGCCATAGGTCGTGGCGGCCTCGGTGAAGCCGTAGTCGATGTCGGCCCGGAGGGTCTGCAGGGGGATGGTGCCCTCGTGGTACTGCTCCACGCCGGCGATCTCGCGGCCGCCCAGGCGGCCGGAGCACATGACCTTGATGCCCAGCGCGCCCATGCGCATGGCGCGGCCGATGGCATTCTTCATGGCGCGGCGGTGGGAAATGCGCTTTTCAATCTGCTGCGCGATGTTCTCGGCCACGAGCTGGGCGTTGGTGTCCGGGGTGCGGACCTCGACGATGCTCAGGGCAACGGGCTTGCCGATCATCTTTTCGACGACCTGGCGCAGCCGCTCGATCTCCGCGCCGCCCTTGCCGATCACGACGCCGGGGCGGGAGCAGTGGATATAGATGCGCACCTTGGCGCTGTCGCGCTCGATCTCGATGGTGGGGACGCCGGCGCTGTAAAGGGTCTTTTTCAAATACTGGCGGATCTTGTGATCCTCGACAATCAGGTCGCCGACCTTGTCAGGACGCGCGTACCAGCGGGAATCCCAGTCCTTGATCACGCCGACGCGCATTCCGTGGGGATGAACTTTCTGTCCCATAACTTGACGCCTCCTCCCTTACTCTTTCTCCGCCACAACGACGGTGATGTGGCTGGTTCTCTTGTTGATGCGGTACATCCTCCCCTGGGCCCGGGGCATTCCGCGCTTGAGGATGGGGCCGGGGTTGGCGTAAGTGGCGGAAACGAAAAGGTTGTCGCCGTCGAGGCCGAGGTTGTTCTCCGCGTTGGCCACGGCGGAGCCCAGCAGCTTCAGCAGCAGGGGGCTGGCGGCCTTGGGGGTGTTCTCCAGAATCGCGCGGGCCATTTTCACATCCTTGCCGCGGATCAGGTCGCAGACGATCTTGACCTTGCGGGGAGAGATACGGGCGTATTTCAGTTGCGCTCTTGCTTCCATATTCCTCTGCCTCCTTACTTGCCGGTCTTGCCGCCGGAATGGCCGCGGAAGGTGCGGGTGGGGGCAAACTCGCCCAGCTTGTGCCCGACCATGTCCTCGGTGACGTACACGGGGACGTGGCGGCGGCCGTCATGGACGGCGATGGTGTGTCCGACGAAGGACGGGAAAATCGTGCTGGCGCGGCTCCAGGTCTTTACGACGGCCTTGCTGCCGGATTTGTTCATCTCGTCGATGCGCTTGAGGAGCTCAGGTGCGGCGAAGGGGCCTTTTTTCACACTTCTGCTCATGGTCTGTTTCCCTCCTTACTTCGCGTTGCGGCGCTTGACGATGAACTTATCGGTGGGGTTCTTCGTCTTGCGGGTCTTGTAGCCCAGCGCCGGCTTGCCCCACGGGGTCACGGGGCCGGGACGTCCGACGGGGCTCTTGCCCTCGCCGCCGCCGTGGGGGTGGTCAACGGGGTTCATGACGCTGCCGCGGACCGTCGGGCGGACGCCCATGTGGCGTTTGCGGCCGGCCTTGCCGATGTGGACGTTGGCGTGGTCGATGTTGCCCACCTGTCCGATGGTGGCCATGCAGTTGATGCGGACCTTGCGGAACTCGCCGGAGGGCAGGCGCACGGTGGCCATATTGCCTTCCTTCGCCATCAGCTGGGCCTGGACGCCGGCGGAGCGCACCAGCTGGGCGCCGCGGCCGGGGTAGAGCTCGATGTTGTGGATGACCGTGCCCACGGGGATGTTCTGCAGGGGCAGCGCGTTGCCGGGGATGATATCGGCCTCGGGGCCGGCGACGATCTTATCGCCCGCCTTCAGGCCGTTGGGGGCCAGGATGTAGCGCTTCTCGCCGTCGGCGTAGCTGACCAGGGCGATGAAAGCGCTGCGGTTGGGGTCGTATTCCAGGCGCTCGACCGTGGCCTCCATGCCCAGCTTGTCGTTGCGCTTGAAGTCGATGACGCGGTACTTGCGGCGGTTGCCGCCGCCCTTGTGGCGGACGGTGATGCGGCCGTAGCTGTTGCGCCCGGAGTTCTTTTTCAGGACGCGGACCAGGCTCTTCTCCGGCTCGGCGTGCTTGTCGACGCCGTCGAAGCCGGACACCGTCATCTGACGGCGGGCGGGAGTGGTCGGTCTGTAGGTTTTAATAGACATCTCTTCCTGCCTCCCTTATGCCATGTTCTCGAAGATTTCGATGGTCTTCGAGTCTTCGCTGAGCTTGACGACGGCCTTTTTCCAGCTCCGGGACGTCCCCTGGGGGTTGGCGCCGACGCGGCGGGTCTTGCCGCGGACGTGGGTGGTGGTGACTTTGATCACGCGCACGTCGAAAATCTCCTCGATGGCGGAGGCGATCTCCGGCTTGGTGGCGTCCTTCGCCACTTCAAAGACATATTTCTTAATGTCCATGTCCTCCATGGACTGCTCGCTGATGATGGGGCGGATGACTACGTCATAAGCGGTGCGTTTCATGCGAACACCTCCTCGATCTTCTCAAGGGCGTCCTTCGCCAGCACGAGCTTGCTGTTTTTCAGGACGATATAGGGGTTGAGCAGCGAGGCCATGGCCGTCTCCACGCCGGCGATGTTGCGGGCGGATTTGACCACGTTGTCATTCTCCCCCGCCGTGACCACCAGGACGCTGCCGCCGGCGGCGCCGATCTTGCCCAAAAGGGTGTTGAAGGTCTTGGTTTTGATCTCGTCCATCTTCATATTGTCGATGACGATGATCTCCTCCTCCGCGGCCTTGGCGCTCAGGGCGCTCTTCAGGGCCAGGCGCTTCACCTTCTTATTGAGGCGGTAGCTGTAATCCCTGGGCTTGGGGGCGAAGGCTACGCCGCCGTGGGTCCACACGGGGGAGCCGTAGTAGCCGGCGCGGGCGCGGCCCGTGCCCTTCTGGCGCCAGGGCTTGCGGGTGGTGAAGGAAACCTCGCCCTTGGTGAGCGCGCTCTGGGTGCCCTGGCGCTGGTTGGCCAGGTAGTTCTTGACCGCGTCGTGCAGGACGGAACGGTTGGGTTCAATCCCGAAAATGGCCTCGGAGAGCTCGATCTCGCCGGTCCGGCTGCCGGACATATCATAAACAACTGCTTTCGGCATATCCTATGACACTCTCCTTTCCTTACTTCGTGCGCGCGGAGGCCTTCTGCGGGTTGACACGGGCGGAAGCCTTCTGCGGGTTGACGCTGATGCCGGCGGCGCCCTTCTTCTCCACGATGGTCTTGACGGTGTTCTTGAGGTAGACGATGCCGCCCTTGGGGCCGGGGATCGCGCCGCGCACGACGATCATATTCAGCTCGGGGTCGACCTGGACCACGTCCAGGTTCTGGACGGTGACCTGCTCCACGCCCATCTGGCCGGCGCCGATGTGGCCCTTGTAGATGCGGCTGGGGGTGGAGGTGGAGCCCATCGAGCCGGCGTGGCGGTGGACAGGGCCGCCGCCGTGGCTGGTGGGGGTGCGCTGGGCGCCGAAGCGCTTGATCGCGCCCTGGTAGCCGTGGCCCTTGCTGGTGCCGGTGACGTCGATGTGGTCGCCGGCGGCGAAGGTATCGGCCTTTACGACGTCGCCGACGTTCATCTTCTCGGCGTCCTCGAGGCGGAACTCCTTCAGGTACTTCTTCATGGGGACGCCGGCCTTGGCCAGATGGCCCTTTTCCGGCTTGCTCAGCCGCTTTTCGGCGATGTCGCCGTAGCCGAGCTGGACGGCGGAGTAGCCCTCCTTTTCGACCGTCTTCTTCTGCACGACCACGCAGGGGCCGGCCTCAATGACGGTCACGGGGACAACTCTGCCCGCCTCATCGAAGATCTGCGTCATGCCGACCTTCTTGCCGATGATGGCTTTCTTCATTGGGATATTTCCTCCTTAAAGGTTATTGGTTACCGCGCGTAACCCGTCATTGGGAACGGGACAGCGGCTGGCAACTTAACCCGTCCGCCTCACGCAAGCCGGCGGACAGTTGGGTTAGTGAAATTAAAGCTTGATCTCGATCTCGACGCCGGCGGGGAGCTCCAGGCTCATCAGGGCCTCGACGGTCTTCTGGGTGGGGTTGACGATGTCGATCAGGCGCTTGTGGGTCCTGCGCTCGAACTGCTCGCGGCTGTCCTTGTACTTGTGGACGGCGCGGAGGATCGTGACGATCTCGGTCTGGGTGGGCAGGGGGATGGGGCCGGAAACCCGGGCGTCGGTGCGCTTCGCGGTTTCGACGATTTTCTCCGCCGCGGAATCGATCAGCTGGTGGTCGTAGGCCTTGAGGCGGATGCGGATCTGTTTCTTTGCTGCCATTGTGCTGCTTTCCTCCATACTTGTTTGAATTTTGCGCCCCGCCGGGCGCATATCCACTCGAGTACGGGTGAAATTTTCTTTCCACCGTCCCGTGCGTATCAGACCCCGTATGAAAAACTGACCGGCGAGGCAGCGCCCCCATGCTTCCCGGGGCGCTTTGTGGCCGGTCATTTTCCCGTCAGACGATATACGCTTCCATGCCGTCAGGTATCCGGAAAATCTCAGCCGCCCGATTGCGCGCCGCCAAACGAGGCGGCGCCGGACATACTCCACGGAAGTTACCGGAGGCGATCCTCCGCAATCTCCCGCTTCATCGCGACGCTTTCCAGACATTTCATGCCTGAAAAGCTTGAATAGGATACCAGATTATCCACGCCTTGTCAAGAGAAATTTTCGTTTGTCTGTAAAAAAGTTCAGGCAGGCGCGGCGCGGGAATGGCCCTGCCGCGGAAAAAAATGCGGATACCTATTGAAATTCCGCAAAATACCTGTTACAATAAATGGCGGCGGAAACGCAAACAGCGGCAGGGCATGGAGTGCTGACACCACCCCATACCCCTGTGCCAAGTGACCACACCACTCAACACAGCAGAACCTCGCGCCTGCGCCGTAGCCTTATTATACCCAATCCCCATACATTTTGCAAGAGCGGCAAAAGGCTTTGGCGCATCCGGCCTGTGTTCACCCCTCTCTCATATATCCAGCGGTGTTGAGTGTCCCAATCCGAACGCTCAGCGCCGCTCTTTGCGTTTCCGGCAACCAAAGCCCGGGGATTTCCCCTCCCCGGGCGGCGGCTGCCGGAATTTTTTTATTTTAGGGGAGGTTTTTGCCGTGGGGAAAAAGATTTTGCTCGCGCTTCTCGCCTTGTGTCTTGCGCTGCTTCTGGGAGCGCTGGGCGTCGCGGCGGAGACAGAAAATGCCACACTGCTGGGCGCGGAAGAGGATATCTATGCCCTGCTCTACGACGATGGGAAACTGGCGTTCCAGAACGGCAGCGAGATTGCCTCCGGGAAAAAGCTGTTGGACGGTACGGAGCCGTGGAACCTTGCAACGCTGGGATTGTTGGATATGACGTCCGACCAAAAGTCGATTCCCTGGGTGCCATACAGAAAAAACATAACTGCGGTACGTTTCCAAACGACCCTTGCGCCAAAATCCACCGCATACTGGTTTGCCTACTGCGGCAATCTCACGGAGTTTGAGGGAATCGAGCATCTGAAAACAAATAATGTGACCGATATGGGCGGGATGTTTTTGCGCTGCGGTGTAACCGCCCTGGATCTGAGTAGTTTTGATACCTCAAGGGTCACCAATATGCGAGCGATGTTTGGCGGTTGCAGCAGCCTAACGTCACTGGACCTCAGTGGCTGGAATACGTCCAACGTGACCGATATGAGTCAGATGTTCTGTTATTGGGATGATGGCTACTATGGCTGTACCAGTTTAAGGGAACTGGACCTCGGTGGCTTCGATATGTCCAGGGTGACGAATATGAACGGCATGTTCGGTAATTGCGTGGCTCTGGATAATCTGGTTCTGCCTGTGTCAGGCATATCCAGCGTGACCAGTACAACAGATATGTTCAGAGGCTGCAAACGCCTGACAAAGCTGGACCTATGCGGTTTTGATACGTCCCAGGTAACCAGTATGTACAGCATGTTCAACGGTTGCGCCGGACTGACCGCGCTGGACCTCAGCTCATTCGACTCCTCCAAAGTTACCAATATGAGCTACATGTTCAGCGGCTGCGCCGGTCTGGCCGCGCTGGACCTCAGCTCATTCGACACCTCCAAAGTTACCAATATGAGCTACATGTTCAGCGGCTGCGCCGGTCTGGCCGCGCTGGACCTCAGCTCATTCGACACCTCCAAAGTTACCAATATGAGCTACATGTTCAGCGGCTGC
>JAFUVO010000121.1 GCA_017477525.1 Oscillospiraceae bacterium | reverse complement strand
TCCGTCTCCGCTGCCCCGCGGGCGGCGGTAAAAATATTTATGATTTCAGTCCCAGCTTTTCCACGGCGGCCTCCCGCATCTTGTATTTCAGGATCTTCCCCGCCGCGTTCATGGGGAAGGAGTCCACAAACACCACGTACCGCGGGACCTTGTGCTTCGCCATGTGGTCCCGGACGTAGGTCTGGATCTCCTCCGCGGTGCATTCCTCGCCGGGCTTGGGAATGACGCAGGCCATGATCTCCTCGCCGTAGGCCTTGTCGGGCACGCCGATGACCTGCACGTCCGAAACCTTGGGATGGGTGTAGATGAATTCCTCGATCTCCTTGGGATAGATGTTCTCGCCGCCGCGGATGATCATGTCCTTGATCCGCCCCGTGACCTTGTAGTTGCCGTCGGGCAGACGCCGGAGCAGGTCGCCGGAGTGGAGCCAGCCGTCCTTGTCGATGACCGCCGCCGTGGCCTCGGGCATCTTGTAGTAGCCCTTCATGATGTTGTAGCCCCGGGCGCAGAACTCGCCGTCCACGTTGTCCGGGCAGTCCTCCCCGGTCTCCGGGTCCACGATCTTGCACTCCACCCCGAAGATGGGACCGCCCACGGTGTTCACCCGGGTCTCGATGGAGTCCGTGGTCTTGGACATGGTGGTGGCGGGGCTGGCCTCGGTCTGGCCGTAGGTGATGCAGATGTCGCGCATGTGCATCTTCTCCACGACCTCGCGCATCTTCTCGATGGGGCAGGGGCTGCCGGCCATGATGCCGGTGCGCATGTGGGAGAAGTCGGTCTTCGGGAAGTCCTCGTGGCCCAGCATGGCGATGAACATGGTGGGGACTCCGTGGAACGCGGTGATCTTTTCGCGGTTGATGCAGTCGAGCCCCTTCTTCGGGGAGAAGGCCGGGATCGGGGACATGGTGACGCCGTGGGTCATGGAGGCGGTCATGGCCAGCACCATGCCGAAGCAGTGGAACATGGGCACCTGGATCATCATGCGGTCCGCGGTGGACAGATCCATGCCGTCGCCGATCATCTTGCCGTCGTTGACGATGTTGTAGTGGGTCAGCATCACGCCCTTGGGGAAGCCGGTGGTGCCGGAGGTGTACTGCATGTTGCACACGTCGTCCGGGCGCACCGCCGCGGCCAGACGGGCCGTCTCCTCCGGCGGCACCATTGAGGCCCGGGCCATGGCCTCGTCGAAGCTCAGACAGCCCTTTTGGCGGAAGTCCGCCGTAATCACATTGCGCAAAAAGGGCAGGCGTTTGCAGTGCAGCGGCTCCCCGGCGCGGGCGGAGGCGATCTCCGGGCACAGCTCGTTGATGATGGCGGCGTAGTCGCTGTCCAGCGCCCCCCGGATCATCACTAAGGTGTGGGTGTCGCTCTGCCGCAGCAGGTATTCCGCCTCGTGGATTTTATAGGCCGTGTTCATCGTCACCAGCACCGCCCCGATGCGGCAGCAGGCCCAGAAGGTGATGTACCAGGCAGGGACGTTGGTACACCAGACCGTCACCTTATAGCCCGGCTTGACCCCCAGCCCCACCAGGGCCCGGGCGAAGGTGTCGACGTCCTCCCGGAACTGGGCGTAAGTGCGGGTGTAGTCAAGGGTGGTATATTTAAAACAGTACTGGTCGGGAAATTCCTCAGCCATGCGGTCCAGCACCTGGGGGAAGGTCAGGTTGATCAGCTCGTCGTGCTTCCAGACGTACTCGCCGCTGCCGTCGTGGTTGGGGTAGAGCATCCGCTTCTTGCCCCGGGTGTTTTCGAAGCGGCCCATGTAGTTGACAAAGTGGGGGAAGATGACCCCGCTGTCCGGCAGCTCCGGGAGCCAGTCGGGCTTCCACTCGAGGGAGATAAAGCCGGCGTAATCGACGCTGTACAGCGCCCGCATGACCTCCGCCACGGGGAAATTCCCCTCGCCGATGAGCTCATAGACAAATTTTCCGCTGCTGTCCCGGAGGTGGACGTGCTTGACATAGGCCCCCAGGTTGGTGATGGTCTGGGCCGCGCTCTCGCCATAGTCCCGGTAGGGGTGGTGGACGTCCCAGAGCACCCCGAGGCCGTCGCAGGCGAACTCGTCCAGCAGCGCCCTCAGCCGCCCGGTGTCGGCGAACACGCCGCTGGTCTTGATGAGCAGGGTCACGCCCTCGTCCTCCGCCAGCGTCGCCAGGCCGCGCAGCGCGGCGGTGATGGTTTCGATATCGTTATGGGCGGCGTAGGCCGACACATAGGGACAGCGCAGCTCGGCGGCCAAGCGGATCAGGCCTTGCAGGCCTGCCTGGGTGGCGTCGTCCCCGTCGGAAAGGTCGTAGGAGCTGTCCAGGCAGGGGATGCTGAGCTTCCGCTCCCGCAGCGCGCGCACCGTCGCGCCCACGGAATAGGGGTGCAGCGGCCCGCCTCGGTCCGTCAGGGCGGGATATTTGAAGATGTTGTAGAGCTCAATGCCCCCGAAGCCCATTTCATCGGCGGTGTCGCAGAGCTCCTGCCAGGACATGTCGCCCCAGCCCCGTGTGGAAAAGGAAAGGCGCATGGTTTCAACCCTCCTCGTAGACGATTTTGTTGACCGCGTTGATATAGGCGCGGATGGCGGAGGAAATCACGTCGGTAGAGATTCCCCGCCCGGAGTAGAGCCTGCCGTTGGCCCGGAGGCGGATCACCGTCTCGCCCATGGCCTCCCGGCCCTCGGTAACAGACTGGATCTGGAAGTCGTCCAGCTCATAGTGCGTTCCCACGATCTGCTCGATGGCCTGGAAGCTGGCGTCGATGGGGCCGTCCCCCACCGCCAGGCCGTCTAACAGCTGTTCGCCGCGGCGCATCCGGATGTGGCTGGTGGCGCTGATGGTGTTGCCGGAGTTGATGACGTAATTCTCCATCCGGTAGGTGGGGGGAACCTGCAGGGCGGCGGAGGCCACGATGGCGTCCAGCTCCCGGGCGGATACGCTCTCCTTTTTGCTGGCGATGCGGCGGAAGGCCTCGTAAACCTTCGCGCCGTCCTCCTCGCTGAGCTCGTAGCCCAGCTTTTCCGCCGCCTGGACCACGGCGCTGAGGTCGTCGTGGACGCTGAGGCTGAAGTCCCCGGTTCCGCCCGCGGCGGCCGCGGCGGCGGGGGCGCTGCCCCGGCCCTCGCAGAGCCGGCGAATCTGGGCCACGCCCCGCAGCAGCTCCGTATCCCGCACGGAGCAGCCCACGCCGAAATCCGCGCCCCGCAGCTTCAAAATCTGCACCAGCTTATCCAGCGTGGTGGTGAAGCCGCCGCAGGCGGAGGTTTTCACCTCGTCCGCCCCGGCGCGGACCGCGGCCATCGCGGCGGCGTTGGCCACGGCCAGGGCGTTGGAGCAGCGCACCCCGAGGCGCACCTCCGGCGGGATGGCGGCGCGGGCATCCCGGATGGAATCGAAAAGCTCGTCGGGCAAAAGGGTCCCGGCGGTGTCGCAGATGGTCACGATGCCCGCGCCGGCGGCGATGGCGCTGCCGATGGCCCGTCTGAGAAATTCCGGCTCACTGCGCCCGGCGTCCTCCGCCACAAATTCCACCTCCGCGCAGAGGGCGCGGGCGGCGGCGGTCAGGGCGGCGATGCGCTCGATCACGGCCTCGGGCTTGAGGCGGCAGAGGTATTCCATCTGCACGGTGCTGACCGGGGCCACCACCTGCAGCCGGGGGCGGTGGGCCTCCCGGAGCGCGGCCCAGGCGGTTTCAGGCGCGTCCTCCGGCCCCGTCAGCATCAGCGGCACGGAAACGGCGCTGCCCTTCACCGCGGAGGCGACGGACTTGACCAGCAGGCTGTCGATCCGGCGGTTCTCAATCGGCCCCAGCTCGATTAGATCCACCCCCAGGCGGTCCAGCTGCCTGGCCAGCTCAATTTTTTCCCGGAAGGACAGGGCAAAGCCCCCCTCGCCCTCCGGCTGGCGTATCGTGATATCGCTGATGCTGATATTGCGCATGTTGTTTTCCTCCAACTCAAAAAAATCAAAAGTCCCCGGGAACGCGCAAAGCACGTTCCCGGGGACGAAAAAGCGAAAAATTTCCGCGGTACCACCCCGGTTCTCCCCGCAAAAGGGGAGCGCCTCTCGGGCTCCAACAAGCCCATGGCCTGATAACGGGGCCGTCCGTGTCCCGCTACTGCCCCCGCAGGGGGAGGGTTCGCCGGACCTGCTCGGGAGCCAGCCGCCGGTGTGGGCTCCGCCACCGGCTCGCAGCACCCGCCGGTTCTCTGAAGGCGTCCCCCACGGCGTCTCTCCGTCGCCGCATTTGACATGCTGAAATTAAAGCACAGAGGCCGGGGCTTTGTCAATGGGGGTTTTTGACAAGTTTCTCACCGCGGGCGGCGGTAAAGATTGTGAATCCTCACTGGAAAATATACTGTATCCCCCGCCCGAAGGGCGGGGGATACAGTATATTTCCTTATTTCCCCACGCAGAAGCGCTCGAAAATCCGACCGGTGATATCCTCCCGAAGGCTGCGTCCTGAGAGCTCGCCCAGGGCGGACATGGCCGCCTCTGTCTCCGTCAGCACCGCGTCGGGAGTGACGCCGTATTCGATGGCCTTCCGCGCTTCGCGGACACTCCGCAGGGCCCGCCCCACCGCGTCCGCGTGGCGGGCGTTGGTCAGAATCTCCCCCGCCGGGATCTCCGGCGCGGGAAATAGCTCCGCCACCGCCCGCTCGACCGCGTCCAGCCCCGCGCCGGTTTTCGCGGAAACCGGAAGCACCCGCTCCGGAGCGCCCGCTTCCGCGTCCAGCGCGGGCAATTCCGCCGCGATATCCGTCTTGTTCAGCAAAATCAGGCGCGGTTTTCCGCTCCGGCGCACCGTGTCCAGCAGCTCCCGTTCCTCCGCCGCCGCCGGCGCTGCGGCGTCCAGGAGCAGCAAAATCAGTTCCGCCTCCGCCAGCGCACTCCGGCTGCGCTCCACCCCGAGGCGCTCCACCGCGTCCGAGGTCTCCCGCAGCCCCGCCGTGTCCGTCAGGCGCAGCAGAACGCCGCCAATCCGCGCCCGCTCCGTGAGGGTGTCCCGGGTGGTGCCGGGAATCTCTGTGACAATCGCCCGCTCATAGCCCAAAAGCGCGTTCAAGAGCGTGCTCTTCCCCACGTTGGGCCGGCCCACGATGGCCGTGGGGATGCCGCCGGTCAAGACGCGCCCCCGCTCAAAGCTCCGCAGCAACGCGGAGAGCCGCCCCTCCGCCTCCGCCAAGGCGGCGGTATACTGTTCCAGGCGGAAGTCCTCAATATCCTCGTCAGGGTAGTCGACGACGGCGTGGTAGTGGGAGGAGATGTCCCGGAGCAGATTGTAGATTTCATCCGTCCTGCGGGAGACAGCCCCGCCCAGCTGTCCGGCGGCGTTCCGCGCGGCCTCGACGCTCTCGGCCTCTATCAGGTCGATGACGGCCTCCGCCTGGGTCAGGTCCATCCGCCCGTTCAGAAATGCCCGTTTGGTGAACTCCCCCTGCCGGGCCTGCCGCGCCCCGGCGGCGAACAGGGCTTCCATGGCCTCCCGCAGGACGGTGGGGGAGCCGTGGCACTGCAGCTCCGCGGTGTCCTCCCCGGTGTAGCTGTGCGGCCCGCGGCTGACAAAGCACAGGCAGCGGTCGATCACCGCCCTGGAGCGGTCGCGCAGCGTTCCGTACACCAGCAGCCGGTCCCGGCGGACGGACATGGGCCTGCCCCGCTCCGGCGTGAACACCTTCTCCGCAATGGCAATGGCGTCATCCCCGCTCAGGCGGATGACGCCGATTCCCGCAAGCTGGTTCCCGGTGGAGATGGCGGCGATGGTATCTGACATAATATCGCTCCTTTTTTATACAGTCGCTCCCTCCTATGGAGGGGGCGACTGTACAATATCATTCCGCCGCGGCAAGCAGCCGCCTGGTATATTCCTCCCGCGGATGGGAGAACACCGCGCTGACCTTCCCCTGCTCGACAATTTTCCCCGCCTGCATCACCAGCACCCGGTCGCAGAGCTGGCTGACTACGCCCAGGTCGTGGGAGATGAACAGGTAGCTCAGGTCGAACTGCGCCCGGAGCTGCCGCAGCAGCTCTAAAATCTGGGCCTGGATGGTCACATCGAGGGCGCTGACCGGCTCGTCCAGCAGAACGAAACGGGGGCGGCGGATCAGGGCGGCGGCGATGCTGACCCGCTGGCGCTGTCCGCCGCTGAGCTCGTCGGGCCTGACGTTGTATAGCTCCTCGGGCAGCTCCACCCGTTCCAGCATGTCCCGCACCCGGCGCTTCCGCTCCGCGGCGTCATATTTCCCGTACACCCGCAGCGGCTCCTCCACGGACCAGGCGACGGAATAGGCGGGGTTCAGGGAGCTGTAAGGGTCCTGGAACACGATCTGCGGCCGGGGCGTGTGGTGGACGACCTCGCCCTTCTCCGGCGGCAGCAGCCCTAAAATCACCCGCGCCAGGGTGCTCTTGCCCGTCCCGCTCTCTCCCACCAGGCCCAGTATTTCCCCGTGGCCCACGGTAAAGCTGACGTCATGCAGCACCTCGTGATAGTTCTTCCTCCACCCCGGCAGACCGCCGGAGCGGTAGCCGCCGCTGACGTGCCGGACTTCCAGCACCGGCTCTCCCTTCCGCTTCATGCCGCGCCCCCCTTCCGGCGGACGCGGGGAATGGCCTCCACAAGGCGGCGGGTGTAGGGGCGGCGGGGGTGGAAAAATAATTCTTCCGTGTCCCCGGCCTCCACGATCTGGCCCCGCTGCATCACCGCCACGGAGCGGCACAGCTTCCGCACCACGTTCAGGTTGTGGGAGATAAACAGCATCGAGATGCCCCGCTCCCGGTTCAGCCGCCGCAGCAGCTCCAAAATCTGGGCCTGGATGGTCACGTCCAGGGCTGTGGTGGGTTCGTCCAGCAGCAGCAGCGCCGGTTCGGTGATGATGGCGGCGGCGATCATGGCCCGCTGCAGCATCCCGCCGGAGAGCTCATGGGGGTATTTCCGGTAGATTGCCTCGGGGTCGTTGAGCTCTACGGCCAGCATGGCGCTGAGCACCCGCTCCCTCCGCTGTTCCGCGTCCAGCTTTGTGTGGATGCGCAACGCCTCCCCCACCTGTTCGCCGACGCGCATCAGCGGGTCCATTGCGCTCATGGGCTCCTGGAACACCACGCCGACCCGCGCGCCGTGGAGCTTGCGCAGCGCGGCCCGGTCCGCGTGGAGCAGGTCGGCCCCGTCCAGCAGGATCTCGCCCCGCAGCTGGCACTGCTTCCGGGGCAGCAGCCCGGCGACGGACATGGCGGTGACGCTCTTCCCGCTGCCGCTCTCCCCCACCAGGCCGAGGATTTCCCCGTCGGGAATCGTCAGGGAGATGCCGGCCACGGCCTCCCGGTCGCGGGAGTGGAATTTGACGTGCAGGTCCCGAATTTCCAGCATTACAGCAGCCCTCCCTTCGTCTGCCGCAGGCCCTCCCCGATCAGGCCCGCGCCGAACACCAGCAGGACGATGGCCCCGCCGGTCCCCAGGGCATACCAGGGCGCGGAGGCAAACATGCTCTGGGATTCCGAGAGCATGTAGCCGATGGAGGTCTCGATCGGCGTGACCCGCAGGAAGCTCATGCTGGCCTCCGCCAGCACGGCGTTGTTGAAGCCGATGGTCAGGGCCGGCAGCAGCACACGCAGGGTGTTGGGCAGCATATGTACCAGCATAATCCGCCCGCTCCCGGCCCCCATGAGCCGGGCGGAGATGATGTAGTTCCGGTCCCGCAGCGTGGCGAAGGCGGCCCGCATGACGCGGGCGAAACTGGGGATGAACACCAGGCCCAGCACCAGCACCAGGTTCAGCTTGTTCTGCGGCCCCAGGAGGCTGATGACCACCAGGGCCAGCAGCAGGCTGGGGAAGGCGTTGAGCGCGTCGTTGAGGCGCATCAGCACCTCGTCCGCGACGCCCCCGAAGTAGCCCGTCACAGCCCCGACGAGGGAGCCGAGGCCCGCCCCGATCACGACGGCCCCCAGCGCGATGGAGAGGGTGGTGCCCAGGCCCCGGAGCATCCTGCTGAAAATGTCCCGCCCCAGCTTGTCGGTGCCCAGCAGGTGCTCCGCGGAGGGCGGGGCAAATTTCGGCCCGGAGGTGCTGGTGACGGAATAAGGTGTCCAAAATTCCCCCACCAGCGCCAGAAGCAGTAGCGCCCCGGTCAGCAGCAGCCCCGCCAGGAGATAGCCGTTGATTTTTTTCTTCATATGCCACCTCCCAGGCGGAGCCGGGGATCGACCGTCCGGTTGACGAGATCCGCCAGCGCGCCGGAGAGCGCCACCCAGAAGGCCAGGATGACCACGATGGTCTGCACCACCGGGTAGTCCCGGGTGCGGATGCTGCTGACGAGAAAGCTTCCCAGCCCCGCGATGCCGAACACCTGCTCGACGACGATGCTGCCGCCGATGATCTCCGCCATGGTCTGGCCCAGGAAGGTCACGGTGGCGACCAGGGAATTTTTCAGCACATGGCGCAGCATGACCCCCCGGCGGTCAAGGCCCCGGGAGATGGCGGTGCGGACGTAAGCCCGGTTCATCTCCCCCACGACGGTGGAGCGCATCATGCGCACGGTCATGGCGACGCGCGGGATGGCGATGCAGACCGCGGCGAAGAACAGCGTCCGCAGCGCCGAGGGGAGGTCCCCCCGCAGATCCAACACCTGTCCGGGCACAAACAGGCGCAGCGCGACGCCGAAGCCGTAGGAGATCAAAATGCCGGTGAAGAAGGGCGGCGCGGCCATGCACAGCTGGTTCAAAATCGTCGAGAGCCATTCAAAGCGCCCGCCAACCCAGCGGTAGGAGCCGATGCCGAGGGGAATCGACACCAGCACGATCAGCGCGAAGCTCAGCAGGCACATGAGCAGCGTGGCCCCCAATTTTGGGGCGATCAGGGTCCAGACCGGCTGGCTGTAGCTGTAGGAAATCCCCAGGTCCCCGGTGGCAAAGCCCCCAAGCCAGCTCAGGTAGCGCAGCGCCAGCGGACGGTCGAGGCCCCACTCCCGCCGCAGCGCCGCCAGGGCCTCCGGCGTGGCCTCGGTGCCCAGCTTTGTCTGGGCGGGGTCGCCGGAAACCAGGGAGAAGGCCAGAAAGGCCAGCGCGGACACCAAAAGCATCGTGGCCAGCAGCGCCGCCACGCGCCGGATGACATATTTCATATCAAATCCTTTTTATCCCTATATTTCGCTGCCGCCCCCCAAAGGGGGGCGACAGCGAAATAGCTCAGGCCCAGCGCAGGGCGGCGATGTCCAGAACGTAGAGGGGGTAGAACGACAGCCCGTTCAGGCCGTTGCGGATGGCCACCAGGTCCGCCATATCCTGCAAATAGACGTTGGCGGCGTTCTCGGTGAGATTGCGCTCCAGCTCGCGGTAGAGCAGGGTCTGCTCCCCGTCATCCGCGGCGGAGACCGCCAGCGCCAGCAGATCGTCATACTCCGCGTTGTTGTAATTGGTGAAGTTGTTGGACACCCCGCTGCCGAAGCGCTCCAAAAGCTTGCGGGCGGTCATATTGTCGCTGGTCAGGCCGGTGATGGTGCTCTGGAACTGCCGCGCGCCGTAGACGTCGCTGAGCCAGACGCCCCACTCCACCGGCAGGATCGTCACATGCACGCCAATCTCCTCGAACTGCATTTTGAGCACCTCGGCGGCGTCCACATGGGGCTGGTAGTTGCTGGGGACCGTGATGGTCAGGTCAAAGCCGTCGGGATAGCCGGCCTCGGCCAGCAGCTCCCTGGCCCGGGCGATGTCGTGGGGGTAATAATCGGTCAGGGTGTCGTCGTAGTATTTTGTAAAGGAGGGGTACATGCTGGTCCCCAGGGGGATGCCGTAGCCGTCAAAGGCCAGGTCGATCACGCCCTGCTTGTCAGCGGCATAGCACAGCGCCCGGCGCACGCGCGCATCGTCGAGGGGCGCCGCGGCGTTGTTGAGGTAGAGGGCCTGGACAAGGTTCATGCTGCCCACCTCGACATAAAATTCCGAGGGGGAGAGCTGGGCGATCTGCGTGGCGGTCAGGTGCATGACCAGATCCAGCGCGCCGCTCTGCAGGCCGAGGATCAGGCCCTCGGCGGTTTCAATGATGCGGAAGGTGACCTTTTCCATGGCGGGGGCGGTTCCCCAGTAGTCCGGGAAGCGTTCCAGCACCAGGCTCTCCTGGGCAGTGCGGGACACGAATTTGTAGGGACCAGTGCCGATGGGGGCGGTCTCCTGATCCTCATAGCCCTCGGGGATGATGTACGCGGTCATGATGTTCGCCAGAAACTCATTGGAGGGCTCCTTGAGGGCGATGGTCAGGGTTCCATGTTCTTCGTCGGCCTCCATGCTGTCGATCACATCCAGCGCCGCCAGCTTCGCCGCGGCGTCCTCGCCGTTGCGCCGGCGCTCGATGGAAAAAATAAGGTCCCCCAGCTCCACCGGGTCGCCGTTGTGGAACCGGACGCCCTCGCGCAGCGTAAAGCTGTAGCGCAGGCCATCCGCCGACTTCGTGACCTCGGACGCGACTGCGGGAACGATGTCTCCCTCGGGAGTGGGCTTTACCAGCCCTTCAAAGACGTTGAACAACACTTCTTTGGTTCCTGCCGCCGTCATATGGTGGGGGTCAAGACTGTCGAAGTCCTGGGCGATGCCGACGCAAAGCTCGCCGGAAGCCGCCCTCTCGGTTTTCTGCGCCGCCGGCGCCGCCGTTTCGGCTTCCGCCGCCCCGCCGCTCTGGGTCGGGGCCGCTGTCCCGGCCGTTCCGGAGGAAGCGCCCTGGTCCGCCGCCGGCGCGGCTCCGCCGCAGCCCGTCAGACCCAGCGCGAGGGCCAGCAATACCGCCAATGTTCTCTTTTTCATAACCTTTTGCTCCTTTCATCACTGCTCCCTCCCGGGAGTCAATGTGCGGGCCTCAGCCCATGTTTGAAAAAGATTTTTGCGCCTTAGGAACTGTCACGAAATAACTTGCACATTCTGGCTGGCCTTTCTCGCCCTGCGCTGCGTTGTCGTCGGTCGCCGGGCACAAAGCCCGCCTCCCTCCTCCGCCTTGCGCAGAACGAGAAATCCTGCGCCAGAAATGCACAATTTATTCCGTGGCAGTTCCTTATTCAGTTGCCGCGACATTATACTATATACTTTCGGAAAACGCAAGCGCATTTTCCCATGTAAAACAGAATAGATTTTTCTCAGGATCGGATTTTTTCTTGACAGCGGCGCCGGAGGGAATTATAATAAATGGGCAGTATACTGCCGGAGCGCGGAAAAACAGGCCGGTGTGGCGGAACTGGCAGACGCCTGGGATTTAAAATCCCATGTTGTGAAAGCAGCGTGCGGGTTCGAGCCCCGCCACCGGCACCAGCTCAGAACGCCTGTGAATCTGGCGCAATGCCGCTGGCGCGGCATCGCTTTTGGATTCACAGCCGTTCTTCGCTTCCGATTGCAGCTC
>JAFUVO010000120.1 GCA_017477525.1 Oscillospiraceae bacterium | reverse complement strand
TTCGACCGTGTGGGTCTTTTTCAGCGCCCGCCCCTCCAAATGATAAGCGACGGTGAGCGAAAAAGCAAAGGGGTAGACCTTCCGTGTCTCCTCCGTATCCCGATAGCGGAAGGAGATACGGTCCTCCGCCTGTTCCGCCACGGTGAAGGGCGCGGAGCGGCAGAAGCCGTGGGTGGGAATCGTCCAGGCTTCGCCCTCCAGCAAATACCGGTTATCCTTCAGCCGCGCGATAATGGGAAACAGCAGCGGGGCGCGGCGGGGCCAGATATCAGGATCGCCCTGCCAAAGATATTCGGTGCCCGTACGGTCCTTTACGGAGGCCAGCTGCGCTCCGGCGTCCTCAATTTTGACGCTGAGAAATTCGTTGTGGATTTCATAGACCATGGTCAATACCCTCTCAAGCTTACCAGTTTGTTATACTGACGGTGCGTGTACTGGCGTCCCAGCCCACGGTGTAGCCAAAATATTCCGCGAGATAGCGGATCGGAGCGTAAATCCGGTTGCCGCCGGACACGGCGGCGGTGTCCATCATCAGCGGGCCTTCTGAGGTATAAGCGGTGGTGGAATTGATTGGGAAGCGAATCCCCCGCCGCCCGTCGCTGAAGCCGGCTTCCTTCGTGCCGTGGTTCCATGTTACGGTCAGGCCCATGTACTGCTCCGCGACGATCCGCAGCGGTATCATGACCCGGTCGTGCTCATCCAGGAAGGGGACGGCGTCGGTCCAGCTTACCGCGGCGCCGTTTACCGTCACATTGATGGGGGCCGTAAAATCCGCGGAGCGGCTGTTGTCATACATGTAGAACAGCTCAAGTCCGTTCTCCGCGCCGACAGAAAAAATGCAGTTGCGCCAGATGGGGTCCACATTGGCCAGGCGGGTGATGTTGACCGTGAAAGTCTGCCACTTTTTCAGCGGTTCAGGGTTCATCAGCGTCATGGTCGGATTTTTGGTGTAGCTGCCGTCCGCGGTCGGATAGTAGCCCGCCTGGTAGGTGATGGTTTTATATTCGTATTCGGGTTCTTGTTCCTCTTCCTTCTCTTTCTTCTCTTCTTCCGCTTTCTTTTCCGTTTCCGTATTTTTTTTATTCCGGCTGTTCCTCTTTTTCCCCGTGTTTTCCTCCTCTTTCTTCTCTTCTGCCGGCGGCTCCTCCGGCTCGGGGGGGATGATCTCATATTCATAGCCGTCGCTGATGGACAAAATCGTGGCGACAGCGCCCTCGGCGGAAATGATACAGACCGGAACCTCGTTCCCCTCCACGATCATATTTCTTTTTTCAATGACATTCGTGAGGGTAATGCGGATGATCCCGTCGGAAATCTGTTCCTGCGCCAGCACCGGCGCCGCCAGCGAAACGCACAGCAGCAGGGCCAGAAACAGGGATAACATTTTTTTCATTACTCGATTCTCCTTCTTCCATATTCCCCCGCGCCTTTAGAGCCTGTTTAATATCTCCGCGTGTGCGGATTTCCGAGCGGATTTTTCGGCTGACGAAGCCGAAAAATCGCAGGAATACTTTTTGTATTTCAAGATTTTGAGGCAAAGTCAGGCGGAAAATCCGCCGGAAAGACGTGTGCGCGGAGATTTTAAACAGGCTCTTAGGCCAGGCTCCGGTTCTTTTCAAACGCGGCGATTACGGCTTCCATCACAGCGCCGCGCAGGCCGCCGCGCTCCAGGGCGCGGACGCCCTGGATGGTGGTGCCGCCGGGGGAGCAGACCGCGTCCTTCAGCGCGCCGGGGTGCGTCCCGGTTTCCAGCGCCAGCTTTGCCGCCCCCAGCAGCATCTGGGCCGCCGCCTCATAGGCAGCGGCGCGGGGCAGGCCGCAGGCCACGGCGCCGTCCGCCAGCGCTTCTAAAAACAGGTCCGCGAAGGCCGGCCCGCAGCCGGCCACGACGCCGGCTGCGTCCAACTGCGCCTCGTCCAGGGGGGAGAGCCGGCCGGAGGCGGCGAGGGCGTCCAGCACAGCCGCTTCCGCCTCCGGGCTGACCTCGGGGGAACAGGCGTAAAAGCTCATCCCCTCCCCCACGGCGCAGGGCGTGTTGGGTTTGAGGGCGATCACCGGCCAGCGGTGGCCCGCTAACTCCTGCACCCGGGCGATGGAAATCCCCGCCGCGATGCTGACGAGGACCGGCGGCCTGTCCCGCCGCGCGTCCAGAACCGGGGCCAGCTCCGCCAGCAGGGCCGGCAGGCCCTGGGGCTTGACGCCCAGCACAAGGAGGTCGCCGCGCTCCGCCGCCTCCGCGTTGGAAACCGCCCGCGCCCCCAGCTCTGAGGCCAGCCGCCGGCTCTTTTCCGCCGTGCGGTTGGCCAGAAGCAGCCGCTCCCCCGGGACGCGCTTCGAAGCGGCGCGGGCCAGGGCGGAACCCATGTTCCCCACGCCGATAAAGGCGATTACCGCTTCCTTCATCGCACCTGCCCCTTTCCGTAGACGAGATATTTCCAGCTCGTCAGTTCCTCCAGGCCCATGGGGCCCCGGGCGTGGAGCTTCTGGGTGGAGATGCCGATCTCCGCGCCGAGGCCGAACTCCCCGCCGTCGGTGAAGCGGGTGGAGGCGTTGACATACACCGCCGCCGCGTCCACCGCCGCGAGAAAACGTTCCGCCGCCGCCGGATTTTCCGTGACGATGGCCTCCGAGTGGCCCGTGCCGTGGCGGTTGATAAAGCCGATGGCCTCGTCCACGCCGGAAACGGTTTTCAGCGCGAGAATGTAGTCGCCGTATTCCGCGTCCCAGTCGGCCTCTTCCGCCTCCTTTGCCCTTGTTCCGAGGATGTTGCAGATTTTCGCGTCCCCCCGCAGCTCCACGTTCTTTTTGTCCAGAAGCGGCACTGCCCTGTTTAAGAACGCCTCCGCGACGCCCTTGTCGACCAGGACGCATTCCGCCGCGTTGCAGACGCTGGGGCGGGAACATTTTGCGTTATAGACGATTTCCGCCGCCATGTCGAGGTTCGCGCCCTCGTGGACGTAGACGTGGCAAACGCCCTCGCCCGTGCGGATCACCGGGACGCTGGCCTGCTTTGCCACGGCGCGGATCAGACCGGCCCCGCCCCGGGGGATCAGCACGTCCACATAGGCGTCCAGGTGCATCAGCTCGTTGGCGCTCTCGCGGCTGGTGTCGGTCACGAGACTTACCGCGTCCTCCGGCAGGCCGGCGGACGCCAGCGCCTTCCGCATGATCGCCACGGCGGCGCGGTTGGAGGCGATGGCCTCGCGCCCGCCCCGCAGGATGCAGGCGTTGCCCGCCTTGAGGCAGAGGGCGGCGGCGTCCACCGTGACGTTGGGGCGGGCCTCATAGATGATGGCGCAGACGCCGAGGGGCACCCGGACGCGGCGGATTTCCAGGCCGTTGGGCCTTGTGGTCCGGCTGATCTCCGCCCCCACGGGGTCGGGCAGGGCCGCGGCCTCCCGCACCCCGGCGGCCACGCCGGCCACCCGTTCCGGCGTCAGGCGCAGCCGGTCCAGCATCGCGCCGGTCATGCCCTCCGCTTCGGCCCGCTCCACATCCTCCGCGTTGGCCGCCAGCCAGGTTTCACAACCGGCTTCCAGCGCGGCGGCGATGGCCTCCAGCGCCGCGTTTTTTTGCGCTGTATCCGCCAGCGCCAGCGTCCGGGACGCCTCCCGCGCTGCCGCGCCCATGCGTTCCAGTTCCGTCATGCTCCTGCCTCCTTCGCAAGAAAGCGGGTCCCCACTTCAAGACCCTCCACAATATCATACAGCGCCTCGGGGCGCTTTCCGTTGGCGATCACCATGTCGCAGCCGGCTTCGGTGGCGGTTTTCGCTGCGGAGAGCTTTGTCTGCATCCCGCCGGTGCCCCGCCAGGTGCCGGCGTCGCCGGCCATGGCCAGAATCTCCGGCGTCAGGGCCGGAACCTGCCGGAGCAGCTTCGCCTCCGGGTGCTTCCGGGGGTCGGCCTCGTAGAGGCCGTCGATGTCGCTGAACAGCACCAGCAGCTCCGCCCCCACCAGGGCCGCCACCACGGCGGAGAGGGTGTCGTTGTCCCCGAAAATTTTGTGGCGCCCGCTTTCGATCTCGGCAGCGGACACGGAGTCGTTTTCGTTGACCACCGGAACCGCGCCCAACTCCAGGAGCGCGGAAAAGGTGGAGCGCAGGTGCCCCGCCCGCTCCGGGTCCGCCACGTCGTCGCCGGTCAGCAGGATCTGGGCCGTGGCGCGGCTGTACTCGGAGAAGAGCTTGTCGTAGACGTGCATCATCCCGCACTGCCCCACCGCCGCGGCGGCCTGCTTCATGCGCAGCTCCGTGGGCCGCGCCCCCAATCCCAGCCGCGCCGTCCCGACGCCGATGGCCCCCGAGGACACCAGCACAATCTCATGCCCCGCCCCCGTCAGGTCGGCGATCACCCGAACCAGCTTTTCCATCGTCCGCAGATCCAGCGCCCCGGAGGCGTGGGTCAGCGTGGAGGTGCCCACCTTGACCACAATACGCTTTGGCCGCTTCTCCATCGAATCCCTCCTGTTTTCCTGTTTTTTCCAATATAGCATTTTCCGAAGGATTTGTATAGACTTTTCGCGCGAATTGTGTGAAAAAGCCCCGGCCTGTGGCCGGGGCTTTTGATGTGTGTGATTAACCGAAGGGATTGAAGCCGCCGAAGGGGTTGCCGCCGAAGAAGCTGTAAAAATCCTCGTAGGGGTCCGTCCCGGAGGCGCCGGACTGCTGCTGTTGCTGTTGCTGCTGGTTGTCCTTGTTTTCCTCTGTTGCGGAGGTGGAAGCGGGGACCTCCTCGTCAAAGGTGATGTGCAGGGTCACATATTCGCCGCTGCGGTAGACGCGCACTTCGGCGGTGTCGCCGGCGTGGTAATCCTTTTTGGCGGAGGACAGGTCGTTGTAGGTCTTGACCTCATGGTCGCCGAGGGAGACAATGATATCGCTCACCTTCAGCCCGGCCTTCTGGGCGGCGCTGTTCTCGATGACGTTGGTAACGATGCAGCCCTCCACGAGGCCGTAATACTGGGCGGCGGCGGCGGTCACGTTATCGACGTTGACGCCGATATAGGCCCGGCCCCGGACATAGCCGTCATTGATCAGGTCCTGCGCCAGGGCCACGGCGTCGTTGATCGGGATGGCGAAGCCCAGGCCCTCCACGCCGGTGGAGGAGTATTTCGCTGTCGCGATGCCCACGACTTCGCCGCGGCTGTTGAACACCGGGCCGCCGGAGTTGCCGGAGTTGATGGGCGCGTCGATCTGGAACATGGAGATCGTCTTTCTCCGCCCGCTGTCGCCGGTGGTGATGTCGCGGTCTGTGGCGGAGACCCTGCCGCTGGTCATGGAAAATTCCAGTTCGCCCAGGGGGTTGCCGACGGCGTAGACGGCCTCGCCCACCCGCAGCGCGTCGCTGTCGCCGATGGTGACGGCGCTCAGGTCCGTGGCGTTGATCTTCAGCACCGCCACATCGTTTTCCGCCACATAGCCCACGACGGTGGCGACATACTCCGTCCCATCATAGAGCAGCACCTTGATGTCATAACCGCCGTTCACGGCGTCCTCGATCACATGGTAGTTGGTCATGATGTAGCCGTCGGAGCTGAGGATGAAGCCGGAGCCCTTGACCGCGCCGGGGATGGTATAGCCCCAGACGTTGGTGTAGGTGATTTCGGTGGTGATGGCGACGGTCTGGTTGACCGCGATGTTATAATAGATATCGGTGGCGCTCAGCTCCCCGCTGCCGTTCACCAGGCTGGTGCTGATCTGGGGGGTGGCGCTGGCGGCGGGGGAAGCGACATTGATAATCGTGCCCTCGGCGACGCGGGCGGTTTCGACAGCCTCGGTTTCGGGGCTGAAGCGTTGGGCCAGCTTCGGGACCGCGTAGCCCCCGACGGCGCCGCCCAGGACGGCGCAGGCCAGGCAGGCGGCGATGACGCCGGTGATTTTCGCGCCGCGATGGGATTTTTTCTCTGGCTTCTCCTTTTTTGGCGGGGTATTATAATAATGTGTGTAATTGCGGGGCATGGCCGAGGCGTCCTGCGCGGGAATGTAGCCGGCGTCGGACCAGGAGGGGGGCGGCGTCTGCGCCTCCGGGCGGGCCTGGGCCTCCGGCGCGGGGACAGCTTCCGGCTCCGAAGCATCGGAAACGGGTTCCGCCGCCGCTTCCGGCTCCGCCGGCGCGGTGGTCTCTTCCTCCGGCGCGGGGGTTTCGCCGCTGCCGGACTCGTTTTCATAATCGTCAAATCTGTCGTTCATTTTGATAAACCTCCGTTTCGTTCTATGCGTCCTCCCCATTTGGGATGGGAGTGTTTTATTTCCGCTTGTGTCCCGTGAATGTGTCTCGCCCTCGGAACATGTGCGTATCATAGTCCACAGATATGACAAAAACATGAACAAAAGCGGAAAACTATTTGAACAATCCCTGAAACAGGGCTGAAACTCTTGCGCGGCGGCGGCTTTGATGCTATGATAGGCGTATCTCAAAACAGACAGGAGGTAATATACTGTGTCCCCATTCTTCTTTGCGGCGGAGGCGCTGCTGAGCGAGGAGAGCGTGGTGGCGACGGCGGCGGAGGCCGCGGACGAGGTCGTGCAGAAGACCAGCGTCCTGAGCGATTTTTTTGAATCGCTGGGCCTGGCGGGCCTGTCCTCCATCCTGACCGCCATCATCGTCTTTATCATCTGCGCCGTCTTCATCCGGGTGGTGACGGCCGCGGTGGACCGCGTTTTCGCCCGGGGCCGTCTGCTGGACGAGACTGTGAAGCGTTTCCTGCGCACCGCCATCCGAATTTGCCTGTGGGTTATCGCGCTGGTGATCGTGGCCGGCACCCTGGGCATTCCGACGGCGAGCCTGGTGGCCATCATCAGTGTCGCCGGTTTGGCGCTTTCGCTGTCGATGCAGACGATTCTGTCGAACCTGTTCGCCGGCGTGACGCTGCTGTTCACCCGTCCCCTCGCCGTGGGCGAGTTCGCGGAGGTGGCCGGCATCTCCGGCACGGTCCACAGCGTCGGGATGTTCTACACGACGGTCAACACGCCCAACGGCCAGGTGGTGACCATCCCCAACAGCACTGTGGCGGGGGCCGTCATCACCAACTACGGGCGCCAGAAGCTGCGCCGCGCCGCCCTGACCTTTGACGCGGATTACGACGATCCCACGGAGGACGTGAAGGCCGCGCTCCTGGACGCCGCGGCCTCCGTGGAGCTGGTGCTCGCCGAGCCCGCCCCCGCGGCCTACATTACGGCATTTAAGGACAGCACCATCGAGTACACCCTCCACGCCTGGTGCGACACGGCGAATTACTGGACCGTGTTCACCAGCCTGAATGAGGCGGTGCGCAAGAGCTTCGACGAGCACGGGGTGCACATGAGCTTCAACCACATCAATGTGCATATGATGGAGAAATAACGCATGTGGCCTTCCCTCTCCGAAGGGAGGGGGGAAGCCATGTAAAAAATATAGTCCGGGGAGGCGAGCACAACTGAAACGATGGACCGCGCTGTTTCTGGCTTTTGCGCTGCTGCTGTGCCTCTCCGGCTGCGGCAAAACGGAAGACGACAGCTTTGAAACGATGGAGGTCATCGGCCAGCGGCATTACAATCTGCTCTTCCGCCTCAACGACCGCATCGCCCCGCTGGTGAACGCGGCGATGGCGCAGCTTGACGACAGCGGCGAGCTGTCCTCGGCCTCACTGCGCTGGCTGGGACGGGACGCGATCGACCTTGACATGCGGAACGTCCCGTTGCCGCAGGAGGGCGAGGAAGACGGGACGGAGGCCGAAACGCCCGCGGAGCGGACGCTGATCGTGGGCGTGGAAGCGGATTTTGAACCCATGGCCTATGAGGACAACGGCATACTGCGGGGCATGAGCGTCGATATCGCCGCGTCGCTGGGCGTGGCCCTGGGCTGGGGCGTCCGCTGCCAGCCCATCACCGCCTCGGAGGTGGAGGCGCAGCTGGCCTCCGGCAACATCGACGTGGCCCTGGGCTTTGACCCGGGCACGGTCAAGGCGGGCAAATATACCGTGGGCGTGGAATATATGGAGAGCGACATAGTCCTCTCCGTGCGCCGCAGCGGGGTGAACTCCCTGCGGGAGCTGCGGGACCAGCGCATCGGTACGGTGGACGACCCCTCGGTCATCGCGGCGGTCAAGGCTGACGAGCGCATCACGCGCTACGCCTCCGGCGCGACGGTCTACCTCTCCGCCCGCCGCTGCATCAGCGCCCTTGACAACGGCTGGTGCGCCGCCATCGCCATGGATGAAATCATGCTGGAATACGCCGCGAAATATTGAAAACGCGATTGACCAGGTCAGGGCTGCGCTATCTTAATTTGCAGCGAAATCACCCTTGCTTTTCCACCCGTCATGTGTTATAATCAAGAGCGTGAAGTGCCAAGAATGACTTCGCCTCAACCCCCTTATGGGACAACGAAACCCCCGGAAGTGCGAGTTCCGGGGGTTTCTTGTCGGTTTTACGGCTGACCAGGCCGGGGCTGGACCGTTTTTACCTTCCGTCCAGCCACTTGCAGATGTAGTAAGCTACTACACTTGCCATGAC
>JAFUVO010000119.1 GCA_017477525.1 Oscillospiraceae bacterium | reverse complement strand
TCTGCGGCTGCGCAGCCTGTTACTGCGGGCGGATCGACGTCGACCCAGCAACAGCAACAATACACAGCCAATGCCCCGTCAGAAACGGAGCGGGCGCGGACGGCGCAGTCCTATCATGTCGATACGTCTGCGGAAACGATGCAGGAGCAAACGGCGAGGGCAGTCCCCGCAGCCGGTTCGGCCGTACCGGCGCTCTACAATGCTCCCGCCGAGCTGGAATACAATGCGCGGGAACAGGCAGGCCGGGAAACGGAGCAGCCGTCAGAACAGCGGCGGGCAGAGCAACAGAGCGCAATGCAAAGCGCTTTTGCGGCTTCGCAACCTGTAACTGCGGGCGGAACGACGGCGACACAGCAACAGCAACAATACACAGCCAATGCCCCGTCAGAAACGGAGCGGGCGCGGACGGCGCAGCAGTCCGACTATGTCGATACATTTGCGGAAACGATGCAGGAGCAAACGGTGCGGGCAGTCCCCGTAACCGGCCCAGCCGTACCGACGCTCTACAATGCTCCCGCCGAGCTGGAATACAATGCGCGGGAACAGGCAGGCCGGGAACCGGAGCAGCCGTCAGGACAGCGGCGGGCAGAGCAACAAAGCGCATTGCACAGCGCTTCCGCGTCTACGCAACCTGTTACTGAGGGCGGAACCGCGGCGACACAGCAACAATACACAGCCAAGACCCCGGCAGAAATGGAGCGGGCGCAGACGGCGCGGCAGTCCGATCATGTCGATACATCTGCGGAAACGATGCAGGAGCAGACGGCGCAGGCGGTCCCCGTGGCCGGTTCAGCTATACCGACACCCTATGATGCTCCCGCCGAGCTGGAATACATAGCGCAGGAACAGGCTGACCGGGAAACGGAGCAGCCGTCAGAACAGCGTCAGGTAGAGCAACAGAGCACATTGCAGAGCGTTTCCGCGGCTGCGCGGCCTGTTACTGCGGGCGGAACCACGGCGGCGCGGCAGCGGCAACAAACAGCGGGGAACGCAGCAGAAACAGCGCGGGCGGTGCCTCTCGCTGACTCTGTCGCGGCACATACGATCTCTCCTGTTTTGAGGACGCTGGCACACCGCGATGCACCGCATAGTGCCTTTGACGAACAGCGCGTGATGAATACGGCTTCTGCGCGTCAATCCCCCTTCGTGAGGGCGCCGCGGCAGCCGTCCCGTGAGTTAAAGACGGGTCAGATGGGACAGCCGGCGCTTCGGATTCCTCCCGCCGTGCCGGATCAACAGAATCCCACGCCGTGGGATAAGGGGGTTGATCTGACCTATACGCAGCTGTTGCGCGCGCCGCAGGAAGCGGCGGCCGAAGACAGCGGCCAAACTTCAGCGGAGCATCAGGCGGAGGGCCGCTTTGCGCAGGAGATTCCCGCATGGGCGCGCGCCGTTTTGCAGCAAAACGGCGGACAACTCCCCCCCGCCGGTACGCAGCCCGAGCCTATTGGCAGCCGGAAGTCCGGCGCCACGGACGGCCAAATCAGTTGGAGCGCATCGTATGCTTTGCCTCCCGGTATGCGCTCTTCAGAGCAGGGGGCAAGCCCGTCTATAGCCGGTCAGTCTCCGATGGTGTTCCGTGCCAGAAACGCAGCGGAGCAGGAGCAGACGCCGCGCGGCCAGGAATTGGACGAGCGGACTGCAAGGAAAATGGCAGACAAGGTCTATAAAATCATAGAGGAGCGGCTGCGGAAGGAATTGCGCCGCGGAGGAAGATAAGGAGCCGCCTATGTACATCGGTATCCCAAATCCGAATATCCTGGTACCATTGGCGAAGATGTCCATCAAGAATATGGACTCCGGCAAAGAATACAAAGTGCTGTACAACCCCGCGTCCTATACCCAGGAGCGCAGCGTCCACTACTCCATGCGAAGAATGCTAAACAGCGACGGGCCGTGGATACAGTTTACGAACGGCTCAGGGGAAACGCTGCGTTTCGAGCTGTTCTTTGACAGCATGTCTGCCGGCAGCGAGGTTGGCGGAGACTTTGGCGACAAGGCGCTTTTCGCCGCGAACAGCGTGCTGCCCTCGCTGGGGAACCAGATCGACGTAAGGGACTATACCTCCCAGATTTACGACCTTACATATGTTGATCCGGACGTACACCGGCCGCCGCTGCTGAAAATTAAATGGGGATCGCTGCAGTTCAAGGGGTATCTCTCCCAGTGCAAACAGAGCTTCCTCAAATTTGACGAAAAAGGACGCCCTGTGCGCGCGCGTCTGGATTGTACGTTCCTTGAGCGCGTGGATCTGGACAGGGTTTTCGGTTCCAATCCGAGGAACTCTCCGGATACCACAAAGTACCGGCGGGTCAAGACGGGGGACTCTCTGTGGGCTCTGGCCGCGAAGGAGTACGGCCAGAGCAGCCAGTGGCGCGCCATTGCGGACGCCAACGGCCTGACCAACCCGCGTGTGCTGCACAGCGGGGACCTGCTGCGGCTGCCGGCGCTGGAGGATTGACGCATGGACACGGGGAGTTACACGTTTAAGGATCTGGACAAAAAATACGACGGCTTCTCCCAGCCCGCCTACGAGATTTCCATAGGAGGGAAGGAATTTGAATGCGGCAAGGTCCCGATGTCCACGCTGGAGGTGGAAATCTCCTGCGATGGGCGCGCGGGCGGATGTTCTTTTCATATAGAAGGACAATATGATTACGAGACCAAACAATGGGTCAATAAAATGGTCAAAGCCGTAAAAGTCGGCGCGGAGCTGGAAATCAAGGGCGGGTATATCAAGAAAAAAACCCTGTTTTACGGTTATGTCGACGATTACAGCATCGACTTTACCGAAGAGGACGCTTCGAGCATCTCCGTGACGGGACTGGACGGCCTCGGATATTTGATGAGCCTGCGGGAGCCGCTGTACGCGGGAAAGAAAAAGCCCGCGGCGATTGTGAAAGAGATCCTGCAAAAGAGCGTTTCTGCGGGCTTTGCCAAGTCGATGACCATGGCGCAGTTGAACGGCTTCGAGACGGCTGTGGTCAAAGAGCAGATCGACGACTGGAGGTTCCTGAACCTCATGGCGCAGCGCTACGGCCTCAGCCTGTTCTGCGTGGCCGGGGAGTTGATTTTCAGCGACGTGACCACCAAAACAAATCCGATTCTGACAATGACGCTGGGACAGGGCCTGGACTCCTTCCAGAAGCGCGTCTCCCTGGCGCATCAGGTCGGAAAGGTGGAGATCATGGGCAGGGACGTGAATCAAAAGGCGATCAAGGGGGAAGCCAGCAGCGTCAAAGCGGGCGGAGAAGGGAAAAGCGCCGCGGAACTTGTGCCGGCGCTGAAGGAAGCGGTTCTGCGGGAGTACAGCGAGTACGCCAGGACGCAGGATGAGTGCAAGCTTCTGGCGCAGAACCGGCTGGACGGCATTGCCATGGGCCTTGTCTCCGGAAGGGGAAGCTGCGTCGGCATTCCGGAGCTGATCCCCGGGCGCTATCTGAAGATCGACGGCGGGGACTCCAAGGCCAACGGGAGCTATTTTCTGACAAAGGTCCGCCATCTCTTTGATGATAACGGATATATCACCGAATTTGAAGTTAAAGGTGCGAAAGCATGAGCATAGCGGAGGAACTGGACGCGTTGATCGGCAGGTCGGGAGCGGTGTCGGCGCGGGAGATGTCCCGCAGCGGGCTGACCCTTGCGAAGGTCACGAATATCAAGGACGAGGAAAATTTGAATCGGGTCAAGTGCCTCCCCATCAGCGCGAAGGACGAGGAGGAGACAGACTGGTGCTATGTGATGGCGCCCATGGGCGGCAAGGACTGCGGCGTCATGTTCTTTCCGCAGGTGGACGACCTTGTTGTCCTGGCCTATCTGGATGATGATCCCCACCGCCCTCTGGTGCTGGGCGCTTACTGGAACTCGGAGACCACGGCGCCTCTGTCCGTCAAGGACGGCAAGGCTGAGGACTATGTGCTGCGCACGCCGAAGAAAATTGAAATTCTGCTCCATGACAAAGACAAGGAGCAGGCCGTGACGCTCACGATGCCGTCCGGCACGGAAATTAAGATTGACGATAAGGAACAGAGCATCAGCATCAAGGACAAGGGCGGAGACAACGCGCTGACCATGGATCTGAAGGGCGGAAACGTCACGCTGAAGGCAAAGACCAAGCTGACGCTGTCCGCGGGCAGCACGACCATTACGCTGGAGAGCAGCGGAAACCTCACGGAGAAGGCCGATTCCAAGATCGCGGCGCAGGCGGCGAATATCGAGACCAAGGCCACCGCGAAGCTGGCCATGCAGGGGGCCCAGGCGGAGCTGAAGGCCAGCGCGACGCTGGATCTGAACGGCTCCGGCATGGCGAACCTCAAGGGCGGCCTGGTAAAGATTAATTGACTTCGGATACGCCGGGAAGGAGCATGTGCAGGTGGAGATCGGAAAAGAATTTCTGGGGCGCGGGTTAAAATTCCCGTTGCAGGTGGACCCCAAGACCGGGAAATTCTCCATGGTCGAGGAGGAAGAGGATATCCGGGAATCCATCGGGATCATTTTGCGCACGTCCCGGGGCGAGCGGGTCATGCGGCCCGATTTCGGAACCGACATCGTGGAATACCTGTTTTCACCGGCAGGCGCAGACATAGAGGACAGCCTTGCCTCTGAGGTGCAGGAGGAACTGCTCTATCAGGAGCCCCGCATTCGGGATGTGGACGTGATGGTGCGCCAGCCGGAGGGACCGGAGGGCACCATCACCGTGGAGGTTGGCTATACGGTCCGCAGCACCAACAGCCGTTATAACCACGTCTATCCGTTCTATGTCACCGAGGGCTCTGAGGGCGGCGGAGGTGTGTAATGAACATACCGGTTTTGGACAACAGATCATTGGACGACGTGCGCGCGGAAGTTGCTTATCTCGCGCGCAGCTATACGCCGGAGTGGCGCTGCGAATCCCCGGAGGACGACCCCGGCGCGGCGATCTCGGAGCTGTTCAGCACGATGTTCCACGAAACCATTGACCGGCGGAACGCATTGCCCGAAAAGCTGTACCTGGAGTTTCTGAATATGATCGGCTATCGGGAACCCGGTCCGGCGCCCGCCCGCGGCACGATGCGCTTTTCCCCCCACGATGCCGCGGAGGATCCTGTGACGGTTCCGGGGGGGACGCGGGTTTTCACGTCCGACGACGCGGGAGAAAACGTGGTCTATGAGACGGCGCGGACCATACAGGCTACCGCCGCCCGCCTGCTGGACGTCTACTTTGCAAACGGCGAAGCCGACAGCATCCGGCGGCTGGACCTCTCGCGCCCCCAGCGTTTCTTCACAGACGGGGAGGGCGAGGAGCTTCAGCGGCATGGCTTTGCCATCGGCCAGAGCGATGTGCTGCGTCTGGACTGCCCCGCCGTAATCACATTGGAGCTTCGGCAGACAGCCCGCTATCTGGAGGATGAGACCGCGCCAAAGCTTGTGGACGCCGGGCTCGGGTGGTACTACCTCCACGGCGGAGAACTGACGCCCTTCGATACGGCAAAAGCGGAGCGCGGACGCATCCTTCTGGAAAAGCGGAACAGCCATTCCATGGACGCGGATGAGGAGGGGCATATCTGCCTGTATTGCCGGGGGACGCCCGGGCTGAATCTGACGCTGGAGCATATCGCCCTGTCCAGCGCGCCATCGGAGGATTGTCCGGCGGCGCGGCTGTTCAACGGCGACGTCGCGCTTGACCTGGAGGAGGGCGGCTATTGCTTCGGGCGCCGCCCGAGCCCCTATGAGATGCTTTATCTGCGCAGCGACACAGCGCTGTCCAAAAAAGGGGCGCTTGCAATGCTGCGAATGGACCTTGCCTTTGTGGTAGACGCGCCGAAAAGAGAGGGGCAGGAATACCAATACGGTATGGCGATCATCGACCGGAGCGGCGCCGTGGAGGCGAAACCGGACGACGTCTTTATCTCTGGCGTGGTCTGGGAGTATTACAACGGCGTCGGATGGCGGAATCTGCCGGTATCCGGGGATCGGAACCCATTTTCCGGGAGGAAGGAAGGGGCTCTGGAACTGACCTTCCGCATTCCCGAGGATCTCGCGGAAACGGAGGTCAACGCCGAGGCCGGCCTTTATATCCGGGCGAGGGTGACGGAGGTGGAAAACCAGTTTTCGCCTTTGCCCAAATGGATCGTGCCCCTGGTACGCGGCGCGGTTTTCCGCTGGCAGTATGACAATGAGCACCCTCCCAAAGCGGACTGGGTTTCAGCGGAGAACAACGGGGAGACCGTCAGAATTGAGGACGCCGGCCGGGCGTCGCAGCTGAACCTTGAAGTGCTGCGCATGATGGAAGCGGAAGAGCGCGCCATGTACCTGCGCTTTGACCGCTCTCCCCATGCTTTGCCGCTGTCCCTGGGCTTTCGGCTGGAGGGACGGTCGCGAATTGGGGAGAAACTAATCTGGGAAACGGACACGCCCTCCGGGTTTGCGCCGGTGCAGTGCATCGACCAGACGGAGAACCTGAGCCAAAGCGGAGAGGTCTTCCTGTACCTGGCCGCGCCGCTGCCGGAAAAGAGGCTGTATGGGGAAACGGGCTTCTGGCTGCGGCTGCGCCTCAGCGCGCGCCATCCCGGTATGCCGCCCTGCGTGCGGGAGATCATCACCAACACCGTGCCCGCGGTGCAGTATCAGCGGGAACCGGCGCAGTTTTTCTCCACCGGGGTTTATGAGGTGGGGAAAACGCTGCAGCTGCTCAGTACGCCGGTCCAGGACTGCCGGATTTGGGTCGATGAGAGCGCCCGGCTCAGCGAGGAGGACGCCCGCGCCCTGGCCGCCGGGCTTCCGCAGCGCGTCCGTCTGGAGGAGAGCGACCACCGGGTCCGGCGCTGTTGGGTGCTTTGGGAGGATGTGAAGGATCTCGCCCTGGCGGGACCGGAGGATCGGGCCTATGCGCTGGATCCCTGGCAGGGGACCATCCGCTTCGGCGACAACCGCAACGGGAGGGTTCCTCCCAACGGGGACCGCAACATCCGCGTGGAATACGCCAGCGGCGGAGGCGAGCGGGGGAATGTGCCTGCCGGCGCGGTAAACGCGCTTTTGGGCGGGCTGCCCCGGATTAACGAGGTGCGGAACATCACCCCCATGTCCGGCGGTACCGGGCGGTTGAGCCTGCGCCAAATCGAGGCGAGAGGGAACGCCCGCCTGCGGCATCGCGGGCGCGCGGCAGGCTGCCAGGATTATGAGGATATTGTGCGGGAGCGCTTTCCGCAGGTGCGCCATGTGCGCTGCTTCTCCGGGCTGGATGAGAAGGGCAGGAAACGTTCCGGAAATGTAACCGTGGTAATCGACGGCTACGGCGAGCAAAGCGAAGTGATGGATTCCCTGTGCCGCCAGGTGTATGAAGCGCTCAGCGAGCTGTGCTCCTGCTGCCTGGTGTCGGAGGGGAGGCTGCATGTCTGTTCCGCGACGCGTCTGACTGTAAATACAGTGGTATCCGTGTCTCTGGAAGAGATGGAGCGCGCCGCGGACATACAGCAGGAGATCAGCGCCCGTCTGGAAGGGCTGATCCGCGATGTGTGGAAACGCAGGCCCATTGGGGAGCAGCTTCGCCTCAGCGAGCTCTGGAACACGGTCCGCGAAACCGAGGGCGTCCGCACGGTGCAGCGGATTCAGGCAGAGGGCGTGAGCGACAGTGAGGACCGCCGCCTGATCCCGCTGGAAAAGGACTCTGATTTGCCCTACACCGTGGTGGAAAGCGGCATTCACCTCGTTCAGCTGGTATATTAGTAAACCGAGCGCATCTATTTAGCCGCAGGCATTTTCCTCCCCTGAAGGGGGAGGAAAAGCCAAATGATATCTTTGTTTTCTTCCCCTTCGGGGGAGAAAACAAAGTGTTACGAAACAGATACCGCCGATCAGAAAAAAGGGGGGAATCCTGTGCCGGTGTTTCGCCGTCTGGATGACCAGACTTATGAGGATATCGTAGAGCAGGCCAAGGGGCGTCTTCCTTGGCTCTGTCCGGCGTGGACAGATCACAACGCCCATGATCCGGGCATCACGCTGTTGGAGCTGATGGCATGGTACAAGGAATTGCAGCAGTACCATCTGGACCGGCTGACGCCTTCGCTGTGCCGCTGCCTGCTGAAGCTGGCGGGCGTTACGCCAAGGCATGAGCGCGACGCGGTTCTACCCCTGATGGTCGGACAGGAATGCCCGCCCCGGCTGCCGGACGACCGGCTGACCAACGCGCAGGACATCATCTTTGAACTCAGCGAGCCGATTCCGGCGCGGCGGAGTACGCTGAAGGCGGTCGCGGCGGAGGAGGCGGGGGTGTTTTTCGACATCACCTCGATGCTGTACAGCATCCCGTCCTTCCATCCCTTCTGTTTTGCGGGCCGGAACGATACGGTGCTCTGCCTGGGCTTTGACCAAAAACCGCAGGACGCGCTGCGCCTCTGGTTTGATGTTGTCCCGCCGGCCGGAAGCACGCGAAATCCGCCCGGGGAAGACAGCCAGTCCCCGCGGGCGCTGGAATGGCAGCTCGAGGGCTGCGGCAGGGTGCTTCCATTGGAGGACGAGACGTGGAACCTGAGCTGGAGCGGCCGCGTCACGCTGCCGGCGCCCCGGGAATGGAGCGCCGGCCGGGACGGGCTGTACTGGCTGCGGCTGCGTCAGACCGCGCCGGGCTGCGAGGAAAATGTGCGGCTCTCCCGCATTTATGACGCCCTCTACAGGGCGCGGCAGCGGGAAAGCTGCGCCCGGGAGCACCGCTTTCGGATTGAGGATCAGCCTGAACAAAGGGTGCTTCTGCGCTCATCCCAGGCAAAGGACGCCATGCTCGCCGTATTTTTGCGCACGGACCGGGGCTGGGAGCAGACCTCCGCCTATCAGGAGCGCTGGATCGCCGGTGAGGGGCGGGAACTGACCGTGGACGGCAGCGGCGCGTCCCGGGACGGGGCGGAAAATCTGCTGGTTGCCTGCCTGGATTCCCTCCGGGCGCAGAGCCTTCTGTTTGACGCGAAGGGCATCCCGGGCGAGCGTTTTACCCTGGAGCCCGGCGGCCAAAAGCCGCTGACGGAGCATCTGCGGCTGATGTGCATGACATTGGAAACCGACGGGGCCGTCCGCCCGGCCCCCTGGACGCTGGTGGACGATCTCTCCCTGTGCTCGCCCCGGGATCGCGTTTTCGCCTATGACGCTGTGCGGGAGTGTCTTGTTTTCGGAGACGGAGAGCATGGCGCGACAGTGGCTCCGGGTCCCGGCGCCGTCATGGTTACGGAGCTGATCCTCTCCCACTGCGGCGCGGGAAATATTCCCGAGGACGCCGGATTGTGGTTTGAAGCGGACGGGATGCCTGTTCTGAACGGCCCGGCCGAGGGCGGACGGGATGCCGAGACGCTGGAGGCCTGCCGGAGCCGGCTGTTGCAGCGGCTGGAAAAGACCTTGAAATGCGAGTCGGCGGCGGATTATGCCAACTGCGCCATGCAGACCCCGGGACTGCGGGTGGCAGGCGCGAAGGCGCTTCCCGGCTTTGACAGCCGCCTTGGGGCGGAAACGCGGCGGGCGGCCTTTGTGACTGTCGTGGTGCTGCCCGCCTCGGAATCCCCCCGACCGATGCCGGACGCGCATTTCCTGGCGGAGGTAGAGCGCCAGCTGGAGCGCTACCGTCCCATTTGCATCTGCACCCGGGCTTCGGCGCCGCGCTATGTGCCCCTGTCCATCTCTGTGGAGCTGGAAACCACGGGAGAGGCGGATGAGCCGGCGATCCGCGCGCAGCTGATGCAATGGCTCGCGCCCTGTGCTGAGCGCGTCGGCCAGGGCGTCCGCCGCTCGGACGCCGTTGCGCTGCTCCAGAAGCTGCCCGGCGTTCAGCGCATAAGGAAAGCCGAAGTGCGCGGACTGGATCAGAACAGCTACCTCACCAAAACGGGAGATCTGCTCATCCCGCAGGACGCGCTTCCCGCGCTGGAGCGCATAGAAGTTGAAATGCTGCGGATATAGGGGATAGAACATGAGTGAAACACAGGAATATCTGACCCTGTGCCGCCGGGAGCAGTGGGAACAGGGGCGCTTCTGGCAGATCGAATGCCGGGGCGATACTTTGGCCTTGATATCGGGCGCTTTTTGGGGTATAGTCTGCCTGAGGCCCATAGACAGCGGCGAAGCGGGCTTTCAGTGGAGCAGGCTGCGCCTGAGAGCCAGAGTCCCGCAGGACGCCGTGATCCGGGTCTATGCGCGCGCCTCCGATCTGTCTGCTTGGCCGGAGTGGGACGAGGAATCCACATTGGACCTGATGCGCGTCGCAGAGCTGTTCGGCGCGCCAAAAGGCGCGGGAACAGACTTCTGGCTCAAGGAGGCCGGAAGGTATCTCTATCTGGCGCTGGAGCTGGTTGCCGGCGGGGCCGAAGGCCCGCAGATTGACGCGGTATCCCTGCGTTTCAGCGGCGACCACATGGTTGACTATCTGCCCGCAATCTACCGCGGCCAGGATTTTACCTACCGCTATCTTTCCATATTCAACAGCATGTTTCAGGACATGGAGCGGGCGGTGGAGGAGCTGCCACGGGAGTTCTCGGCGGAGAGTGCCTCGCCGGAAATGCTGGAGTTTCTCGCCCAATGGCTTTGCGCCCGGCGGACGGCGGACCCCGGCTGGCTGCGCCGCCGGCTGTATCAGATGCCGGAGGGATATGAGTCGATGTATACCGCCGGCAGCATCCGCCAAACCGCGGCGCTGCTGGCCGGGCGGGAGCCCTGGCTGATTGAATATTTCAATGTGGATTTCAATGACCGCGAGTGCCAAAACCCCGATCTGTACCGAAAACTTTACGGTGAGGATCCCTATCGGTTCTTCCTGCTGTTCCCGCAGGACACCTTTGCCAGCCAGGCCGAGATTGAGCGCTTTCTGGATTGGATGCGGGATGCGATTCCCGCGGGAACCGAGCTTGAGCTTGTGCTGCTCAAGCCCTGCGTACAGCTGGACTGGCACACCTATCTCGGGATCAACTCAAGGATTGGAAGCTATATCCCGGCACAGCTCAACGAGATGACAGCGATACATTACGACGCGACGATTGGAGGAGAACACCATGAGCGATCATACTGATTTTTTCCCTCTGGAGCGGAACCGCTATTTCTACGGAAAGCTGCTGACAGTCCGCGACTTCGAGGTGGAGCAGCAGTATACGCGGAAAAACCTGCGCCTGATGAACCGGCTGAACGCCGGACCGGGCGTATTGTGCGGGCTCGGCGTCAGCGCCAGCGACGATTCGACGCTGCTGATCGAAAGCGGCGCGGCCCTGGACTATTCCGGCAGGATGGTGGTGCTGGAAGAGCCGGCCCTCCGAAAGCTGCAAATGCTGGACGGACACGAGGAGCTGCTGGGCAAGGATACCGGATGGCTGTGCCTGACCTATGATGAGACAGCGCTGGAGCCGGTCAACGCAGTGGGCGCCGCACCCGGAGAGAGCCGGCAGTTTAACATGACCCGGGAGGGCAGCAGGCTCTACCTCACGGCGCAGCCGCCGGAGTACCGGGGGCTGATGGAGGCGCTCGGGCGGGAGAACACAAGCGTGCTGTACAGCAGCGAGGAGGTAACGCTGGTGCTCGCCGCGCCTTCCGCGGTCTGCGCGGGAGAGGAATTTTCCGTGGAAGTGCTTGTGGTGCGGAACGAAAGGACACCGCCGGTCCATTTTCGCCTCCGCTCCGAGAGCCTGATTGTGGAGAGCGAGGATGGAACCGCCCGGCTGGAATTTCGGGAAAACGGCCAGGAAAAACGGAATGTCTACACCGCCCGCTTCCAGCTCAAGGCGCGGCAATCGGCCGGAACAGACGGAATGCTCTTTTCCGACGGGGCGGAGCTTGACATTGAACTGGGCAGCCACCGTTACAAAAATTACATCAACCCTGGCCTCCGGCTCCGGGTCTGCGGGAGCTGGGAGGAGCTGCAGCGCTGGCACACGGCCACCGACAATCTGGAGCGGAATCTGCGGGGCCGCGATACGCCGATCTATCTGGCAAAGCTGGAGCTGATCCAATCCACGGGCAGCTTTTTCCTCTCCTCCGTGACCAGTCTGCCCTTCGACCAGCGCAGGAAACAGGATACTGTCACAACCGGCGGCAGCGACATCAAGGCAGTTACCGCGTCGGTCCGTTCTCTGGAATACTGGCAGAGGCCGGACGTGAATGCCTCCTATCAGCACGCCACGGGAATGCTGCATTTTGATTTTGGGATCCCGTCGCCTGAGCAGTACGACTACGCCATCACGCACGGCACCGTTGACCTGACCATGCCCGGCGGCCTGCGGGTGAACAGCCGCGTCTGGTCCGATGAGGTTCAGCATGGGCTGGGGCCCGGCGCGGTGGACGTCCGGCTGAGCATAGAGTTCAGCGATGTGCGCCGGGCGGAGACTGCGCTGTACTTCGGAAACACAGAGATTTTCCGGGGAAAGAGCGCCCCGGTCACGCCGCCCTGGGTGGAGGCGGCGGCGGTTGTGTACCCGGAGCGGGGGACCATGCGGATCGGGCTGTGGCTCCACGACGTGGTGGAGGGCAACAGGCTGACGGTACACTACTTTGCCCAGAAGCCGGAGCGGGATACGAGCCGCCTGCTTGCCAACCGGCAGCTGGGACTGACGGTGACGCCGGAGTTCTCCCGCGTCAGCAAGCGCGGCAAGCTGCGCCTGGAAGCCGCGGTGGTGGGCAGCGAGGACAAGGCGGTGCTCTGGTCCGTGAAGGACGAGAATGGCGGCGCCATCGACCAAAATGGCCTGTACACCGCGCCGGAGCAGGCCGGTACTTATGAGATCGTGGCAACGGCGCGCGCCGATAATTCCGTCACAGCGAGTGTATTTGTGATTGTGGAATAGACAATATCATATTATTATGTTAAAATAACAGCCGGCATCATCCCGAAGCGAGGAGGCAAGAGACAATGGAGACCGTCCTGATCCGCGAGCGATATAAGGTAGTCCGGGTTCTGTGCGCCTTTGAGGAATATGCCTGCGTGGAGGCGGTGGATATTCAGGATCGGGAGACGCCGGTATGCCTGATTAACCTCTACGAGGGAGAGCAGTCTCTTCGTTACGGGAAAATCTACGCCTCCATGCATACGGAGGAATGCCCGGCCCTGCGCAGCCTCTTTCTCGACAGCGAGACTTTAGTCGCGGTGTTTGCGTATAGCCGGGGCGCCAATATTGACAGCATGTTCTATCGCGGCGACCGCCGGAAGTGGCGGGAGCGGCTGGATTATGCCGATGCCCTGCTTCACGCCGCGCTGACGCTGTTCAACCTTCCGCCGGAGCTGAGCTGCGCCGTCATGTTTACGGAGAACCTGTTTTTTGCTCCCGATACGGCAAAGGTCAGATTCCGGTACATGATCCCCCCCCTGGAGGGGATGAACCCGCGGGAGCTGACGCTTTTGACGGGAGATCAGTTGAAGAAGATTCTGGGAAACCGTCCCGAGAGCCCTGACGCGGAGCAGGATTTCCTGGAACAGCTGGACGGGGACGGCTTTCCCTCGGTCGTCAAGCTTTACGCGGCCTGGCGCGACGTACAGGGCAAAATTCGCGAGCAGTACGAGAAATGGGAAGAAAAGACACTGATTGGACGGTGGCTCGCTGTAATCTGGCTGCGGTTGAAACGGTGCTTCAGGCGGAGGTAACGGAATGGGAAGACTGAAACGAATCCTGTTTTTTTTCGCGTTCATCCTCCTGGGCGTCAGTATTGGCTGCGCTTTCTTCTGGGACAACGTTACCCAGTGGATTTATGTGCTGCGCCGGGGGTACAGCGAGCGGGAATATATCCAGGTCGCGGCGGACACGGACGGCTCCATATGCGCCGCCTACTGGAAAACGGCGGATCAGCTCGGACTGCGCTTTTTTGACGCGGACGGAAACCATCCCTATGAGTGGGCGCCGAATCTGCCGGCGGAGGCGGAGGCGGGGCACCTCAGCGCGCTGTACCCGCTGGGAAACGATACGGTATTTTTGGCAATCTACGAGCAAAACAGCACGTCGTTAAACGTTTACCGCGCGAAGAAGGGAGCGGCGACGGAGCGGCTGCTGCGCCGCGATATTGAACCGACCGGATACGCCAAATACAGCCAATACAATGATTCCAGCGAATATACCTTGACAGCCCGGCGGGATACCTGCAGGATCGGAACGTTTTCGCGCCAGCAGGATGAGATTTATTTTACGCTGATCGAATCCCGGAACACGGTCAGGGCCAGCCAGACCACATACGGCCTGTCGGGAATCGGGAGCGGTAAAATTGAAAGCTATGCCTGCAGCGCGGCGGGCGGGCTGAGAAAGCTGGGGGAGCAGGAGCTAAAATTCCTGTTCAGCAATGATACTTCGACGTTTTGGCATTTGAAGAATGTGCCATTGGCCGCCGTGCTCCCGAACGGCGGGCTGGCCATCACCGGAACCGGGAATTTTACCGTTGACGGTACGCCGCTGGAAGCGGATTATGCCAACAGCAATATTACGCAGATGGCGGTTTCCGGCAGTGACCTGTACTATCTGGACAGCGCTGACGGCACGGTATACTACACCGACCTGAGCGCAATGCACGTCCGGCAGCTGCTCCATGTCAACCGCGGCAACGGCGCGTCGGTACTGACGGATCTGGCGCTGACGCCCTCCGGCGAAGTGCTGCTGCTGGAGGACGGATGGAACCTGACGCGGCTCCATCCGGGCGGAAGCATATCGCTCTCCCATGCCCTCTATCCCGGAAAGGCCCAAAGCATGGCCATACTCGGCGCGTTTCTTTTCTTCATCATACTTGTGGATGCCGTTGTGCGCTATGTATTCTTCGTCCGGCGGCGGGGCAACGTGCCGATGGCCCTGTACTGGTCATTTGTGGTCCTGTCCGTTGGAATGACGCTGGGCGTATTCTTGCACTATGGAATCATGCTGCCTGACGCCAGATCAAGCCGGGCGGATCTGTTTGACATCACGATCCGGAGCGAAGCCGAAAACGGCGAGAATGTGAGCGCGTATTCGGAGGAAATGGGCTGGGCATTACATGCGTACAATGTGGATTCCCTTGAGGGCCTGGACTTTTCGGACGTCCACGGCGCGGAGCAGATTGTCGCCATATGGTCGGAGGAGAAACAGGGGTATTTTACGCGGAAAGGCGAGCCGGCAGAGCTGATCCCGGGCTTTTGCGCCCTCTTGGCAGACGAGGCGCGCCAGACGCAGGGCAGCGCGCGTATGTACTCCCTGACGCGGTACGCCACCGCCTTCGCGCGGGGCGATATCACGGTCACATTCATCCTCTTTACCGATACCCGCAGGCCGCCGCAGCCGGTGGAACCGTATACCATGGGGGCGCTTGCCATCCTGATGTTGACGGTGATACTCGTGTTGACCGGCGTCGGCGCTTCGGTCCGGCGTCTGGGGCGCGGTCTGGAGCGCTACAGCCGCCAGGAGCCGTGGGTGCGGCTGCGTATGGAAACTTCGGACGAGCTGGAGGGAATTGCCAGTTCCCTTAACAGCATGGCCATTGACCGGGAGGTGGAGGAGCGCAATCGGAACCGGATGGTGGAGTCCTACCGCCGCTTCGTCCCGGAACATGTGCTGAATCTCTTGGGCCGGCGGTCGATCCTGGATGTGGATAAGGGTACATACGCCAGCCGGACGATGGCTCTGCTGCGGGTTTGGTTTACGTTTCCGGATTCCGTCTACTCCGTATCCTCAAACAGCCGCCTGCTCTTTGACAGCGTGAACGCGGTCATTGAGCGCACCGCGCCCATCGCGACGCGGCAGGGCGGCACGGTATTCAATTATGCCTACTACGGGTATGACGTGGTGATGGAGAATGATCCCGCCAGGGTGGTAAGCACAGCGGTCGTGCTGCAGCAGGAGGCGCTGGCGTTCAACGAATTTCGCGCAAGAGAGGGCCTCCCCACTGTCACGTTCCGGATCGCGCTGGATGTGGGGAACGTGATGTTCGGCGTCGTGGGCGACAGCGCCCATATGCAGCCGACAGCGCTCTCTTCGGGCTTCACCACGGTGCGGGAGCTGATCGGGCTCTGCGGACAGCTGGATGCCGGGATCCTGTGTACGGAGGCCATCGCTCCGGGGCTCAAGCAATATGGCAGCCGGTTTATCGGAAAACGGCGCACGGAAAACGGCGTGCTCCGGGTTTATGAGATTTTTGACGGCGATCCCTATGAGATGCGCAAGGGGAAGGAAACCACGCTCAGCCGGTTTTACCAGGCTGTTATGGCATATTACAGCGGCGATTGCGCGCAGGCCAAACGCATCTTTCTGGAGCTGGCCCACGAAACACCGAGAGACGGCGGTGTGCGCCACTATCTCTATCTGGCCGACCGGGTGGACGGCAGCCCGGAACAAGCGGAATCGTTCGGCCTGTAGGAGGGCATGAAGCATGACCGAAACAAAACAAAAACCGGAGCTGAATCTGAGCCTGAGCCTGGTCGGGCGGCTTCGTAAAATGGCGGGCGCGGCGGACATGACGTTTGCGACGCAGCAGGGGGAGCCTCCCGTGGTTCTGCCTGACGGTTACCGCCGCCGCTCGCCCGTCCAGCGCAGCGTCCGGCGCGCAAAACAAATTTCCCGCCGGACCCTCGTGGTTCTCAGCCTGCTGGCCGCAGCGCTGCTGGTGGCTGGGATAACCGTGGTTTTGATCAAGCTATTTTGATAGTCGATTGCGAAACTGTGTTTCGCAATCGAGAGAGCGCGCACTTATCGCGCGTCACGCCCTCCGGGCGTCCCGCTTGGTCGGCGCGCGAGCTCGCTTTGCTCGCCTTAGGGTGTTTTTGCCACGGCAAAGCCGCGTCAAAAACAGATTGAAACGCCGCTTTGCGGCGGACCGATGAGTTTTGCAATTACCTAACCTATTTTGACGGAGAAGGGAGGCGCCGCCTTGTTCAATAAGCTGTTCTCTCAGATATTCAAATACTTCGGCGTTTTTTTTCGGACGATCAAGGCGTTTGTCTTTCGTCAGTTCAGAAGCATCACAGCCCGTATCCGCCAGCTGAGAAACCTTCCCCGCCACGCGGCGCAGGCGGCGCTGTCCACCGTACAGACGGCTGCAAACGTGACGCAAAAGCCCTCGAAACGGGAGGACTACATCGAAATCGGGAAGCTGCTGATCTCCAAAAGCTTTCTGCTGCGGCTGGTGATGGGTATCGTGGCCGTGGGCGCGCTGATCTGGTTTGTGGTCTGGCCCTTTGTGCTGAGCCATTTTCTGACCGCGCGGTTCTATCAGGAGGACAGGCGCGTGAAGGACTGGTCCGGCAGGGTCATCGTCTACTCCGACAAAAAGAAGACGCTCCCGCTTTACGCAGGCCGGCTGGAAGAGGGCGTACTGCAGGGACAGGGGGAGCGCTACGACGAAAACGGCATCCTGATTTACGAGGGAACTTTCCAGAACGGCGTCTATTCGGGGACAGGCCGGGAATATAAGGATGGTATTCTGACTTACACAGGCCAGTTCGCGGAGGGAGTCTACGAGGGCAGCGGAACTAGCTACGACAACGGTATGCTCCTGTACAGCGGGCAGTTCTCCGCGGGCGTCTATGAAGGGCGGGGAACGCTCTACAAGGACGGGCTGAAAAGCTATGAGGGGAATTTCCGCGCGGGCGTCGCCGCGGGCGACGGAGCCGCCTATGTGAACGACGTGCTGCGCTACCAGGGCCAGTTTGCCGGCGGCGTCCCATCCGGTACCGGGAAAGAATACGGGCCGGACGGCGCCCTGACCTATGAGGGCGAGTTTTCCGCCGGCGTCTACAACGGGCACGGGATAGCTTACCCCTCGCAGGGCAATCAGCTTGAGGCGGCATTTTCCGACGGGGCGCCGGACGGTACGGTTCGATGGAGCAAAAACGGCGCGCTCTATTACGAGGGCGAATGGCAGGGCAGCGCGCCCGCCGGCTTTGGAAAACTGTATAACCGCGCCGGGGAAACGCTCTACCAGGGGCAGTTCAGCGGCGGGACGCTGGACGGCGCATGGCTGCTCGGCCTGACGGCGGACGGCCTGCGCCAGGCCCTCGGAACGGAACGCACGACCAGCTACCAGGAAAACGCCCAATCCTTCTTCATTGCCAGCCCGGAGCTTGGCGTCGTCGGGCGCTGCAACTATCGGACGGAGCAGGCCGAATCCGAAGTATATTCTATCTATATCTCTCCCCCTGCCAGCGGATGGATTCGTCTTCTGCCCGGCGAGGACAATATCGCGGTCCCCGAATGGCCGGAGGACGTTGCGCGGAATGTCGGGCCGCTTCAGTTTAATACGCCGGAGGGCGTGAATGTGCCGCAGGGCGTTTATCACAGCGTTATGATATTCGAGCCCGACAAGGATCTGCGCACGACGCTGCTCTATCAAAGCGAGGGGCAGAAGATCGCGTCCGTGCTGACCTGGAGCCGTTTGTCCGCGCTTCCGGCAGCGGAAACCGAGTCGGCGGCCGCGACGGAAAGCGAAAAATTTGGGGAGTTCCTCGAAGCGCTGGACGGCATGGAAAAGGCCGCCGGAGCGGGCCTTCCCACGGAAAACCCGTATTATGGCGAGGGGGAGCTCTCCCCGGTGCTGGCGGAGTGCGAAACGCCGGAGCAGGCGGGGGCGCTTGTTGACGCGCTGGTGGAATACTGGCGCCTTTCCGAGACGCAAAAGGGGCTGGAGGAAAACCTGGAGCGCGTGGAGGCCATGCTGTCTGATGCAAAGGCGGCGGTTTCCATGGACAGCGGCTCGGAAGCCCTGATCGAGTCGCTGACGAGTGAAAAGCTTGCGCTGGAAGGACGCATCCTGAACGCGCAGTCCGGGCGGAAGCAGGCGGAGCTGGTGGCCGGAACGTATGGCGCGGAGCCGGCGTCGCTGGCGGTAGACACGATGCTTCTGATCTTCGACGCGAACACGCTCGATCTGGACCGGCTGTCCCTGACCGCCGCGGCATGGGCGCAGCTGAACGGCAGCACGGTCCGCGCAGATGAGCTTGAGCTGGAACTCAAGAGCCTTCTGGTGTATCTCGCCAACGCCTACAGCACCGCCAACAACGCGCGAAGCCAGTATGAGGCAGCATCGCAGACCGCCCAGAAGGCCGCGACCGGCTACACTATGGGTACAGTTGACAAAGCCGCGTGGTTCCGGGCGCTGATGGCCCAGACGGACGCGCAGCTGGCCCTGTATGACGCGTTGGCCTCCTTTACAAAATATGCCAACGCGCTGAACCAAAAAACCGGCGGGTGGGTCTCCCGGGACAATGACTGGTATCTTGAAGAGCTTGGCTTCCCCGTTGAGCCGCCGGAGCAGACAGAGGAATCCCCGGAGGAAGAAGCCGGCGGAAAAACGGCAGAGCCCTCCGAGGCGGCAACGGAGGCGGATACCGTCCCCGCTGCGCCGGCGGAAGGGACCCCGGAGGCCGGGGAAAAAACGGATGAACCGTATGACAAGGTTTCGGAGGGGGAGGGCGCATAATGGCGGATTATACTGCATTTGTGGAGGCGGGAACCGCCCTGGTCGAGCTGCTGCGGGACAATTTGACCCCGGAGCCGCTGGACAACCGGGAGACCATCGCGCTCTGCTCTCCCCATGAGAGCGAGAACAACCAGCTCACCCTGTACCTCTATCACATTGAGGAAGAAAACCAGCCAATGACTGCCGGCTACCGCATGGAGGGCCGGGACACCCAGCGTATTCCCCCCGCCCAGTATACGCTGCGCTATCTGGCGACGGCGCATTCCAAGGCGCCCGCCCAGATGAAGGAGGCGGATCAGCATCGGATCATGGGCGCGATGGCGCAGACCGTGCGGGACCATCCGATCATCCCGCAGCGCTATCTCTCCGGCTCCTCTGCCGAGGAGCGGGCGGAGCTGCACATTTCGCTGGAGCGGACCCCGCTGGAACAGTTGTTGAAGATCTGGAACAACACCTCCAAGGATTATAAGCTGTCCGTCGTCATCGCGCTGACCGGCGTGACGATCCGCTCCAGACGCGAGCGCCGTGTGTCCCGCGTCACAGAGGTCACCATCGGTTCGGAGCCAGCGCCGCAAAACAGGGGGAATCTGCCATGATCCATCGTGTGGTCAGCGCCGCGCTGCTGGTGCGGGACGCCTTCACCGGCGTACCCTTTGTCTCCGGCGCATCGCTGCGCTGCGTGCTGGACGGACAAAGCCTCCGTCCGCTCTGGAAACCGGGCGGTTATCTGATCCTGACTGATCTTGCCCCCGGGGAGCACCGCCTGCTCCTCTCGTGCCGGAGCTTTCGGGACCATGAGCATGTCTTTTCCGCCGGTGAAGGGGTGTGGGAGCGGGAAATCGACATGGAGCCGGCAGAGAATTATCCGTATCTCAGGGATGCCGCCCTGATCCGCCTGAGGCTCAAAAATCATGGGGACGATCCGGTCTGGGCGGCGGTATCCGGCCCGGTCAGCCTCCGGACGGCCCAAACTCCGGAGAAAGGGACGCATGAGGCGCGGCTGCTGAGCCGAGGGCCGGCGGAGCTGCTGAGCCTTCCGGGCTGGTTCCTCGCGGCGGACCAGGGGAAAGCCGGACCTGAGCTGGTCCACCTCCGGGAGCTGCGGGGTGAAGCGGGTGTTTTTGACGTCCCAATGCAGAAGACGCACCCGCGGGGTACGGAGCTGCTCAGGGCCAGACCTTTGGCCGCGGAGGCGGACGGCAGTCTGGAAGCGGTGTTCCGCGCCGGGGAAAAGCTCTTCCTGTTCCGCGGCAATCGCTGGAAAACAGTGGAACTGGGAACCGGAACGCAGGAATTGGAGTGGGAGGAGGGCTGAGGCCATGGCAAACCCGGTCGTAAACAGCGCGCTGTGTACATGTTC
>JAFUVO010000118.1 GCA_017477525.1 Oscillospiraceae bacterium | reverse complement strand
GGCTCAGATAGCTGCCTAATCTTTCATAAGCAGGTTTTTCTGGGGTAGGGGGAATTATGCGCTTTTTTCCTATTCCCCCTATGTTTTTTCCTGTCAATAGAGCTGGGGCTGTGAAAGCCAGGACATTGCTCTCCTTTTTTTTCACAGCCCCTTTGTCCGCAGGAAAAAATGCGCTAAGGTCTTGAATTTTAGCACCAAATATATTATATTGAGGGCATGGCTCGGGTTCCTGAAAATTGTGCCTGTCCGCCCGCCGCGCTTTCCTTCCCCATGCCCGGACAGGCGCTTTACAATAAAAGGAGATTTTATCACCATGCCAAAACCTGTGTGCATTACGGCGGACAGCACCTGCGACCTGTCCCCGGAACTGGTCGAACGCTTCGGAATCAAAATCATCCCCCTCACCATTGTTTTAGGGGAGGACACCTTCCTGGACGACGGGCATTTTACGCCCTTGGACATGTACAGGCGCTACCGCCAGGACGGGACGCTGCCCAAAACCTCCGCGCCCAGCGTCCAGGAGTTCATCGACTTTTTCGCCCCCATGGTGGCGGAGGGCTGCGAGGTCGTCCATCTGGACATCAGCTCCCTTCTCTCCAATTCCGCCAACGCCGCCCGGCTGGCGGCGGAGGAATTTTCCGGGGCGGTGTACACCGTGGACAGCCGTATGCTCTCCACCGGTATGGGCCTGCTGGCCATTGAGGGCGCGGAGTGCCGGGACCGGGGCATGGACGCGGCCTCCATCGCCGCGCATCTGCGGGGGCTGACGGACAAGGTGGAGACAAGCTTCGTGCTGGACACCCTGGCCTTCATGGCCAAGGGCGGGCGCTGCTCCAACTTCGCCGCCCTGGGCGCCAACCTCTTAAAGCTCAAGCCGGCCCTGGAAATGAAAAACGGGACGCTGGGCGTCTATAAAAAGTACCGGGGCACCATTGAGCAGGTCTACCGCCAGTACATCCGCGAACGCCTGGCGGGAAAGCATATCCGCCCGGGCCACATCTTTATCAGCAACTCCGGGGAAGTCGCGCCGGAGGTGCTGGACGAGCTGGACGGGCTGATCCGGGAGTGTACGCCGGTAAAGGAGATCCACCACACCATGGCCGGCTGCACCGTCGCCACCCACTGCGGGCCCAAAACCCTGGGGGTGCTGTTCATCGACGAATAAATGGCCGCGTCAAATATGAATGTCGGATCTGGCCGGGAGGGCATAGCTTCTCTCCTCCCGCCCAGATCCGGCCTTTTTATACCGGCCCCGGGGCGCCGCTATCCTCCAGCCGGTAGCCCTGGGCCGCTCTGTCCGAAACGATCTTCTGCGACGGTTTCTTTTGCGCCAGAAACCAACGCAATATCTCAATGTCGCGCTGGATGCTGCGCGGCGATACCCTGTATGCCTCCGCGACGGCCTCTTTATTCAGCACCTCGCCGTCGGCCAGCCGGAAATAGATTGCCAGCAGACGGGCGGCTTTTGTTTCGGGTACCCATTCCATGAAATCAGCTCCTTTTTTCGTATATGCGCGGACGCTTTTTCGGGTTTGTTTTTTGGCAATACTCGAAGCGTATATTTCTATTAGCTAAAAGATATAATATCAAACAGACTGGCTAATTTCAATCTTTTCTTTCATTCTGTACCATTATTTCCGAAAGGAGCTTACAGGATGAAGGACATATACGATGCGCAATACCGGCAATTAGGCTTAAAAATATCCTATTATCGCCGGCTCCGGGGGCTGACTCAGGCAGAACTGGCCGAAAGAATCGACAAAGCCGCCGCGTTTATCGGGCAGGTGGAATCGCCGAAGGTAAAAAAGACGATCTCGCTGGATACCCTGTTTGATATCGCCCGCGTTCTCAACGTAGCGCCAAAGGCTTTTCTGGATTTCGACGACACAGTATAAACAAGGCCCCGCCCAAAGGGCGGGGCCTCAAGTCGCCGACAAAGTCCTGCGGACTTTATCGACGAGAAGGCTGCGCTGCGCGATTGCGCCCCGCGGGAGAGGGCACAATCGCTCCGCGAGCGGTATTTTTCGCGAAAACGCGGTTTCCGCGAAAAATGATTGAATTTTTTTCGCGCCGCGGCGCGAACTCTGCGGGGCCTTGTTTATATAATTGTTTTGGTGTACGTCAAGAACCGTGTTGGTAAAATCTTTCTGTTCAAGGTCAAACACATGAAAACCGAACTGACCCACCGGCCCAGCGTCTTAGCGGCCCGGCGATGGTGCGACGTCTTAGACTTCGGCAGTTTACGGAGCATGAGCCTGGGCCAATGGATGGACCTGCGGGGTGAGTCCAGAGAGGGGCGCCGCAAGCGCCCTCTCTGGCGGCGTTTTTGCCTACTTTTGTCGCTGTTGACAAAAGTAGGTCGGCCCCGGAGGGCCGAAACCTCCCCTTGCGTCACTGATAGCGGATTCGTTTCGTAAAGGAGTGTTTCGTCTGCGGACAACCTACTTTCTGCTCGTGCAGAAAGTAGGCAAAGACACGCCTAAGAGGGCGCTGCGTCAGGTCATTTTCTCCTGCTTGACCTTGTGGTCGATTACATGGCGGGAGGCCAGCTCACGGTGGATGTCCTCTACCGTGATGCCTTGCTCGGCCATCAGAACGAGGACGTGGTAGGCCAGGTCCGCGATTTCATAGACGGTTTCGCGGCGGTCCTCTGCCTTGGCGGCGATGATGACCTCGGTACACTCCTCGCCCACCTTTTTGAGGATCTTGTCGAGGCCCTTTTCAAACAGGTAGCTTGTGTAAGAACCCTCCGGCTTTTCCTCTTTGCGCTGCTCCAAAAGCCGGTACAGGCCCCGCAGGGAAAATTCCCCGCGCTCCGGGCTGTGCCAGAGGGGATATTCAAAGCAGCTTTCGGTCCCCTTGTGGCAGGCGGGGCCGTCGGGCTCCACCATGACCAGGAGCGCGTCGCCGTCGCAGTCGGCGGTGATCGACACGATGTGCTGGTAATTGCCGCTGGTCTCGCCCTTGCGCCACAGCTCCTGCCGCGAGCGGCTCCAGAAGGTGGTCAGCCCGTCGCGCATGGACAGCTCCAGGCTCTCCCGGTTCATATAGGCCAGGGTCAGCACCCGCTTCGTCACGCTGTCCGCGACGATCGCGGGAATCAGGCCCTTTTCGTCAAATTTCAGTTCGTCCAGTTGGGGCATTGCGTCCTCCATATCGTTCATATCATTCTGACCGGGATGCCCTGCGCCTTCAGCGCCGCCTTGAGCGCGGGGATCTTGACCTCGCCGAAGTGAAAAATCGAGGCGGCGAGGCCGGCGTCCACGCGGGGGAGGCTCTGGAAGAGCGCCACAAAATCCCCGATGCCCCCCGCGCCGCCGGAGGCGATCACGGGGACGTCCACCGCCTCGCAGACGGCGGCGAGCATGTCGAGGTCGAAGCCCCGCTTCACCCCGTCGGTGTCGATGCTGTTGAGCACGATCTCCCCCGCGCCGAGGGCGACGCATTTTTTGATCCAGCCGATGGCCTCGATGCCGGTGTCGTCCCGGCCGCCCCGGGCGAACACCCGGAACTGTCCGTCCACCCGCTTCACATCCGCCGAGAGCACGACGCACTGGCTTCCATAGCGCTTCGCTGCGTCGAAAACGAGCTGCGGGTTCCGGATGGCCCCGGAGTTGACGCTGACCTTGTCCGCGCCGCATTTGAGCACCCGGTCAAAGTCCTCAAGGCTGTTGATACCGCCGCCGACGGTCAGGGGGATGAAAATTGTCTCCGCCACGGCCCGGAGGATATCGGTGAACAGCCGCCGCCCCTCGGCGGAGGCGGTGATGTCGTAGAACACCAGCTCGTCCGCGCCGTTGTCGGAGTAGAATTTGCCCAGCTCGACGGGGCTGGACACGTCCCGCAGGCCGGCGAAGTTGACGCCCTTGACCACGCGCCCGTCCCGGACGTCGAGGCAGGGGATGATGCGTTTCGTAATCATTTCGCCACCCGGATGGCTTCCGCCAGGTCGATGGCCCCGGTGTAATAGGCTTTGCCGATGATGGCCCCGGCGATGCCGAGGGCGCGCAGGGCCCTGACGTCCTCCAGGGAGGAAACGCCGCCGGAGGCGATGATGTTCATGTGGAGCTGGCCGGCCAGCTCGCGGTAAAGGGCGTGGTTGGCTCCGCCCATGACGCCGTCCCGGGAGATGTCGGTGCAGATGACGGTGGCGATGCCGATGCCCTGCATCCGGCGGCAGAGCTCCAGGGCGTCCAGGGCGCTGCGCTCGGTCCAGCCCCGGATGGCCACGGCGCCGTCCCGGAGGTCCACGCCCAGGGCGATCATTTTCCAGCCGTAAGCCGCCGCGGCCTCCGCCGCGAAGCCGGGGTCGGTGACGGCGGCGGTGCCCAAAATGACCCGGCTCACCCCGGCGTCCAGGTAGCGGGCGACGGTGTCCATGCTGCGGATGCCGCCCCCGATCTCCACATGCAGATGGGTGGCGCGCACCACGTCCCGCACCAGCTCCAGGTTGGGCGTCGTCCCCTCGCGCGCGCCCTCCAAATCCACCATATGCACCCATTCCGCCCCCATGGCCGCGAAATCCGAGGCCACATCCGTGGGGTTGTCGCTGTACACCGTCATCTGCGCGTAATCGCCCTGGTACAGCCGCACCGCCTTCCCCTCGTAGAGGTCGATGGCCGGAAGAATCAACATTGTATCACACCCTTTTCGATATGCTCACGAGGAATAAGAGGCTGTATTCACAAGCGGAAGCGCCGGCAGGGCGAGGCATTTTTTCGCCAGACAAGGCGCTTTTCCGCAGGAATACTTGCCGTATTTCAAGGAAAAGCAACGCAGTATGGCGGAAAAAGGCCCGCTCTGACGGTGCTTATCGTTTGTGAATACAGCCTCTAAAATAATCAATTTCATTTCTCCGTGAAAGGCTGCGCCGCTACGCGCCTCTGCTTCCTAAAACATGCTTTTTCATATTCAGTATATCACGCTTGCGCGCCTTTGGCAAGGCGCAGCGGAGCGGGTATGTGAATACAGCTTCTTCACCGAAGTCACTGCGCTTATTCGTAATGCGTCCACATTCTTGCAATCACAACAGTCTGTTCCGCCTCGCGCACCTCATACACCAGCCGGTGTTGATGGTTGATTCGCCGCGAACAGAACCCTTTCAGGTCGCCTGTAAGTTTCTCATAAGGCGGCGGCGTCCTGTATGGGTTTTCCGCGAGCAGTACCAGCAGCGCTTTCGCCCTCCTGCCAAATCCGGCCGCTATGATTTTTTCTTTGTCTTTCGCCGCCTGGCGGCTCAGTACAACCCTGTACACATTACCAATCCTCCGCGGAATCAAACGCCTGGCAATCTTCCGTTGTTTCTTCACGGGATTGCAGAATGCTCTCGGTCATACCGGGGATGGACGTGAGGTAGATTGTTTCCATCATTCCCCGGTAATCCTCTTCGCTCATCACAATGGCGTTGCCATGCTTTGTATTGACGTGGATTACATCACCAAAGACAACAGCCTGATCAAAATACGCAAAAGCGTTCTGTCGGAAATTCGTTGCACTTGTGTTTGTCATCGTGATCCCCCTTCCACTATACGTACATAATAACGTACATTTTCGGGGCTGTCAATATCTTTGCGCTTTTCAGCTTCGGTTCACCGGTATCTTCTATTTCCCCTTTACGCCTCGCAAAAGGCCCGCAGGATGTTCAGCCCCACCTCCCCGCTCTTCTCCGGGTGGAACTGGCAGCCGAACACATTCCCGCGCTGTACGGCGGCGGTCAGGGGGGCGCCGTATTCCGCCGTGGCGGCGGTGTGGGCTTCGCAGCCGGCGGCGTAGTAGGAGTGGACAAAATACACGCAGTCCCCCTCTTTGATATACCGGAACAGGGGGCAGGTCAGGCCGGTGAAATTCAAGGCGTTCCAGCCGATGTGGGGGATTTTCAGTTCCTTCGGAATGACCTCGGCGATGGGGCGGACCTCGCCGGGGATCAGGCCCAGGCCGGGGTGTTCGCCGTGCTCGAAGCTCCGCTCGAACAGAAGCTGCATCCCCAGGCAGACGCCCAGCAGCGGCGTCCCCCGGGCGGCGGCTTCCGAAACCGCCCGGTCAAGGCCGCCGCGGCGCAGCTTTTCCGCCGCGTCGCCGAAGGCCCCGACGCCGGGGAGCACGATGCGCTCCGCCGACAACAATGCCTCCGGGGCGGCGCTGACGGACGCCTCCGCGCCGATGGCGGCGAAGGAGGAGCGCAGGGAGAACAGATTCCCCACGCCGTAATCCACGATGCAGACCTTCACGCCAGCACCCCCTTGGTGCTGGGCACCTCCCCGGCCAGCTCGGGGTCAATCGAAACGGCTTCCCGCAGCGCCCGGGCGGCGGCCTTGAAGGCACCCTCGGCGATGTGGTGGCTGTTGCGGCCCGAGAGCTGGCGCAGATGGAGGGTCAGCCCCGCGTTGGCGGCGAAGGCGATGAAAAATTCCTCCACCAGCTGCACGTCGAAGCTCCCGATCTTCTCTGTGGCAAAGTCCAGCGCGTACACCAGCATCCCCCGCCCGGAGAGGTCCGCCGCGGCCAAAATCAGCGCCTCGTCCATGGGCAGGGCCGCGTCGCCGTAGCGGCGGATGCCGCGTTTGCCGCCCAGGGCCTCCCGGAAGGCCAGGCCCAGGCAGATGCCGATATCCTCCACGCTGTGGTGGTCGTCGACACGGGTGTCGCCTTCGCAGCGCAGGGCCAGGTCAAAGCGCCCGTGGCGGGCGAAGAGCGTCAGCATGTGGTCCAGAAAGCCCACGCCGCTGCCGACCTCGCTCTTGCCCGTGCCGTCCAGGTCCAGGTACAGCTCTATGGATGTCTCCGCCGTCCGGCGGCTGATCTTCGCGCTCCGGCTCATGGCAGCTCCTCCCGCAGGGTGTCAATGGCGGCCAGAAGCGCGTCCAGCTGCTCCCGGGTGCCGACGCTGATGCGCACATAGTCCGCGATGCGCTCCGGTTTTGCGAAATGGCGCACCAGTACGCCCTTCTCCTTCAGCCCCGCGTACAGCGCCTCGCCGCCGAAGTCCGGCGATTTGGCAAAGACGAAGTTGGCGGAACTCTCCAGCACCTCAAAATCCCGGGCGCGGAGCTGGGAGGTCAGATAGAGCCGCGCGGTTACGATGGCGGCGCAGTTGGTCAGGGTGTAATCCGGGTCGTTCAGCGTCGCGATGCCCATGGCGGCGGTCATGGAGTTGACGTTGTAGGGGTTGACGGCGTATTTGATCCGGTTGAGGTCCGCGATCAGCGCCGCGTCCCCGACGGCGAAGCCCAGCCGCGCCCCGGCCATGGAGCGGGATTTGGAGAAGGTCTGGACCACCAGCAGGTTGTTGTAGCGCTGGGTCAGGGGGACGCAGCTCTCCCCGCCGAAGTCGACATAGGCCTCGTCCACCACGACGACGTTGTCGGGGTTGGCCCCGGCGACGCGCCCGATCTCCTCCGCCGGCAGGGCCAGGCCAGTGGGGGCGTTGGGGTTGGCGAGAAAAATGGTCCGGCCCAGGCCGAAATAGTCCTCCGCGCCGACGCTGAAATCCTCCCGCAGGGGGACCAGCTTCGTGTCGATGCCGTAGAGGCCGGCGAGGACGGCGTAAAAGCCGTAGGTGACATCCGGGAAGGCGACGCCCCGGGAGGGGGAGCAGAAGGCCATGAAGGCGAAGTTGAGGATCTCGTCGCTGCCGTTGCCGGGCAGCACGTTTTCCGGGGCCACGCCCAGGCTGTTGGCCAGGGCCTCCCGCAGCTCCTGGGACTCCGGGTCGGAATAGAGGTTCAGGGGGCGGAGGAAGGTTTTGACGGTGGTGTAGCTCAGGGCCTCCGTCGAGGGCGGGAAGGGGTTTTCGTTGGTGTTGAGCTTGACGTAGCTCCGGTCCCGGGGCTGCTCCCCGGGGGTGTAGGGCTGCGCGGAAGCGTACAGTTCACTGAAAAAGCGGCTCATTTCGGTTCCTCCTGCAGACGGGCCAGGGCGCTGCGCGCGTGGCCCTCAAGCTGTTCGGCCCGGGCGAAGCGGGCGATATCCTCCGCCGCGCCGGCGAGGGCGGCGGGGCTGTAATAGATAAACTGGCTGGTTTTGACAAAATCCTCCACGCCCAGGGGGCTGGAGAAGCGGGCGGTGCCGGAGGTGGGGAGGGTGTGGTTGGCCCCGGCGTAATAGTCCCCGACGGCCTCGGGGCAGGAGCGGCCCAGGAAGATGGAGCCGGCGTTGCGCACCCGGTCCAGCCAGTCGAAGGGGGCGTCGAGGCAGAGCTCGAGGTGCTCCGGGGCGAGGCGGTTGGCCACCTCGATGGCGGTGCCGATATCCGGGGTCACGATGATTTTCCCGTTGTTCTCGATGGAGGCGCGGGCGATCTCCCGCCGGGGCAGGGCGTCCAGCTGGCGTTCCAGCTCGCGCTGCACCGCCTCGGCCAGGGGGCGGGAATCCGTCACCAGCACGGCGCTGGCGGCGCGGTCGTGCTCGGCCTGGCTCAGCATGTCCGCCGCCAGGTGCCGGGGGACGCCGCCGTCGGCGACGATCAGAATCTCGCTGGGGCCGGCGATCATGTCGATGCTGACGGCGCCGAAGACCTGTTTTTTCGCCTCCGCGACCCAGGCGGAGCCGGGGCCGACGATCTTGTCAACCTTCGGTATGCTCTCGGTGCCGTAGGCCAGGGCGGCGACAGCCTGGGCCCCGCCCATTTTGAAAATCTTATCGACGCCGGCGATTTTGGCGGCGGCCAGAATCGCGGGGTCGATTTTCCCGCCCGGGCCGGGGGGCGTGGCCATGACCAGCTCCCGGACGCCGGCGATTTTGGCGGGGATGGCGTCCATGAGCACGGTCGAACTCAGGGGCGCGGTGCCGCCGGGGACATAGAGCCCCACCTTTTCGATGGGGATCACCTTCTGCCCCAGCACGACGCCCTCCCGCTCGTTGAGGATGAAGCCCTCCCGCTTCTGGCGGCTGTGGAAGGCGCGGATATTCTCCGCCGCCCGCTCCATCACGGCCAGCAGCTCCGGGTCGAGGCTGGCGGCGGCGTCTTCGATTTCCTCCGGCGTTACCAGGAGGGAATCGAGCTTCACCCCGTCGAAGCGCTCCTCAAAGCCCAGCAGCGCCTGGTCCCCGCCCCGGCGGACGGCGGCGATGATGCCGGCGACGGCGTCGGCGACGGTGGTCTGCGGAATCTCCCGCGCGAATATCTCGCTGTCGGGGAGTTCCCCGTAGGTCAATATGCGAATCATATGGTATCCTCCTAACTCGGATAAGCCGGAAAAGTTAGACGCAATAGGTAGCGCTTTGTGGAAAGCCTTCCCCGCCGGGCGGGGAAGGTGGCCCGAAGGGCCGGATGAGGTGGGACGCCGCCCCGTTGCTTACGTGGAATAAAATCGCTCCGCCCACCTCATCAGTCACGGCCCTTGCGGGGGACGGGCCGCGACAGCTTCCCCGCCCGGGCGGGGAAGCCTTGGTGCCACCTTTCGGCGTTGCTTCGTTCGCCTAACCCGTGACCTTCCCACGCAGCGCCGCCAAAAGCGCGCAAACGCGCTCCCGCCGGAACTCATAGCCGGCCTTGTTGACGATGAGGCGGGCGCTGATGGGCAGCACGGTTTCAATGACTTCGAGATTATTTTCCCGGAGGGTGGTCCCGGTCTCGACGATATCGACGATGACGTCGCTGAGGTCGAGGATGGGGGCGATCTCGATGGAACCATTTAAATGTATGATGTCGATATCCCGGCCCTGGGCGGCGAAGTGGCGGGCGGCGATATGGCTGAACTTGGTCGCCACCCGGAGGGTGCGGCGGCGGTCGTCGCGGAAGCCCTGCCGGGCGGCGACGGCCATGCGGCACTTCCCCAGGCCCAGATCCAGCATTTCGTAGACGTCGGGGCGGTATTCCAGCAAAATGTCCCGTCCGGCGACCCCCAGATCCGCCGCGCCGCGCTCCACGTAGATGGCCACGTCGGAGGGCTTGGCCCAGAAGTAGCGCAGGCCCAGCTCCGCGTTTTCAAAAATGAGCTTCCGGTTTTCCTCGCGGATGGAGGGGCAGGGGAAGCCGGCGGAATCGAACAGGGCGTAGACCTGTTCCCCGAGGCGGCCCTTGGGCAGGGCGATATTTAAATAGTCCACGGCGCGCCGCCGCCCCCCTTCTCCAAAATCCGTTCCAGCGTGTCCAGGTAGAGGGCGAAGCCGATGGCCCTGTCCTTTCTTCCCAGCTTGCGCATGAGGCCGTCGTACTGCCCGCCGCTGAGGACGCGGCCCGGGACGCCGGCGACATAGCCCTCGAACACGAGGCCGTTGTAGTAGTTGAAATTGCTGACGATCGAAAAGTCGATCCGCGTGCGCTCCAGGCCGGCGGCGGCGCGGTCCAGCGCGTCCAGGGCCTCGCCGGGGCAGCCCAGCCCGCGAAGCTGCCGTATCGCCTCCGGGGGGGATTCGGGGAGGCGGAGCAGC
>JAFUVO010000117.1 GCA_017477525.1 Oscillospiraceae bacterium | reverse complement strand
TCAGTTTTCAGGGTATAAGCCCTGAAACAGTTGGTGTCAATAACGGTGAGGGTCCACCCGTTCCCATTCCGAACACGGCAGTTAAGCTCACCGGTGCCGAAAATACTTGTCTGGCGACGGACTGGAAAGATAGGTCGATGCAAACACCACAGCCCCGACTCCGTCGGGGCTGTTTTCGATATTCTTTGATTCCCGCTTCCGATATAGGAGAACTGCCATGAAACAATGCCCAAAATGCGCGCAGGAGTGCGACGAGAATGTGAAGTTCTGTCCGAACTGCGGCGCGATTTTTTCAGCGGATGGCCAGGAAGAGGCGGCCGCTGATACGGTTCTTGATTCTGAACCCATGCCCGTGTCCCCGGAAGAAGCACCGGCGCCCTCGCTTCCCCCCTTATCGGAAAAAAAGCCGAAACAGCGAGGCCCCGGTTTTGTTCGAGGTGTTCTGGGGGTTCTTCTCTGCGCCCTGACCTTCGTTCTGCTGGCGGCGGCGTCCCTGATCTGGGACGTGCGCGATTTTTCCTCGGAATCCCAGCTTTTCCGCCTGTTAAAAGAGGTGGACGCCTCAGAGCTTATGAGCTCTGACATAGACCCTTCCGCCCCTCGCGGCGAACGCCTCGCGCAGTTGCTCACGGAGGAACTGGACAGGCGCACTGGGGAAATGCTGCCCCTGACCAGCCGGCAGATGGAGGAATTTTTGAACAGCGAGGGCTGCAAATCCTTCCTCGCCCGGATTGGCGCGGATTTCCTGCGCGATATCTATTCCGGAAAATCCACCGAAGCCCTGACGCGCGGGGATATCAGCGACCTCCTGAAGGAAAACAGCGCATTTTTTTCAGAGCAGTTCGGCATTGAACTGAACATGGAAACACGCACCGCTCTGGCGCAGGCGCTGGAACGCTCCGGCGCGCTGGACAAGCTCTCCACGGCGGAGCTGCGCAACCAATCCCCGGAAGCATACTATTTCCTGTTTTTGGGATGCTCCTGGGCCGCGCTTGCGGTGCTTGCGGCCCTGGCTGTGTTGACGCTGCTGCTGCTCGGAAGGACTTGGAAGAGCGCCACTGGGGCAGTCGGCGGGCTCGGAATCGTTCTGATGATACTTGGCCTTCTGCGTTGTGTCCTGGGTCTTCTGGCGAAGCTTTTACCCGGGATGTGGCAGAATATTCTGGATGGCAATTATCTCTTATCGGCAGTCAGCGGAAATATCCTGTTTTTCCATACGCTGCTCCCAAGCGCCGTTATTCTGGCCGCCGGCGTCCTTTTGACCGTCATCGCCGTCGTAATCCGCCGTATCCGTGACCGGAGACACCCGGAGGCAAAGCTTGACACAGCTTAAAAATAAACTGTCCCGCCTATGGGCGGGGCAGTTTATTTTTTAGGCGTTTACTCTTTCAGGAGCTGCCGCAGCGTGGAGGTGAGCTGCTGGATGTCGATGGGCTTGGCGACATGGCCGTTCATGCCCGCGGCAATGGCGGTCTGGCGGTCTTCCTCGAAAGCGTTGGCTGTCATGGCCACAATGGGGATGTGGGCCAGGGGGCTGTCCAGGGCGCGGATGGCGCGGGTGGCGTCGTAGCCGTTCATGAAGGGCATCTGGACATCCATCAGAATCAGGTCATACTGCCCCGGCGCGGCCTCCCGCACCTTTTCCACCGCGATGGAGCCGTCGTTGGCGGTGTCCAGCACAAAGCCCATCTCCGACAGGAGCATACAGGCGATCTCCATGTTGATCGCGTTGTCCTCCACCAACAGCAGCCGCTTTCCCTCAAAGTTATCCGGCTGCTCCGGCGCTGTCTCGCCGTCGCTGACTGGGATTCCGCTGACCTTCAGCAGCAGCGTCCGCAGCTCGGAGAGGAACAGGGGCTTGGAGCAGAAGGCCGTGACCCCGGCATCCCGGGCGTCGTCCTCCACCTCCGTATAGTCATAGGCGGAAAGGATAATCATTGACGGGGCCGTTCCGACCTCCTTGCGGATCCTGCGGACGGCTTCAATGCCGTTCATGTCGGGCATAAGCCAGTCCACAATATAGACGTCGAAGGGGTCGCCCTGCTGCATGGCCAGTTTGGCCCGCAGCAGCGCCTCCTTGCCCGAGGAGGTCCAGTCCGAGCGCATCCCGATGCTCTGCAGCATCTGGGAGACACTGGCGCAGGTGTTGTAATCGTCGTCCGCGATCAGAACCCGCAGGCCCTGGAGCTCCGGCACGATCTCCGGCTTGTGGACCGCGCCGCTGATGCGGAAGGGGAGGGTGATGGTAAACTCCGTCCCCACGCCTTCTTCGCTGTCAACGGATACCGTGCCGTTCATCATATCGACAATATTCTTTGTAATCGCCATGCCCAGCCCCGTGCCCTGGATGCCGCTGACCGTGCTGGTGCGTTCCCGCTCGAAGGGCTCGAAGATGTGCTGCTGGAACTCCTTGCTCATGCCGATGCCGGTGTCGCGGATGCGGAACTCGTAGTTCCCCACGCCCTCCGCCGGACCGGGGCGCTGGGCAATGCGTACGCTGACCATGCCGCCGGGTTTGGTGAACTTCATCGCGTTGCTCAGCACATTGAGCAGCACCTGGTTCAGCCGCAGCTTGTCACAGATGATGCGCTCGTCGGTCACATCCAGGGTGTCGATGAAAAATTCCAGCTGCTTGGAGTGGATATCCGCCTGGACGATGGTTTTCAGGTCGTGCATGATGTCGGGCAGCGAACACTCCTGCGCCTGGATTTTGACCTTCCCGCTCTCGATGCGGCTCATGTCCAGCACGTCGTTGATCAGGCTCAACAGGTGGTTGCTGCTGGTCATGATTTTTTTGAGGTAGTCCTCCACGATCTCCCGGTTGTCGATGTGGCTCAGGGCCAGGTTCGTGAAGCCGATGATGGCGTTCATCGGGGTGCGGATATCGTGGGACATGTTGTTGAGGAAAGCGGTTTTGGCCCGGTTGGCCCGCCGGGACTGGGCGAGCGCGTCCTTGAGGTCCTGCTGCTGGGCAGCCAGCTTCTCTTCCATTTCCCGCTGCTCCTGAATGTCCGTGAACAGGCCCACATAGGTGATGGGCGAACCGTCAGCCCGCCGGGTGAGCCGGCCCACCGCGTGGAACCAGCGCCAGCCGCGGTTTCGGGTTCGGAGGCGGTATGACACGTCATAGGTTTTTGCTCCGGAGTAGTCCCGTATTGTGTCATAGTATTCCCGCAGGACCCGCTCCCTGTCATCCTCGTGCAGCAGGCCGGACCAGGCTTCGAGGGTGTTCGGGAAATCCGCCTCGCCGGTATATCCCAGCATGTGCCGGAAGGTATCGCTCCACCGCACATGCGTCATTTCGCCCTGTTCGTTGAAGTCCATGTACCAGGGCCCGGAACCCAGCATCCCGTGGAGCATTCGCAGCGCTTCCCGCTCCTGCGTGACCAATTCCGTGTCCTGCCGCTCATTTTCCTCTTGATTCATAGCACCCTCCTGTATAGTCCAAACCGCCGCTTTCCAGGATCGAGACAAAATCCGTATCGGCGATGACGATATGATCCAAAAGCCTGATGCCAAGGGGCTGCAGCGCCTGGGAGAGCAGGCGCGTCGAGATGATATCCGCATTGGAGGGGAGCGCGTTGTGGTCCAGATGGTTGTGGGCTAAAATCACGCCTACGGCCTTGTCCCGCAGGGCGAAGTCCGCGAGGGTCCGAATCGGAAGCTGTACCTGGTCCGGCGTACCCTCCGCAAGCTCATGGTTGGCCAGGACATGCTGCGCCCCGTTCAGGCTCAGCATGACGACCTTCTCCACTGTTTCCCAGTCGAAGAATTGTCTGAGATATGCCCCGGCCTGCTCCGCGTTGGTGAGTTGGGTTCCAATGAACCGGCCTTGGCTGGTATAACGCCGGTTCATCGCCCGCACCAGGGTCAGGAGCACGGCGCTGTTTTCCTTGATTCCGGGCACATCCATGAGCTCCCGGCTGTCCGCATCAAGCACAGCCCGGTAAGAGCCGAACCGGTCCATCAGCCTGTGGGCGAGAACGTTCGTATCCTGCCTCGGAATCGCGTAGTACAGCAGCAGCTCCAAAGCCTCCACATCTGTAAAATTTTCCAGGCCGTATTCCAGATATTTCATTTTCTGCCGCTGACGGTGTCCGGCGTGGACATTGCCTTCTCTCTCTTTCTCGCCCATCCTCACCGCCCCGCTGTCCAGACTGTATCGTTGGCCGCGTCGAGGCTCAGACTGGCATAAGCATTCAGGTCGCTGCCGGCGATGTGCCCTGCCAGATATTCATAGTAGCCCTGCGCCCCGATCATGGCCCCGTTATCGCCGCACAGCCGCAGCGGGGGAACGTAGAGCGTCAGGCCGGCAGCGGCCGCGGCTTTTTCGAGGTCGGCGCGGATGCGGCTGTTGGCCGCGACGCCGCCGGCGGCCACAAGCACCTTCCGTCCCGCCTCCCGGGCCGCGGCCACGGCGCGGGGCACCAGGCTTTCGCTGACCGCCCGCTGGAAGCTGGCGCATAGGTCCGCCCGGTTCAGTTCCCCGCCGGTCTGCTCCGCGTGGTGGACCAGGTTGACCACGCTGGTTTTCAGCCCGGAAAAGCTCATATCGTAGGGCCTGCCCTCGATCCGGGCCACGGGAAAGTCGTAGCGAAGGTCGTCCCCGCCCCGGGCGGCCAGATCGACGGGTTTTCCGCCGGGATAGCCCAGGCCCAGCACCCGGGCGGTCTTGTCGAAGCACTCCCCGGCGGCGTCGTCCCGGGTGGCCCCCATGACCGCCATGTCCGTATAGCCCCGCACGTCCACGATCAGGGTATTGCCGCCGGAGATGGCCAGGCAGACAAAGGGCGGGGCCAGCTCCGGGTAGGCCAGGTAATTGGCGGCCATGTGGCCCCGGATGTGGTGGACCGGAATCAGCGGGACGCCCAGGGCGGCGGCGGCGCTCTTGGCAAAGGAGAGCCCCACCAGCACCGCGCCGATCAGGCCCGGCGCGTAGCTGACCGCGACGGCGTCTATTTCAGATTTGCGGATGCCCGAAACCGCCAGCGCCCGGTCGGCCAGTTGGGAAATGACCTCCACATGGCTCCGGGAGGCGATCTCCGGCACGACGCCGCCGTATATGGCGTGGAGGTCCGCCTGGGAGAACACCTGGTCGGTCAGAACCTCCCGCCCGTCCCGTACCAGGGCCACGGCGGTCTCATCACAGGTGGACTCCACCGAAAGGATAATCATGCCTCCAACTCCTTTGTCATCAAAATCGCGTCCTCCCTGGGTTTTTCATAGTAGTTTTTCCGCCGGCCCACGTCACGGTAGCCATGTTTGGCGTAGAGGGCGCGGGCGGGGGCGTTGCTCTCCCGGACCTCCAGGGTCAGGAAAGCCAGGGCCAGGGCGCGCCCCCGCGCCTCCATCCCGTCCAGCAGCGCGTCGCCGACGCCCCGCCGGCGGAACGCGGGCGCCACGGCCACGTTGGAAATATAGCCCTCGTCCAGCACGTAGGCCAGCCCGATATAGCCCGCCGCTTCTCCGTCTTTCTCCGCGACCAGGAACACATGCTGTCCGGGGGAGAACTGGCTTCGCAGCATGTCAACGGTCCAGGGAACGGAAAAACATTCCCGTTCTATCTCGGCCAGCCGGGGCAGATCGCCTTCGCGGGCGTCGCGTATCAGATCATTCATTCCCAGTCCTCGCACAATTCGCCGATGAGCAGCGACACTTCCCGGCGCAGACGCCGCGCGGCGTGTTTCAGCGGGGGGTGGATATCCTTCCGCCCAAGGCACATGATTTTCTCATCCTGGGCGGGAAAGCGATCCGCCAGCTCGTCGGCCTGGGCCAGCGTCATGCACATTACGGCGTCGTATTGCTCCAACAGCGCCGGCGTCACGTCCTCCGCCTCCGCCGCGGCGGAGGGGATATCCAGCCCGCGCTCCGCCGCGCCCCGGCGGAACAGGGCCTGCGCCTCCGCGGCCAGGCCGCCCCCGCCGTCCACAAACAGGAGGCTTGACGCCGTCAAGGGCTCGCCCATCTCCCAGCGGAGCTTCTGTTCCTCGTCCCAGTGCTCCAGCGTCCGGTCCCCGGCCTTGTTCTCCACATGGTGGGTCAGCTCATGGCGGAGGGTTTTGCCCAGCTCCTCAGCGAAGCGGGCGTCATCCTCCGGGTAGAGGGCGGCGAAGGAGCCGTAGAAGATCTCCACCCAGCGGCCCATGCCGTCGTGGTGGTACAGGCCCATGATATAATTGCCGTCCCCGTCGGTTTTTTCGTCCTCAATCAGGTTGACCCCGCCGTTGAGGTCGTCAAAAATCCCCGCCGGAAGAGCCTCCGCCGCCGCGTCGAGAATCCTTCCGGCTGCATCATAGGAGAGCATCAGTGCGCCTCCGCCCAGCTTTTGCCGATGTTCGCGTCCACCAGCAGGGGGACGGAAAGCTCCGCCACATTCTGCATCTCTTCCATCAGAATCTCCCGCACCTTCTGGGCCTCGTCCTCCGGGCACTCGGCGATCAGCTCGTCGTGGACCTGCAAAATGAGCTTCGACCGCAGGTCCTCTTTTTGCAGCCGCTGCCAGACCCGGACCATCGCCAACTTGATGACGTCCGCGGCGGCGCCCTGGATGGGCATGTTCAGCGCCACCCGCTCCCCGAAGGAGCGGACCGCGAAGTTGCTGCTTTTCAGCTCCGGCAGCGCCCGGCGGCGGCCCCAGAGGGTGGAGACATAGCCGTCGCGCCTGGCCCGGGCCACGATGTCCTTCTGGTAATCCCGGACGCCGTGGTATTTTTCCAGATAGGCGTCCATATAGGCTTTGGCCTCGTTGGGGAACACCCCGATATCCTGGGCCAGCGACCAGGCGGAGATGCCGTAGACGATGCCGAAGTTGACCGCCTTGGCGTGGCTGCGCTGGAGCTTTGTGACCTGGTCCAGGGGGATGCCGAAGACCTGGGAGGCCGTGACCGCGTGGATGTCCTCGCCGCTGCGGAAGGCCGCGATCATGTTTTCGTCGCCGCTGATGTGGGCCAGCAGCCGCAGCTCGATCTGGCTGTAGTCCGCGTCCACGAGGACCTTCCCCTCCGGGGCCACGAACATCTTCCGAATCTGCCCGCCAAACTCCCGGCGGATGGGGATATTTTGAAGGTTCGGCTCCCGGGAGCTCAGGCGGCCCGTGTCGGTGACGGTCATCATAAAACTGGTGCGGATGCGCCCGTCCGGCTCGATCACCTTGAGCAGGCCGTCCGCGTAGGTGCTCTTCAGCTTGGTCAGGGTGCGGTATTCCAATATTTCGTTGGCGATGGGGTATTTTTCCCGCAGCTTTTCCAGCACGTCGGCGTTGGTGGACCAGCCGGTTTTCGTCTTTTTCCCGGCGGGAAGGGACATGTGCTCGAAGAGCACGGTCCCCAGCTGCTTGGGGGAGAGGATGTTAAATTCCTCCCCGGCCATGTCCCAGATGCTCTTTTGCAGCGCGTCAATGGCGTCCACCATGCTCTCGCCGAACTGCCGCAGGGCCTCCCGGTCCACGTAGAAGCCCTCCTGCTCCATGTCCGCCAGCACCGGGCAGAGGGGCAGCTCCACCTCATAGAACAGCTTTTCCATGCCCATTTCCATGAGCGCGTCCTGCATCGGGTCATGGAGCCGCGAGATGGCGGCGGCCTCCGCGGCCAGGGCGGCGTGGCGGCGGGAGAGGTCTTTAGAGGCGCCGTCCAGCAGGGAGAGCTGTCCATTTTCCTCCGGCTCCGCCCCGCCGTAGGGCTCATAGCCGCAGTAGCGCACACACAGCCGACGCAGGTCGTAGCTCCCCGCCGTGGCGTCCAGGAGATAGCCGGCCAGGGCGGTGTCGAAGCACCACCAGTTGTGGAGCGGGACGCCATAGGCCAGCATGGCCCGGGTCAAATCCTTGATCTCATGTCCCGCCTTGGGGATGCGGTAGGCGAAAAGCGCCCGCAGCGCCTCGGCCCAGCCGCCGGCGTATTGTTTTTGGTCCAAAACCCAGATCTTGATTTCGTCGCCTTCCGCTTCGGGGCTCAGGCAGAAGGCGAAACAGTCATATTCCGGCGTGGCCCGGACGCAGAGCATCCGGCCCGTGTCCGCGATCTCATCCGCCGCCGCCAGGGCCTCCGCCTCGGTAGAAAGCAAGGTAAAATCAATTATCTCCCCCACTTCTGCGGGTTTTTCGGGGGTTTCAACGGGACGGATTCCCCACTTGTCCAGAAATTTTGTGAAGCCCAGCTTCAGAAACAGCCCGTAGAGCTCCGGGGTGTAGTCCCTGTTCCAGAGGGCGGTCTCTGGGGCGAAGTCCAGCGGCGCGTCGGTGACGATGGTGGCCAGCTCATAGCTCAGCCGGGCCATGTCCTCCCCGGCGGCGAGTTTTTTTCTCACGCCCTCTTTGATGTCCAGCTCGGGCAGGCCGGCGTAGATTTCATCAATGCTGTGGTAGCGGCGCACCAGGTCGAGGGCGGTTTTCTCGCCCACGCCGGCCACGCCGGGGATGTTGTCGGAGGCGTCGCCCATCAGGGCCTTTAAATCGACAATGCCGGGGGGCGGAAAGCCGTATTCCTCCGCGAAGCGCTCCGGCGTGTAGTCGATGGTTTCCGTCTGGCCCATGCGGGTTTTGATGTGCTTGACGCGGGTGCGCCCGGTGATGAGCTGGAAGCTGTCCCGGTCCCCGGTGGCGATGACGCAGGCATCGCCCCGGGCTTCGCACAGGCGGGAGATGGTGCCCAGCAGGTCGTCGGCCTCGAAGCCCTCCAATTCCACGCGCCGGATGCCCATGGCGTCCAGCACCTGTTTCAGAACCGGCATCTGTACCGCCAGCTCCTCCGGCATCCCCTTGCGCTGGGCCTTGTAGCCGGCATAACGCAGATGGCGGAAGGTGGGGGCTTTGAGGTCGAAGGCCGCCACGAGGGCGTCGGGCTGTTCCTCGTCCAGCAGCCGCCGCAGGATCGCGAGAAAGCCGTAGACGGCGTTGGTGGGCGTCCCGTCGGGGGCGTTGAGCATCCGGATCCCGAAAAAGGCCCGGTTGACGATGCTGTTGCCGTCGATGGCGAGTAGTTTCATGTTCCGTCTCCCTGTGATGATTCTATAAAGTTACAAAAAATATCACTTTTCACTGTGGAAAACTACATTTTTGTACATTCATTATACACCGGAAGCGTTGAAATGTAAAGGCGGCTCATGGCTGATTTGAGGGATAATCTGTCGAAACAAATACTGTGCCGTATGAAATTCAGACACCGATTTGTTTTACTTTCTTAAAAGACGTTCTACAGTTCGATTGATTAAATCCAAATCATCTGCGTCGAGGTGTTGCAACTTTTGAAAAGTGCCTTTTAGCTTTCCTGGATTTTCAATATTGTCATCAAAAAACTCTATGGGAGTTATATCCAGATATTCACATATTGCAAAAAATTCTACCATTGACGGTAAAGATTTACCAGATGAAATATTGTTGATATATCCACGGCTGTGACCTAAATCATAGCTCATACGATATTCGGAGATTCCTTTTTGAATCCTTAATCTCGTTATTCTGTCCCTGACAAATTCAGCGGTCATGCCATCAGCTCCTCTCTAATAAGAGAATAACGATTTAAAGATTCGCTTATACATTTTTAAAACGATGTTTGTATTGACAAATCTGATTATAGATGTTATTATAAAAACACCTATGTAGGACTGTTTGCGCAAACGATTTTTCAGCGAGTTTCAGAAATAGGGAGGTGAACAGTATGTGGTTTCTCGCGTGGTCGATCTGCTATTCCATTATTACCCTCGGTTCCGCCGGCCGTTTCGCAGGTTGGTGGTGAATTGCTGTGAGCGTTAATTAAAAGTCCTTTTGGATCAGTAAATTAACGGAAAGTATGCACGGCAACATCGTGTGACAACAAGCAGAGGCACCAGCTTTCCTCCAAAAGAGGGTGGCTAGTGCCTTTGTTTGCGCTATTATCAAGGTATGATTATAATTGCTTACTGTGAGGTTAAAACGTTTTGGTCTTCCCCCAGCTTCCGGTAGACGGTGAAGATCATTGTCAGAAAGCTGGCGCCGCCGCCGATGAGGTCGGAGATGGGCTCGGCCCAGAAGATGCCCATGACGCCCCAGCCCGCGATGCGGGGCAGCAGGAAGATCAGGGGCGTCACAATGACCACCTTGCGCAGGATGGAGAAGGTCACGGCCTGTTTCGATTTGCCCAGGCTCAGGAACACGCTCTGCCCGGCCATCATCAGCGACATGAAGATAAAGCCGCTGAAATGGACCCGCATGGCGGGGGCTGCGGCGGCCACCAGCTCCGGTTCGCTGTTGAACACCCGGACAATGGGCTCGGCCAGCAGCAAAATCAGCACCCAGGCCAGGGCGGAGTAGGCGATGCTGAACGCGCTGACAAAGCGGATGCACTGCTTCACCCGGCCGTAGGCCCCCGCGCCGTAGTTGTAGCCCAGCACGGGCTGGGCCCCGTCCCTCATGCCGGTGCTGGCGCTGAAGGAGACCTCCCGCACGGAGTTGATGATGGTCATGGCCCCCACGTATAAATCCCCGCCCCAGACGCGCAGCTGGACGTTGTAGGCGATCTGGACGATGCCGTTGGTGACGCTCATGACAAAGCCCGTGGCGCCCAGCGCCAGGATGCGCCGGATGATGCCCCAGTCCGGGCGCAGGTTTTTGAGCTTCAGGTCGAGGATGGAGCGGCGGCTCAGCAGGAAAGCCATGGCCCAGAGGGCGGAAACCGCCTGGCTCAGCACCGTCGCCAGCGCCGCGCCGGTGATGCCCATGTCCAGGGCGAAAATGAACAGCGGGTCCAGGGCGATGTTCAGCGCCGCGCCGATGGCCACGGTCAGCATCCCGATCCGGGGGAAGCCCTGGGAGTTGATGAAAAAGTTCATCCCGTGGGCGATCATCACGAATACGGTGCCGAGGATGTAGATACGGGCGTACTCGGCGGCATAGGGGTAGGTGGCCTCGCTGGCCCCCATGGCGTAGAGCACCGGCTCCATAAAAACGCGCAGCAGCACGGTCAGCGCCGCGCCGATGGCCAGCAGCATCGCCAGGGCGTTGCCCATGACGCGCTCGGCGTAATCCAGGTCCCCGCGCCCCCGGGCGATGGAGCACAGCGGCCCGCCGCCCACGCCGCAGAGGCTGCCGAAGGCGGTGATGATGGAGATGACCGGCATACACAGCCCCAGCCCCGTCAGGGCCAGGGAGCCGCTGCCCGGCATGTGGCCGATGTACATGCGGTCCACGATGTTGTAGAGGATGTTCACCGCCTGCGCCAGCATCATCGGCACCGCCATGCGCACGATGGCCTTCCAAACCGGCCCCTGGGTGAAATCGTTTTTCCGCGCCCGTTCCATACGCGCCACCCCGCTATCCCGCGGCGTTTTCCGTCACGAAGTCAGGTTGTCCTCCCGATCCCTTCGTCCGTCGATCACCGCGTCAATATACACTGTGTTGTCTTCCACAGAAAAAATTGCTTTATACCAGACCGCGAACAGCGCTTTGCGATACGTCTCTTTCCTGGGAGGCGCTGTGTCGTATGGCGGAAACAGCATGGGATTGACTTCCATGCGCCGTATGATTTCCTCAAATTCCCTGCGGAACCGAATCGCGGCGGATTTGCTGACCCTGGCGATATATGCTGCGTGAAGCGCAAGCTGGCGGCTCACGCGGGGGTGCAAAACAACCTTATAACGCTTCAAGGCCGGCACTCCGCTCAATGGCGTCGTCGATGTTCCGCAGCACTTCGTCAGCGGAGAGGTATACAGCGCCGTTTTTCCGCTCCTGTTTCGCGCGGAGCAAATCGTTTTGAATCGAGCGTTCAGAACTCAGAACATCCGAAGGATAAGCTGATACATATTCCGCCGCGATTTCAAAGGGGATGCGCTGCTCGCGGATTACGGTTTTCGCGAAAACATTGACCGCGACGGAACTGTTCATCCCGACCCTAGCGCAAAAATCGTCAAACCGGCGTTTCACATCCTCGTCCATGCGTACACTGAGGGTTACCTGAGCCATTTTGCCCCACTCCTTTACGGCATTGTACGGATAATGTAACACGGTATCAATGAAAAATCAAGCGTAACGCATATCCCTCCTCCGAAGGGGGAGGGGTGGCGCGTCATATTCCTTATTTCTGTCCCTTCAGCAAAATGATCCGGTCGCGCAGCTCGGCGGCGATCTCGAATTCGAGCATCTTCGCGGCCTCCTTCATCTTCTTTTCCAGCCGCGCGATCTCCGCCAGGCGCTCCTTGTCGGTCATCTTCACGCCGCTCTTGCCCTTCTTCATGCTGGAATCGCTGCCGGAGAATTGCAAAAGGTCGCGGATGTCCTTGACGATGGTTTTCGGCACGATGCCGTGGGCGGCGTTGTACTCCCGCTGTTTTTTCCGGCGGCGCTCGGTTTCTGTGATGGCGGCGCGCATACTGGGCGTCACGGTGTCCGCGTACATGATGACCGTGCCCTCCGCGTTCCGCGCGGCGCGGCCGATGGTCTGGATCAGGCTGGTTTCGCTGCGCAGAAAGCCCTCCTTGTCCGCGTCCAGAATCGCCACGAGGCTGACCTCCGGCAGGTCGAGGCCCTCCCGCAGGAGGTTGATGCCGATGAGCACGTCAAACTCCCCCATGCGCAGGTCGCGGATGATCTCCATGCGCTGCATGGCGTCGATATCGTGGTGCATGTAGCGGCAGCGGACCCCCGCGCCGGTCAGGTACTCGGTCAGGTCCTCCGCCATCTTTTTGGTCAGCGTGGTCACCAGAACCCGCTCCTGCCGGGCGGCGCGGGCGTTGATCTCGCCCAACAGGTCGTCGATCTGCCCCTCCACCGGGCGGACGGAGATCTCCGGGTCCGTCAGGCCCGTGGGGCGGATGATCTGCTCCGCCGTGTTGCCCGCCCGCTCCCGCTCGTACTGCCCCGGCGTGGCGGAGACAAAAATCGCCTGGTTGAGCCGGCTGTCAAACTCGTCGAATTTCAGCGGGCGGTTGTCAAAGGCCGAGGGCAGGCGGAAGCCGTACTGCACCAGGCTCTCCTTCCTGGCCCGGTCGCCGTTGTACATGGCCCGGACCTGGGGCAGGGTGACGTGGCTCTCGTCCACGAACAATAAGAAGTCCTCTGGGAAATAGTCCAGCAGCGTCATGGGGGCGCTGCCCGGGGCCCGGCCGGAGATGATGCGGGAATAGTTCTCGATGCCGGAGCAGTAGCCCAGCTCGGTCATCATCTCAATGTCGTATTTGACCCGCTCTCCGATGCGCTGGGCCTCAATGAGCTTGCCGTTTTCCTGGAAATATTTCACCCGCGCGTCGCACTCGGCGCGGATCTCCCGGCAGGCCCGCTCCATCTTCTCGTGGGTGGTGACGTAGTGGCTGGCGGGCCAGATGGGGATCGAGATCACCCGGCTCTCCGCCTGGCCGGTCACGGGGTTGATGATGCTGATGCGGTCGATCTCGTCGCCGAAAAATTCCACACGGACCGCCTTGTCCTTCCAGTAGGCGGGCCAGATCTCGACGGTGTCCCCCCGGACGCGGAACATGTTGCGCTCGAAGGCCATGTCGTTGCGCTCGTAGCGGATGTCGATGAGGCGGTGCAGCAGCTCGTCGATGGGCGTTTCCGCCCCGGTGGTCAGGTTGATCATCAGGTGCATAAAATCGTCCGGCTCGCCCAGGCCGTAGATGCAGCTCACCGAGGCCACGACGATCACGTCCCGCCGCTCCAGAAGCGAGGCGGTGGCGGACAGGCGCAGCCGGTCGATCTCGTCGTTGATGGAGGAATCCTTTTCAATATAGGTGTCGGTGCTGGCGATGTAGGCCTCCGGCTGGTAGTAGTCGTAGTAGGAGACGAAATACTCCACGGCGTTGTTGGGAAAAAACTCCCGGAACTCCCCGCAGAGCTGGGCGGCCAGGGTCTTGTTGTGGGCCAGCACCAGCGTCGGGCGCTGGACAGCCTCGATCACCTTGGCCATGGTGAAGGTTTTCCCGCTGCCGGTGACGCCCAGAAGCACCTGTTCCCGCAGCCCGTCCTCCACCCCCCGGGCCAGGGAGGCGATGGCCTCCGGCTGGTCCCCGGAGGGGCTGTATTCGCTGACAACCTCAAAACGCGGCATAGAACGTCCCCTTTCCGATATATCATCTTTTTCTACCCAATGGGGGAGAAAATCATCATTCACCTGAGCAGATTGGAACTTGACTGTATCGTCCACTTTAGCTTTACCGGCGCTATTTCAAGTACGAAGTGTTCCTCATTTATATTTGTCACAGGATGGGAAGCGGCAAGGCAAATATGAACGCCGGAAACATCCAGAGCCTCAAAATCACAGCCATTCCCCATGACAATATATTGAACAGCAGCGTATTCAATCGCGCCTTCATACGGTTCAAGCGGAAAAGCTTCAAATGGCTTTTCAATATCGATTCCCAGCCCCGCAAGATAAGCTGACAGCTCGGGATATGCGCTTTTTATCTCTTTGCAATAATTTCTGCAATACGCGCAGGAACAAATGTCTTCTGCCTGTAGCGTTCTGTAGTAATTTTCGGTTTTTATATGATTCATAGCCAATCTGTATCTATTTAGCAGCCTTGTGTTTTCTCCCCCGAAGGGGGAGAAAACACAACAGAAATCTATCTTTTTCGGTATTTCCCTCCCCCCTTCGGGGGAGGGAAATACCCGCAACAAAATAGTTGCGCCAATCTTCAAAATATCTCAACAGTTTCCCGTGAATACATCGTCCAAATATTCCCGCGCGATCTCCGCGAGGCGGTAGACCCGCTCCACGGGGGTGGGGGGCTTGTCCAGCATCCGGTAGCGGGGGAAAAAGCGGCTCAGATGCAGCGGAATATCCCGGCGGAGGCCCGCGAGCCATTGGGCCAGGGCGCGGATCTCCTCCTCGCTGTCGTTTTCGCCGGGGACCAGCAGCGTAGTCACCTCCACATGGATCCGCTCCGCCGCGATTTCGATGGAGCGCTTGACCGTTTCGAGGTCGCCGCCCAGGCGGCGGTACCAGCGCCCCGTGAAGCCCTTGAGGTCGATGTTCGCCGCGTCGAGCGCCGGCAGCAGCGCCCGCCAGGGCTCTTCCGAAACCGTCCCGTTGCTCACCAGCACGTTGGCCATCCCCCGGGCATGGACCAGCGCGGCGGTGTCCCGGACATACTCATAGGAAATCAGCGGCTCGTTGTAGGTGAAGGCCACGCCGGTGTTCCCCCGGGGCCGCAGCTGTGTTGCCAGCGCCGCCAGCGCCTCCGGGGAGAGCTCCCGCAGCGGCAAATCGCCCGCGCCCGCCATGGAAATCTCATGGTTCTGGCAGAAGGGGCAGCGGAGGTTGCAACCGAAAGAACCGACAGACAAGACCATGCTTCCGGGCCGGAAGCGGCGGAGCGGTTTCTTCTCAATCGGGTCCAGGGCCAGGCTCGTGACGGCCCCGTAATTGCGCGGTACGATCTTCCCGTTCTCATTGGCGCGGGCGCGGCAGAAGCCCGTCTGGCCCTCCTCGAGGGTGCAGCGGTGGAAGCAGAGGGGACATGCCGCCGTCATAGGTGCCGCACCACCTCGAAGCGCTCCAGGGTGTAGGGCTCGTTGGCCCCGATGCCGCCCTTGCGCCGCGCGATGTCGATCTGCTGGGCCACGCTGTCGACGCCCTCCAGGTCCGGCAGCAGCAGGCCGCGCTTCATGCCGCAGCTGACGATGACGCCGTAGCGCTTCACGTCCAGCTCCGCCGGGGAGGCGATGGGCTCCGGCTGGCCCAGCACGTCGACATTGTATTCCAGCAAATCCAGCTCCGATTCCGTGACGGGGGTAAAGCGCGGGTCGCCGGTGCCGGCGGAAACAGCGTTGCGCGCGATCTCCTCCGCCAGCGAGGGCGTGACCGGCCCGATGGTGCCGATGCAGCCCCGCAGAAGCCCCTCCTTGTGGAGGGAGACAAAGGCCCCGGCGCGGCGGGTGAGCAAATCCTCCGGCAAATTTTCCGGCAGCGCGGAGAGCTCCTTCCCCGTGCGGATATAGGTTTCCAGGGACAGCCGCGCCAATGAAACATAGGGGTCCTCCGCCGCCTTGCGCCGGGCCAGGCGCTCTTTTTCCGCCGAGGCATATTGCGCCCCGAAGCGCCGGCCCTCATCCGCCCCCGTGACCGTGAACACCGCCACGCCGTAGCCCACGCCGAAGGGGCCCTCGTGGCTCAGCAGCTCGGGCTGTACCGCGCGGCCGTCCAGGGCCCCGGCCATGATCTGGAAGGAGCGCTGTCCGCACTCCGCGGCCTTTTCGCAAAAATGACCGTCCATCTGAAGCAGGCGCAGGAAGTCCCCGGAGGCCATGATCTCTGTGATCTCCCGGTCGTATTCCGGCCCCTCGGCGGCAAAGCCGTAGGGCCCCTCCTCTTTCAGTTTGTGGGAGAGGTCGCCGCTGGCGATGAAGGCCGCCCGGCGGCCCAAGGCGTTGACAGCCTCCGCGACACACTGGCCCAGCCGGTAGTGGGTCAGCGGGGAAAAGCCCGACAGGCCGATGCGCACAACCGGGCAGCTGACCCCTGCCTCCCGGAGGAAGTACAGGGGGATGAAGCTGCCGTGGTCCAGCCGCGCGTCCCGTTCCCCCAGGGTTCCGGCGGGGATGCCGGCTATCTCCGCCCGGCGGATCAGCTCTTCCCGGAGCGCCGCGTCATATTTGACCTCCACCCGCGCCCGGGGCGCGCGGTAGGCCGACATGTCCCCGAAGGCGGATTTGCCGGGGGAGATGTGGAAATAGTCGGAGTACATGACCAGGTGGGGCGTCGTGATGATGAGCGCCTCCGGCTCCCACGCCGCGACGCGCCGCGCGGCGGCGCGGTAGGCGTCAATAGTGGCCTGAATCTGTATTTCCTCCCCCCGCCCCACGTCCGGGATAATCAGCGGCGGGTGGGGCACGATGATGGAACCCACGATAGACATGGCGGTCGCCTCCTTACGATTGATGTATCAATTCAAGCGCATCTTGTATGATGCGTTCACTGATATGTCTGTTTGCTTTTCTTAATCTGTCGAGTGCAGATTCAACTTCTTCCGCAGTCAGATATTTGTCGTGGCAAGCATTTACAAGAACTCCGACGGTTCCCATAATTCTCAGCCCCATTGTTTTTGCGACTTTTCTGCCCGCGTTTTCATCCATCAATAAAAAATCAGCGTGGTTATCATCAGCGTAAACGATAGCCTCGCTTTCCCCGAGATCAAGACCGGTTGTCCGTTGGAGCAGCGCTACAAGTTTGCGTTCCTCAACCGCAACAACATGAATATGGCGGTCATTTTCGATCATTTCCGCTTCCTGACGGAAACGTAAATTGCCGGTAAGTTCATCAAATACTG
>JAFUVO010000056.1 GCA_017477525.1 Oscillospiraceae bacterium | reverse complement strand
CGCTGCCGTTGAGGCTGACGATATTGGTGTTGCTGCTCTTCCATTCCACATCATAGGAGGCTTTGGAGGGGCTGACGCTGAGGTTGATCCACTGGCTGGAATAGGTGTCCATCTTGAGGCTGGTGGGGCTGAGCGAAACGCCGGACACGGGGGTTCCGCCGCTGACACTGATGGAGATATTGCCGCTGAGCTCGTAGCCGTCATCGGACAGGCGGTAGGCCGTCTGGAACGTGCCGGATTTCTCCGGCTCAAAGTACATCATGTCAAAGTGGGCATAGCTGTAGGCCGTGCTGCCGTTCAGATAGGAGCCGTCCTGGAGCTTCAGGGAGCCGACGTTCATGCTGGGGCTGGTGATGTACAGTGTGGCGCCGTAGCTCACATCACGGCCGAACTGGCTGCGGAAGGCGCTGGCGATGTTGCTGCCGACGGAGTCCATGGACAGGATCGAGCCGACAGAGGCGCTGGCGCTGGCATTGAAGCTGCCGCTGCCGCCGCTGCTCTCAACAGTGACGGTGCACTGCACCTCGTTGCTGACCATTTCGTTGCGGTCCGCCGCGACGCCGGTGATCACGGCGTACTTTGTTCCGGCGATCAGGGAGCTGGCGGCGACGACCGTGACGGTGCTGCCGTTGCCGCTGACGTCCGCGACAGCGGGGTTGTCGCTGACCCAGTAATAAGTATAGCTGCCGCTGCCGCCGGAGACGGTCATGTTCAGGGTGCCGGTCTTGCCGGTGCCGAGGGACATGCTCGTCTTGTCGATGCGGGCGGTGGGCGCCTCAACCTTGGCCTCGTTGACGGTGATGTTCCAGGTGGTCTGGTCATAGTTGCGGTGGTTCCCGGCGTCGTAGGCGGTCAGGGTCACGGTGGCGCTGCCGCCGCGGGTGGCGACGATGGTCGCGCTTTCGGCCAGGTCTTCGGTGATGTAGACGGAGCCGCTGGCGTCCCAGGTGAAGTCATAGCCGTATTCGCTGCCGCCGCTGACCGACGCGGAGAGGCTTTTGGTATCACCCACGTCCATGGTGAGGGAGCTGCCGCCCCGGACGACCACTTCGCTGACGGAGGCGTTGACGGTCACGCTGGCCATGGCCAGGTCCCAGACCCCGCCGGCGCCCTCGACCATCACCGTGACGGTAGCGCTACCGGCCCCGCGGGCGTTCAGCGTGACGCTCCTGCCGCTGCCGCTGATGGAAACGACGCTGCTGTCGGAGCTCTCCCAGGTATAGCTGGTAGCCGAAGCGCCGGAGGTGTTGGCGCTGAGGCTGGTGCTGTCCCCTTCATCCAGGGTAATCCGGCTTTCGTCGAGGGAGACGGAAATATCCTCATACCGCGGCTCAGGCTCGGGCTCGGGCTCAGGCTCGGGCTCGGGCTCGGGCTCATACTCAGGCTCAGACAGGAGCGGTGAGTTGTCGGGCTCATCCGAGGGCCAGTCCTCATCTTCCGAATAACCAATGCTTTCCAGATCAGGCATGTACTCAGCAAACGCCGCGGGGGCGAAGCTGAACACAAAGACAAGAGCGAGAAGCAGGGACAGGATACGCCGTGTGTTTGTCTTCATAGTGTTACTCCTTTTGTAGAAAATGGTATATTCGTATCGGCCTCCCCCTCCGGCAGGGGAAAGACCGCGATACGCTTTTTTTACCGCGTCCGGTAGGCGTTGTAGGCGTCCAGGTAACGGCGCAGGTTCGGGTCGACCTTAGGGGGGGCATCCTGCCGCTTCTGCTCCGCGCGCTCCGTCAGCTCCGCGATGGTGCGGCAGGCGCCGATGTAATCGTCAGTCAGCTCCCGGATGCGCCGGCCCATCTGCTGCATCATCGCCACCACCCGGGACGGGCGGTCACGGAAATAGGCGCCCAGCGTATCCCAGGTCACCGTGCGCAGCTCGGTTCCGGCGTCCAGGGCGGCCGCTGTGGCGCTGCGGGGCAGGGCCTCAAGCATTGCCATCTCCCCGAAGGTCTCCCCGGGGCCCAATTCCTTCAACAGGCGCTCGCCGGCGTAGATGCCGACGCGGCCCCGGAGGATTTCAAACATGCACTTGCCCTCATCCCCATCCCGGAAGATGACGCCGCCTTTTTCATATGCCCGGACCTCGCCGGTATGAGAATTGTCATGCGCCATATTGCTTTGCCTCCCTTCTCCGCCGCGCCAATCGCGCCCTTCCCCCTGAAGGGGGACATATACGGCGGCTGAGCATATACTATATCATATATGAAAAATCATAAAAATGCAACGGGTTTGTGGAAATAAAATCCGCTCCTGGCTCCGGTAGTTTTTTCCGCCCCCTCAGACAAGCCGCTCCATGTCGTCCGCGAACACAGCGGAGCGGGCATCCTGGTTGAAGAAGTGGAAGCCCCAAATCCTGTACCGGTTGTCATCCACAAAGGTTTTGGCCGCCACGGCGGATTTCTCAAGCTCCAGCAGGAAATCTTCCTTCCACTGGTCTTCCGCGATATATCCCGTCCCCTTGGGCTCGATGAATATCTGCAGCTGCTCGTACCCGTCGGATGCGGGCAGGCGCAGGAACAGCAGATAATCGGGCTCGAAGCGTCTGCCTCCTTCAAAGGAATATATGTGCATCTGGCGTTCGTTCCGGACCAGGTACACCTTATCGTATTTCGCCTTCAGCCGGGGGACAAAGCGCTTAAAATAGGCCACGAAAGCTTTTTCCTCACTGGTTCCGAAGTTATCCTCGTATGCAAACCAATCCTCCGCGGACAGATCCGTCCGGACATCGCCGCTGACGGTACTGTCGTTCTGGGAATAGCCGATGCCGCCGTCGTGGAGGACCGTATAGCTGCATGGCTTGTCCCGGAAAACATCGTGAATATATTCAGCGCGAAATTCTTTTGTGCCCTCGTATGCCTCTTCCGCCTCCGATACGGCGGCGGCGACTTTGTCCAGCACAGCGAGGCAGGCGGAGTACAGTATGGGCGGAGCCGGCTGCTCATACACTGACGTGATATCAATTTTTACGGCGCCGAGGTAGCTGCTTCCGGTGATGAACTCCCGCGTCGATTCCAGCCCGGGGAAACGGCTCCGCAACGCGTCGAACCTCAGGGCGGGATATTGGCACACGGCCTTATGCACGATGGCATAGTTGATGCCGGCGATTTCTGAAACCGTCATGTGCCTGGTACAGGTTTTTACGGTATGCTCCGCGGAGGCCCCGTCCTCCATGACAACATCCTCCCCGGATTGTCCGGTCGAAAACCTGACGCTGTAAACTCTGTCCCGGACAGACAGCGGCAGCCCTTCCGCCTCTGCCACAGGTTTCGGAAAACGGTCATTGACAAACACGAGCCCCTCCCGGTAGAGGGGATCCGCCTTGAAGCTTTCTTTCAAAATGTAGCGGACATCCCTGCTGCCATCAGGGTCCAGGCCGATCCCCCTGAGCGCGGTATGGAGCTCCTGGATATAGCGGGGTTCGTTCCAGCAGTGATAATACATCTCCTCGCATATCCGAAGTGGGTTGTCCGTATCGGAATCGAATTTCCTCCTGAACCTGTCCTGGCCGGGCTCTGTCTTAAACGGGCAATATCTCGCCCCGCGCCCGATCAGTTGGGCCTCTTTGATGGTGGTTCGCCCGGGGACGCCGTTCCTGCCGTCGCGGGTGTTGTAAAGGCGTACAATATCAAACAGGTTGAGGACATCCCAGCCCTCGTTCAATTTGTCAACGGCAAAGACCGCCCTGTACGGGTTGGATTTATCCTCCAGGGAGTTGAGGATGATCTGCTGTTTTTCAAGCTCGCTGTCATCGTTGGCGGATATGCAGTGGCCTTCGGAAAAATCGTCCCGCAGCTCCGCGGCGAGGTCATCATAGCTGATGCCGCTGCCGGCAAAATACCGCCTGGCCTTCGCCATGATTTCCGCCGCGGACCGGTCGAAGATATCCCGTATCCGCTCGCCCGTCAAGGAGCGGACCATCTCTGTAACGCGCTCCATATTGGCCTTGTTTTCCCGGATGAGCTTCGATTTGAAAAACACAACCGGCTTGACATTCTGCCGGTGGGACTGGAACACCTTGTACCGGTACTGGCTCAGAATGAGCGCCTGCAAGGCCCGGTCTTCCACATCCAGATCGGAACGAAGGGTCTTGATCTCCTTGGAGTAGCCATCCGCCCGGAATTTGGAGAGCGGATAATCGAAAACGATCCTGCTCTCGTACTCGCGCCGGATATCCTCATTGTCCAAATCGCATGTCGCCGTGAACTCAAGCAGGATGTTCTCCCTGCTCTTCTCAAAGACGGTCTTTACTGTACTTTCCCAGCTGTGGCAGCTGTCCTGCTCGCTTTGGCTCGCCCGGCGCAGATCGACATTCAGATGATGGGCTTCATCCGCGATCAGGACGACGCGTCCTCCTTCAAAATCATCGGGGGACAGAAAGTTTTCTTTCACTGTCCATATATCGGAGTGCAGCCCCTGTGTCGTTGTAAAACAGATGTTGATTGCGCCCTTATCGGTATTCTGAAAATTGCTGACCTCCCTGACCGCGATTCTTTCGCCTTCCATGCGAATCTCCGGGGCAAATAAATATTTGCCGGAGGAGGGGTTCAGAAAATTTTCCTTCGTCTTGTTCACGATATTTGAGAGGTTGACAAAAAACAGGAAATTCCGGTAGCCCTTCTGGTACAGATAGAGCATCAGCCCGGCCATGATGAGGGTTTTCCCGGAGCCTGTGGCCATATGGAACAGGGCCTGCGCCGGCCTGGGGCACATTTTGTCATTTTCATAAAAGGTAATAAAATTCTCAAAAGCCGCTGTCTGGTACGGGCGGAGCTCAAGGCCCTGGTTCAGATTTGACCGGATGTACGCGGGGACCCCGGCGACGGAACTGAACTGCCGGAATGTTTCTATTTGCTCAAACAGGAACATCCTTATTCCTCCCCGTAGAAGCTTCGCGTAAAGGCTTTATTCTCTTCAGATACGGCGAACGACCTGTCGTCCATATCACAGCGGTTAATATAAAGCTGGTTTTTGTCCAGCAGTTCCATCAGCAGGCGCTTCTTATTCTTGAGGGAGAGGCCGGAAAAGTCCTCCGAACAAGGGTCGATCTGGCTTGGATCAACCTTATAACTGATAAAACCGGTCGCCATGATATCCCTGAGAATCCGCGAGATGGCCGCGTTATCCTCCGCGTCCCGGATACGGCGCACATAGACCTGGTTCAGCTCGGCCAGGGAGCAATAGACGAAGGAACCGCCGCTCTGCCAGCCATTGCGCTTTGACACGCCGCCCTGTTCTCCTCCGATTACCTTTTCCAGACGCCGGAGCATGATATCTATATGCTTTTCCAGCTGCTCGCAAATGATAAACCTGCGGCCTGTCTTCATCGCGACAGCGGCGGTTGTGCCGGTGCCGCCGAAAAAATCCAGAACATAATCCCCCTCCACGGTATGGGCCCGGATGATCCTCTCAATCAGCTTCTCGGATTTCTGCCCCTTGACTTCATCGTCGGGATCGAGCATTTTTGAGACGGTCTCCCCGGAAAAGGATACGATCGCGATGCTGTTGAGGTCGTCGTACTCGTTGCCGTTCCATACATCCTCAATGGGATAGCGCTCCGCGTTCCCCCGGGCAATTTTCTTAAATTCCGCTTTGGGAATATAATTTTTGATAAAGCGCAGACGGCTGCTGTCTTTTGCGTAAAACAGGATCGTATCGTGGTTTCTGATCCAGTTATTGTCGGCGGTTTTATACCCGGACAGCCAGCCGATGCGCCAGATGATCTCCCTTTGGAAATTTTCCTCTCCAAAGATTTCGTCCATCAAAACCTTGGCGTAATGGACATGGTGATAATCCAGCTGGACATATATCGCCCCATCAGGGGAAAGCAGCCTGCGGGCGATTTCCAGGCGGTTTTTCATAAAAACCAGCCAGGCGCTTCTGGTGAATTTGTCGTTGTAGCCGAATGTGTCTGTCCCGGTGTTGTAGGGCGGGTCGATATAAATCAGCTTGATTTTCCCCTCAAACCTCGGAAGAAGCGAGGCAATCGCCAGAAGATTATTGCCTTTTATCAACAGATTTTCAGATTCATCCAGGGATGCGGCATCATCGCGTCCCCCCTTGGTATATTTGCCGTGGAACGAAAGCACTTTCGGCTCCAGCAGCCTGTCAACTTCATTCGGGGCCAGCGTTTCATTATAAAATATTTCACTGCGTTTCTGGTCTTCCTTTGTCTGTCCGCCCTCAAGCACACAGTCTTTGTAGGGGAATACCAGTTCCACATCGCGGGAGACGGAGATATATTCCCCGCGCCCGTTTACAAGGCCGATTTTATTCTTATAGCGCGTATAGCTGTCGGGGAGGAACTCGCGGTTATTGATGACATAGCCAAAGGCGGCTTTGTCAAAAACGGCGATGCCATCAACGTCTGTAAAGAATCTGGCCCGTGATTCCTGATTCAAATACAGCGCCCTGATCAGCCTCGTGTCCATTTTATTGGCCGCTTCCACAACGGCGTTGCGCAGCAGTTCCCCCCCTTCCGTGAAAAAACGCTCATCCTGGCGGAGAACCTCAAGTAAAGCTTCAAAGAACCTGTTCACAATCGTTCGCTCCCTTTACCGCGCCGTACAGGCAATGCCCGCGCCGGCGGTTTTGCTTATCAGTATAACTGCCTCAGCGACATTTTTCAAGCCATGACATGCTTTGCGGCCCCGCCTGGTGGGGCGGGGCCGCGAAGCATTGATACGATTACCCGTTGTCGAGATATTCGTCAATCGAAGCGCAGAGCGTTCGGACCGCGTCCTGAAGCGGGGTATCCGCGATTTGCGCGCCTGCGGCGGACTGGTTGCCGCCGCCCCCCAGCTTTTCCAGTACCAGCTGGACGTTGACCTCCCCGATGCTGCGGCCGGACACCACCACGCCGCCGGCTTTTGTGGCATAGATCACAAAGGAGGCGCTGATGCCGCTGATGTTCAGCAGCTCGTCCGCGGCCTGGGCCGCCACCACCCGGTCCTGCTCCTCCTGGCAGACCACGAGCGCCACGCCGTCGCGGTAGACCCTGGCGCCCTGAAGGATGCCGTACCGCTCGACGGTGTGCTCCATGTCGCTCTGCATGAAACGCTTTGCCGCCAGCGGGTCCGCGCCGAGGCGGCGGAGGAAGGCCGCCGCGTCAAAGGTGCGCTCGTTGGTGCGCAGGACAAAGTTTTTCGTGTCCAGCGTGATGCCCGCCAGCATGGCTTCCGCCTCGGTTTTGGAGACATCCTTCGGCTCAAGCAGTTCCTGGATCAGTTCGCTGACCAGCTCGCAGGCGGAGGAGGCCCGCATCTCGTGGAAGGTCAGCGCCGCGTTCTGGATATAGCTGGCGGCGCGGCGGTGGTGGTCGACCACCGCGACCCGGTTGCAGCTTTCCAGCAGCGGCAGGCTCTCCACCTGCTCGGGGCGGTTCGTGTCGACGACGATGAGCAGGGTGCGGTTGTCCGCGCGGACGATGGCCTCCTCCGGGGTGATAAATGTCTCCGCGTATTCCGGCATGGTCTTGACGCTCTCGATCAGCTTTTTCGATACGTTCTTCACCGGGTCGATGACGATTCGGGACTCCACCCCCAGCTTCCGGCAGATGCAGGCCATCCCCACCGCCGCGCCCACGGCGTCCATGTCCGCCAGCTTGTGGCCCATGACCAGCACCTGGCTGGAAACCCGGATCAGCTCCGCCAGGGCGTTGGCGGTCACGCGGCTCTTGACTTTGCTGCGGGAGCCCACGTCCGCCCCGCGCCCGCCGAAGAACTCGAAATTGAAGCGGTTCTTGATGACCGCCTGGTCGCCGCCCCGGCTCAGGGCCATTTCCAGGGAGAGGTTGGCGAAGCTGTAATTTTCCTCAAAGCTGCCGCCGTCCCGCCCGACGCCGATGCTCAGCGTCGCCTGGATGCCGGAGGCGTTCACCACCTCGTGGACCTTTTCGAGGATGCTGAATTTCTCCGCCGTAATGCCCTCCATCCAGCGGCTCTCCAAGAGGAAAATATAGCGGTCCCGGTCATAGCGCTGGACATAGCCGCGCTTCCCCTCGCACCAGAGGCTGATCCGGTCCTCGACCAGGCCCATCAGGTCCGCCTTGGCCCGGTCCGTGAGGTTTTTCATCAGCTCGTCGTAGTTGTCAACCACCAAAAGCATGATGACGGGGCGGGAGTTGTTGTATTCCAGCTTGATATTGTCAAATTCCGTCACGTCCACCCAGTAGGTGATGCCCATAAAATTGCGCTGGCTCTCCTCGATTTTTTCGTTGTGGGAGCGCACAATATTGCCGTGGATCTGGTACTTGCGCCCCCCGGCCTCCACCAGGCCGGGGCACTGGCTCTTCCCCTCGGTCAGCCACTTCTGGCTGAAGCCCGGCACCAGCTCGTCCATAGGGGTGTCAACGCTGGGCTTCTGCCCCTCGAACAGGCCGAAAAAGTTCTGGTTTCCCCAGATGATCTTGGTATTTTCCATGCGGAACACCACGATGGGGAGGGGGAAATTCATCAGCGTGTTGTTTTTCGCGCTCTCCGCGTCATAGGTGACGGATTCGATATATTCGACCAGCTGGCGGCGGCGGATGCGCGCGTCCACAAGGGTATAAATTGCCAGCACGATTGTCACGCCGGCTTCGGCATAGGCCAGGATATGGCTGCCGAGGATATAGGACGCCGCCGCGAAGGCCGCCATCACCAGCAGGAACAGCCGCGTCCCCGGCGCGATCAGCTTTTGTATCCGTTTGTTCATTCCGCCACCACCATTATCTCTTTTTCCCATGCGGGAACTGCCGCGCATTTGCCCCTGTCCTGCCCCCGGAGGGGCGCTGGCAGGGAAAATATTAAAATATTTTACCACACTTTTCCCCGGAATGAAATACCAAAATCAAAGATTTTGCAAAATCGTATGACTTCCGCTTTTCCTCGTATAATAAGAAGCACGGAAACGTTTCGCAACATCCGCCCTCCGGTTTTGCGCGGAGGGCAGCCGAAAGAAATACAGGGGTGAAATATATTGAAAGCAATCATTATGGCGGGGGGAGAGGGGACCCGGCTCAAGAGCGTCACCGGGGACACGCCGAAGCCCATGGCAAAGCTATGTGGCAAGCCGGTATTGGAGCATATCCTCGCCCTGCTGCGGCGCAACGGATTTGAGCGGGCCTGCCTGGCCCTGCGCTACCGGCCGGAGGTGATCGAGGATTATTTCGGGGACGGTTCCCGCTTCGGAATGAAGCTGGAATACCATGTGGAAACCGCGGAGCTGGGCACCGCCGGCTGCGTCCGGGCCTGCGCCGGTTTTTACGGCGGCGAGGATTTTCTTGTGATCTCCGGGGACTGCGCCTGCGATTTCGACCTCCGGGCGCTGGCGGAAGCCCATCTGAGCCGCCGCCCGGCGGTCACCATGGCCCTGGCCTGCCACGACAGCCCGTTGCAGTACGGAACGGTGCTGACCGACAGGGAGGGGCATGTTGTCAGCTTCATCGAAAAGCCCGCCTGGGAGCGGGTGGTGTCGGATTTGGTGAACACCGGAATTTACGTGCTCTCCCCCGCGGCCATGGAACTCGTCCCCACGGACGGCACGCCCTGCGATTTCGCCAAAGACCTGTTCCCGGCGCTGTTGGAGGGGCGGCGGACCATCCTGGGGCTGCCGCTGGAGGGCTACTGGTGCGACATCGGCACACCCCGGGCCTACCACCAGTGCAACCTGGACGCGCTGGACGGGCGCCTGCGCCTGGACACTCCGCCGGAACCCGCCCCCGTGCCGGCACGGACGCGGACCGCGGCGGCAGGGGCGCGGGTGGAGCTGCTGTGCGGCAGCAGGGCCCGCGTCATGCGCCTGCTGAGCCAGAGCCTGATGGAGGCAGGCGCGGACTTCTCCGACGGCCTGGTGCTGCGCGGCCCCGGCGGCCGGGTGCGCATCGCGCCGGTGCCGGAGCGCGAAGCCCTCTCCGTCACCGCCCTTGCCCCGGACCCCGCCAAATCCGAAGCGCTTGCGGAAAACTACGCCGGCATGATCCGCCGCGTGGCGGAAGCAAATTGACGGCAACGGCGTATCCCTCCGGAAAGGGGAGGGATACGCCGTTGCCGCTATGTTTGTTCCTCAGCCCGCGGGGGCCGGGGGATTCTCCGGCTCGACGGGTTCGCCGTTGATGAAGTTGCGGTAGACGCCGTTGACCATGTCGTACATGTCGACGCTGCCGAAGGTCTGCATCTCGTCGTAGCCCCAGTCCTCCTTCTCCGCGTACACCGTCATGGTCACGCCCTCGTAATCGACGGTGTAGGTCAGGCGGTCGTTCTCCACCTTGAAGTCCTTGGTCTTTTTCTTGTCGGTCAGCAGGGAATTGGTGGTGCGGCTGGTGTCTGCCTCGGAGGTCCAGGTGTAGACGCCGTCCTTGCTCCCCTCCGTGGGCGCGGAGAAGGAACCGGCCCAGTACAGCGCCGCGCCGTTGCTGGAGCCCAGCACCCAGTAGCACTCCATGCCGTAGTCGGAGATGTAGATCCCCTGGTAGTCGGTTTCAGAGGAGCTGTTGATCTGCTTCCACTGTCCCAGCAGGTCGGGCGGATCCGTCTTTTTCCCGATGCAGCCGCACAGCGGCAGAAGGCAAAGCAGGGAAAGGGCCGCGGCAATGATTTTTTTCATGGTAAAAATCCCTCTCATTATTTCTGTTTTCCCGCCTCAACTGCGGAGAAGTAGACGCACTCCCCGGTGAACAGCACCTCGTCCGGGGCAGCGGGGGAATAGCCCTCGCAGCTGGCGTAATTGAGGAAGCGCCCGTGCTTTTGGCAACGGGCCCGGACGTGGATGTCGGAGCCCAAGGCCACGGGGCGGAGGTAATTCACCGTCAGGCTCACCGTGGGGCCGGCCTTCCAATCGCCGATCAGGGCCTTGCTCAGCATCCCCGCCGCGGTGTCGGCCATGCCGGCGATCACGCCGCCGTGGACCGTGCCCATGGGGTTGGCCATATTCGCGTCCGTGCGGAAGGATACCACGATCGTCCGCGCGGCCATGTCCAGCTCCCGGATCTCCGCGCACAGCCGGGCGGAGAAGCCGTCTGGGACACTGCGGTAAAATTCCTCATAGCTTGCCTGCCAGCGCGCGGCCAGGCTGCGGTCCGCCTCCGTCATAGCAGGGCCACCCCCCGGGCGGCGCACTCCGCCGCGTCCTCCGCGGGCCAGACGCTGGCCTGCACCTCCCCGATGTGGGCCTTGCCCAGCAGGAGCATACTCAGCCGGCTCTGGCCGATGCCGCCGCCGATGGTCAGGGGCAGTTCGCCCTGAAGCAGCATTTTGTGGTAGGTCCGCTCCCGCCGCTCGTCGCAGCCGGCGGCGGAAAGCTGCCGGTCCAGGCTCTCCGGGTCCACCCGGATGCCCATCGACGACAGTTCAAAGGCGCATTGGAGCAGCTCGTTCCACACTAAGATATCGCCGTTGAGGTCCCAGTCGTCGTAGTCCGGGGAGCGCCCGTCGTGCTTCCGCCCGCTGCGCAGCGGAGCGCCGATGCCCATGACGAAGGCCGTGGGGTGCTCCCTCAGATAGAGGTTCTCCCGCTCCTTCGGCGTTTTCTCTGGCCAGCGGTCCTCCAACTCCTGGGCGGTGACGAAGCTGACGGTCCGCTCCACGTCCGGCACGGGCAGCAGCCTGGGGTAGATGGCCTTCATCGTGGCCTGGGTGTCGCAGACCGCCTTTACGATGTCGATGACCGTGGTCTTGAGGTAATCCAGCGTCCGCTCGTGCTCCGTGATGACCTTCTCCCAGTCCCACTGGTCCACATAGACGCTGTGGAGGTTGTCGAGGACCTCCTCGTCCCGGCGGATGGCGTTCATATCGGTGTACAGCCCCTTGCCGGGGTAGAAGCCGTAGCGGTGCAGGGCCATGCGCTTCCACTTCGCCAGGCTCTGGACTACCTGGGCGGAGGAGCCCGTCACCGGGATGTCAAACTCCACCGGACGCTCCACGCCGTTGAGGTTGTCGTTCAGGCCGCTCATCTCCTCCACGAACAGCGGGGCGGAGACGCGGTAGAGCCCCAGGGCGGCGGAGAGGTTGTCCTCAAACAGCCGGTGGAGCAGACCAATAGCCATCTGGGTATCGTAGACACTTAAAAGGCTCCGGTAGCCCGAAGGTATATATACGCTCATATGTATCCTCCTTATTCCGCCGGCGGCATATCACCGCGGCAAAATCCATATTGGTAACTATTTGGATAATTCCTGTAAAAACCGATGATAAATCTCCTCCGCGCCCGCGCGGAAACTGCGCTCAATGCGCCCGGCCTGGGCCTCGTCCGCGGCGAGGATGCGCAGGTCGAAGATGCTGCCCAGCCCGTCGCTCAGGGAGAGGTAGACGTTGACGCCCCCCTCGCCGGCCTCGTGGTTGGCGAGCACCAGCGCCTGGCGGCGCATCTCGTCCGCAACCGGGGCCAGAAGCTGCCGCGCCCTGCTGCGGACGGACCAGGGGATGTTGTTTTCCAGCGCCTCGCAGTTGCGGCTGCCCTTGGCGGTGACGCGGCAGCCCTCCGCTGTCTCCTCCACCTGGGCGGACTCCACCAGCTCGGAAAGGCAGACCTTGTAGTCGAAATAGTTGATGCCGCCGTCGAGGAGCACCAGCTCGGCCAGGCGTTCGCTGTCGATTTCCGCGGGGAGCTGGCGGAGGATAAAGAGGATCAGCAGCTTGAGGTCCAGCTTGTCGCGGATATAGCCGTTGGTCTCCATCAAGGCCCTCGCCCCCCCTGCCTGCCGGAGGGCCCCATACATACGGGGCGGTCCGTGGATATATGAAATCTTTTTTATTATACTACGTTTTTTTCAAAGAGTACAGAAAAATTTTTCTGCACAGGGAGAAAAACTGTGATACAATATCTGGAAGCAAATCATAGAAAGCAGGTTTCATGCTTTGGCACTTTCATTGCGGTTCAAAAAAACACCCGCCCCTTCCCCCGAGCCGGCCCTGCCGCCGCTGGAAACGGACCCGAAACAGGGGCTCAGCGCGGAGCAGGCGGCTGAGCGGGCGCGCCTGGGGCTGGACAACGCCCCGGGCGAGAGGCCGGGAAAGACGGTAAAACAGATCATCCTGGGCAACGTCTTTACCTATTTCAACCTCATCTTTTTCATCCTCGCGGCACTCCTCATCGCGGTGCGCTCCTGGCTGAACCTGAGCTTCATGGGGGTCGTGATCGCCAACACGGCCATCGGCATCATACAGGAGCTGCGGGGCAAGCACGTCCTGGACGCGCTGACCCTGCTGAACGCCCAGCGCTGCGCCGTTGTGCGGGAGGGCCGGGAATTTGAGCTCGACGCGTCCAGCCTCGTGCGGGACGACGTGGTCCGTTTTCGGGGCGGGGACCAGGTCTGCGCCGACGCGCTGGTGCTGGACGGGGAGTGCCGGGTCAACGAGGGCCTTGTCACCGGCGAGGCCGACGAGATACGGAAAGTCCCCGGCGACGCGCTGCTGTCCGGCAGCTTCCTTGTCGCCGGGGACTGCCGGGCGCGGCTGACCGCCGTGGGCGCGGCCTCCTACGCCAGCCGCCTGACGGCGGAGGCAAAGGGCGGGGGGCGGCGGAAGCAGTCGGAAATGATGCGCTCCCTCAGCAGCCTGGTCAAGTGGATCGGCATCCTCATCCTCCCCCTGGGGGTGCTGCTGTGCTGGAAGGAGGTCTTCTGGCTGGGCCGGGGCTTTGCCGAGAGCGTGGTCAGCACCGTCGCAGCCCTGGTGGGCATGATCCCCGAGGGGCTGTACCTGCTGACCACCATGGCCCTGGCCGCCAGCGTCCTGCGCCTGGCGAAAAAGAAAACCCTGGTGCATGAGCTGAAAAGCATTGAGATGCTGGCGCGGGTGGACACGCTCTGCGTGGACAAGACCGGGACGGTCACGGAAAACAGGATGGCCGTGGAGGAGCTGATCCCCCTGGACCCGGAGCGCCGGGACCTGGCGGCGGTGGAGGCGCTGTTCTCCGCCTATGCCCACGCCAGCTCTGATGAAAATGACACCATGTCCGCTCTGCGGGAGCGTTTTCCCGCCCCGGACAGGGCGGTACGGGCGCGGTCCAGCCTCCCCTTCACTTCCGCGAAAAAATACGGCGGCGTCTGCTTCGGCCCCGGGGAGAGCTATCTGCTGGGCGCGCCGGAGGTGCTGCTGGGGGAGGGGGAAGCTAAAATTCTGGAACAGGCGGAGGCTCTTGCCGCCCGGGGCTTCCGGGTGCTGCTGTTGGCGCGCGCCGGCGCGGAACCGGGCGAGGGCCCCCTGGTTGAAACGCCGGAGCCCGTCGCCCTGGCGGCCCTGCGCAACCCCATCCGTCCCGAGGCCCCCGAGACCTTTCGCTATTTCGCCCGGCAGGGCGTGGCGGTCAAGGTCATTTCGGGCGACAACCCCCGCACGGCCTCCGAGGCGGCGAAGCAGGCGGGCATAGGGGGCGCGGAGCGCTATGTGGACGCCCGGAGCCTTGACACAGAGGAAAAGCTGGCCCAAGCCGTGGGAAAATATACCGTCTTTGGGCGGGTAACGCCGGAGCAGAAGCGGCAGCTGGTCCTCGCGCTGAAAAAAGCGGGGCACACCGTGGCCATGACCGGCGACGGGGTCAACGACGTGCTGGCCCTCAAGGAGGCCGACTGTTCCGTGGCGATGGCCTCCGGCAGCGACGCGGCCAGCCGGGTCAGCGACATCGTGCTGCTGGACAACAACTTTTCGGTCATGCCCTCGGTGGTGGGCGAGGGGCGGCGGGTTATCAACAACATCCAGCGCAGCGCCACGCTGTTTTTGGTGAAGAACATCTTCTCCTTCGCCCTGGCGCTGCTCTCCCTGGCCCTGACCATCCCCTATCCCTTCACCGCCGCCCAGATCAGCCTGGTCAGTATGCTGACCATCGGATTCCCGGCCTTTGTGCTGGCGATGGAGCCCAACGAGAGCCTGATCCAAGGACATTTCCTGCGGAACGTCCTCTACCGCGCCGTACCGCCGGCCCTGACGGACTTCGTCCTGGTCTGCGGCATCATGCTGTTTTTCAACGTCTTTGAGATGGGTACCGGCATGATGGGGACCGTCTGCGCGATCACCATGGGCATTGTGGGAATTTTGGTCATTATCCGCATCTCGCGGCCCTTTACGCTGCTGCGGCGGGCGCTGGTCGCGGTGATCTGCGCCGGCTTCGCGGCGGGGGTGCTGCTGGTGCCGGAGCTGTTCACCCTCTCGGAGCTGGATCGGCGCGGCTGGCTGCTGCTGGCCCTCTTCGCCCTGCTGGCCTGGCCCGTCCTGGACAGCGCCTACCGCGGATGGAAGCGCCTGACCGCGGCGCTGCTGCGCCTTGCCCGTAAATTTCATAAATAACGGACCGCTCAGGACCCGCAGGGTCCCGAGCGGTTACGTTTAATACCAAATCCAACCAAACAGAAACACGATAATCAGCCACTGTGGCAGGCTGTACGTAACGGTCACGCTGCAGCGGCCCTCGGCTTGGCCTCCGGCGGCGCAGGTGACCACGGCATGGCCCCGGCCCACGGCGTGGAGGACACCGGAGGCGTCCACCGAAACGACGGCGGGGTCGCTGCTGGACCAGCGCAGCGGCATCTCCGGCGGCGACACGATTGCCTCCACCTGGGCGGCGCTGTTGTAGTCCATGCGCAGTTCCGCCGGTTCCAGACGGCAGGACACGTCTTCCGGCGAAGAAACAGCCTGCTCCGGCGGGAGCTCTGCCGGGGGTTCTTCCTCCGCCGCGGGCTCCCGCGTGTCAAGCACCTGTCCGCAGCGGACGCAGCGCTGGACCTCCAGCTTCCCGTCGCGCTCCCACGCGCCGGGGACATGGGTGGGCGGGGTGTAGCTGTCCGTCCAGGAGTAGCCGCAGACGGAGCAGGTGTGTACTGTATAGCCCCAGCTGTCGCAGCCCGGTTCCGTGACTTCCTCCACGTAGGACGGCGTTTCGCAGCCCTCCGGCAGCAGAACCTTGTCGTACTCGAAAACCTCGTCCGAAACAAAGCCCTCGGTGGCATTTTCCAGGGAGGGGGCGGGATAGGTCAGCGACTCGCCGACGACGGCGAAGCAGTAGGCGCGGCGGTCGGTGTTGTCCTCAAAAAAGCGGATGCGCCCGCTGACCGTGTTGTAGGACACGGTGGCGGTGGGGGCCTCCATGCCGCAGTGGTAATACATCCCCACCAGTCCGCCGTTGTGGACATAGCCGTGGCAGGAGTCGTAAGCGTCCAGCTCCACCGTGTTTCCCGTGATCTCCGCGATGCCGCAGGCCAGGGCGCCGCCCAGAAATTCCTCGCAGCGGGCTTCAAAATTGCGGTCCTCGAACACCAGCTCCACGGAAACCAGGTTGTCGGCGATGGTCCCGGAGCCGTAGCCGGCGATGCCGCCCACGCCGGTCATCACGGCGTAATTGTTCAGCCGCACCCGTCCCTCCAGATCGCAGCCCCGGATGGTGCTGCCGAAGATGCCCCCCGCCAGGAGCGCGGCAAAGCAGTGGGTTTCCGCGTCCACGCCGATATAAGCCCCCCTGAGGCGGAGGTTTTCCACCGTGGCGTTTTCCAGCACGGAGAACAGCCCGGCAAAGCTGGTATCATAAAATTTCAAGTTGCCGTCCCCGGCCGTCCGGGTCTGCGTCCCGGGCTGGGTGACGCGCAGATTATAGACGCAGTGCCCGCCGCCGTCGAGATGGCCGGAAAAGGGGAGGGGCGTCCAGTTGAGGCTGGACAGGTCAATGTCCGCCGTCAGGCGGTAAAAGCCCGCGGGATTGCTGCCGAGGGCGTAAAGAAAACTCTCCGCGTCGGCGATCTCCACCGCCTCCGGCGCACCAGCCGCCAGCGGGGGACAGGGCAGGAGCAGAAGGACCAGCAGCAGGGCAAGGATACGTTTCATAAAAAGGGCCTCCCATCTCATTCGGAGCGTCGGAAGCGTTCCGGCTTTGGCTTGTATTTGATTCCCGACACCAGCCCGACGGCGGCGAACAGGGAGAACATCGAGCTGCCCCCGTAGCTGAAAAAGGGGAGCGCCAGCCCGATCACCGGGGTCAATCCGGTACACATTCCGATATTGATCGCGGTCTGGAACAGCAGCATACCGGCCACGCCGAAGCAGACGAGCATGCTCATGGTGTTTTTGGAATTGAGCCCCACCCAGACGCAGCGCAGAATGACAAGGAGCAGGAGCAGCAGCACGGTGTAGCAGCCGACCATGCCCAGTTCCTCGCCGATGACGGCGAAAATAAAGTCCGTCTGCTGGGCGGGGACGGCGCGGCTTTGGGTCTGCGGCCCCTGGTAGAGCCCGGTGCCGGTCAGACGGCCGGAGGCCAGGGCCAGCTTGCTCTGGGTGGCCTGGAACAGGACGCTGTCGCCCCGGGGGTCGATCTCCGGCACATAGGGGGCCAAAATCCGCTCCTTCTGGTAGTCCGCCAGAAAGTGCTCCCAGCCGAAGGGGATCACCGCCGCCATGGCCGCCGCGCCGATGGCGAACCAGTAGAGCTTTAAGCCGCCCGCGAACAGCAGCACGAGGAAGATGGCGAAAAAGATCAGAGCGCTGCCAAGGTCCTTCGTGATGACCACCACCATGCCAAAGGGGATGACAAAATGCACGGCCAGCTGGAGCACGGAAAACAGATGATTGAGGTTCTTATATTCCTTCAGATAGGTGATATGCTTTGCCAGCACCACGATGAAAATGACCTTGACCACCTCGCTGGGCTGGATGCCGATGCCGAGAAAGCGCAGCCAGCTCTTGTTTCCGGTGCCGTCGTCATGGCCGAAGGGGATCAGAATCAGCAGCAGCAGCGCGGAAAGAATATAGAGAAGGACCCACTTATCGGCGATCACGTCAATGTCGATCACCGTGAATACGGCGAACAGCGCGATGCCGATAAACAGCGCCAGCGTCTGGATCAGCACATAGTGGGCGCTGCCCTCGCTGGTGGTGGCGGTGGCGCTGGAAATCACCACAATGCCGAAAATGGAGCAAATCAGGCATAGGGCGAACAGCACCATGTCCGCCCGGCGAAAAAAATCCCGGACCTGCGGAAGGATCTGCTTCCACTGCACCGCGCTGTACGCCCCCTCTCCCTTTCACAACAAATTCCCAAAATATAGGAACATTAGGTACATATTGTATCATAGTTCTTTCACAAACGCAACGAAAAAATAAAAGGCTGTATTCACAGTCGAAACCTGCCGGATTGGCGAGGGATTTTTAAGAAGATCGCCAGGTTGAACAAGACGAATCACAAGAGATAACCTGAGGTCCGATTTTTTCCGCGGGGCAGTTGACAAATCGGCTGCAGGACTATTATAATTGTATCTGTGGAATATCAGTCGTAAAGGGGCGGCATATGGCAAAAAAGCATCTTTATCTTCGCCTCCCCGCCTTCGGCGGGGAGGCGAAGATAAACAAAATATTATCACCGTCTATTATAATAAGATGAGCACAACAGGAAAGGAAGCAAAGAATATGAACGTACGCAAGACCGTCAAAACAGTTTTCTCTGCAGCGCTGGCCCTGCTGCTGGCAGTGCCGCCGGCTGCCGGCGTTCTGGCCGCGCCGCCAGGGGATCCCCCAGGCGAGCCGCCGGAGGGTGTGATGGGCACACCGCCGGGCGGACAGGGCGGCAGCGGCGTCACCTGGACCGGAGCGGAGGAGATCACCGCCGGGGCCGAGGAGGACGGCAAAACTTACGCCTCCGCGACAGCCGATGAAAACGCTCTGCTCATCGACACAGCGCAGGCTGTGACCCTCCGAAATCCCACTGTGACCAAGTCCGGAGACTCAGACGGCGGGGACAACTGCAATTTTTACGGTATCAACTCCGGCGTCATGGCCAAGGGCGGCGGCAGCGTCAGCATCAGCGGCGGAACGGTCAGCACCACGGCCACAGGGGCTAACGGCGTGTTTTCCTACGGCGGCAACGGCGGACGCAACGGCGCGGCGGGCGATGGAACTACCGTCACGATTGCCGACACAGTAATCACCACCAGCGGCGATAACGCCGGCGGCATCATGACCACGGGCGGCGGCGTGACATACGCGGAGAACCTGACCATAACCACCAGCGGCCGCTCCTCCGCGCCCATCCGCACGGACCGGGGGGGCGGAACCGTGAGCGTCCGGGGCGGCACTTATACCTCCAGCGGCCTTGGCTCCCCGGCCATTTACAGCACGGCGGATGTAACTGTCAGCGGCGCGACACTGGTGTCAAATCTCTCGGAGGGTATCTGCATCGAGGGGAAGAACTCTGTGACCCTGGAAAACTGCAGCCTGAGCGTCAGTAACACGGAGATGAACGGCAACGCGATGTTTTTGGACAGCGTCATGCTCTACCAGTCGATGTCCGGCGACGCGGACAGCGGCGTGAGCTCCTTTACCATGACCGGCGGGAAGCTCAGCAGCAGCAACACCGGCAGGGGGCATGTGTTCCACGTGACCAATACCACCGCCGTTATCAACCTCTCGGGCGTGGAACTGGTCAACACCGACGGGGACTGGCTGCTCTCGGTCTGCGACGACGGCTGGTCCGGCGCGGAGAACATCGCCACGCTCAACGCCAAAAACCAGACGCTCTCCGGCGGGCTGATGGTGGGCGACAATTCGACGCTGACGCTGAATCTGAGCGAGGGCTCATCCTTCACTGGCTATGTGGCCGATTATGTCATCAGTCCCGGCGGCATCGCGATTTCCAATTCCCCCGGAACGGTCAACGTCACGCTCTCCGGCGGCAGCACCTGGACGCTGACGGGCGACAGCCGCATCAGCTCCTTTGAGGGCGACCCGGCGAGCGTCATCAACAACGGCTACACCCTCTATGTGGACGGCGAGGCCCTGGGCGGGACAAGCAACGCCTCCGGTGACGCCCCCTCCGACTGGGCAAAGGCGGAGATCGAGGCCGCCATCGGGGCGGGCCTGGTGCCTGAGACGCTGAAAAAGAATTTTCAGAAGGTGATCAGCCGCGCCGCGGTGGCGGAGCTGTTCACCGGGCTTCTGGAACAGGCGGCGGGCATGGACATCGGGGCGCTCCTGGCCGAACACGGCGTTGAAATCGACCGCTCCGCCCTCCGGGACACCGACGACCTGTCGGTGCTGGCCGCAAACGCCCTGGGCATCATCAAAGGCATGGGCAAAGAATTTTTCGGCGGCGGGAGCCCGTTGACGCGGGCGCAGTTGGCCGCGGTCCTGAACAGGACCGCCGGGGTCCTGGGGATCGACACCTCGGGCTACAGCCAGAGCTTCGGCGACGTGGCCGGCCACTGGGTAGAGAATGAGCTGGGCTGGGCGGTCAGCAATGGGATCATTCTGGGCCGGGACAGCGAGCACTTTGACCCCGACGCCCCGCTGACGGTGCAGGAGGCCATCGCGTTCGTCTACCGGGCATTGCAAGTCCTCAAATAAAACAATTCCTGCCCGCCCCGGAATGGGGGCGGGCAGAATTTTTTAGTCGGTGTCAGCATGTCAACGGCAACTATTTTTTTCCGTAAATCGACTTCATCCGCCGGTCGTGGTCCAGAATCCGCTTGCGCAGGCGCAGGGATTTGGGGGTGACCTCCAAAAGCTCGTCGTCGGCCAGAAATTCCAGGCACTGTTCCAGGCTGAGAAGGCGGGGCGGGATCAGGCGCAGGGCCTCGTCGCTGCCGGCGGCGCGGGTATTGGTGAGCTGCTTCTTTTTGCAGACGTTCAGCGTGATGTCCTCCTGCTTGGGGCACTCGCCGATGACCATGCCGCCGTAGACCGGGACGCCGGGGCCAATGAACAGCGCGCCGCGCTCCTGGGCGGAGAACAGGCCGTAGGTCACGCTCTCGCCGGTCTCCCAGGCCACAAGGGAGCCGGTGTTGCGGCGGGAGATATCGCCCTTGAAGGGGGCGTACTTTTCAAAGACGCTGGCCATGATGCCCTCGCCCTTGGTGTCGGTCAAAAACTCGTTGCGGTAGCCGAACAATCCGCGGCTGGGAACCAGGAACTCCGCCTTCATGCGGCTTCCAACGGGGGTCATTTCCAACAACTCCCCCTTGCGCTGGCCCAGCTTTTCGATGACGGAACCGATATACTCCTGGGGCACGTCCGCTACCACCCGCTCGATGGGCTCGCAGCGTTTGCCCTCGATCTCCCGGAACAGAACCCGCGGGGGGCTGACCTGGAACTCGTAGCCTTCCCGGCGCATGGTCTCGATCAGAATGGAGAGGCTCATCTCGCCTCGGCCCGCCACGTTGAAGCTGTCCGTGCTGCCCTCTACGTCGCTGACGCGAAGGGATACGTCCTTCAATGTCTCCCGGTAGAGCCGTTCGCTGATCTGGCGGGAGGTGACGAATTTTCCCTCCCGGCCCGCGAAGGGGCTGTCGTTGACCGAGAAGGTCATTTCCAGCGTGGGGGCGGAGATCTGCACAAAGGGCAGCGGCTCGGCAAAGCCCCTGGCGCAGATGGTGTCCCCGATGGTCACGTCCCCGATGCCGCTCATGGCGATGATGCTGCCCGCCGAAGCCTCCGTGACCGGAACCCGGCCCAGGCCGTCAAATTCATAGAGGCTGACGGCCTTCGCCTTTTTCGGCACGGCCTCCGCGTCGTGGTAGTTGCAGACCTCGATCTCCTGATTTTGATGGATTTCGCCCCGCTCGATGCGCCCGATGGCGATACGGCCCACATACTCGTTGTAGTCGATGGAGCTGACCAGCATCTGGAAGGGTTTTGTGATATCCTGTTCCGGCGCGGGGATATACTCCAAAATGGTGTCGAACAGGGGTTTTAAATCCGTCCCCGGCTCGCTGGGGGAAACGGAAGCGGTGCCCTGCCGCCCGGAGCAGAAGAGCATGGGGGAATCTAACTGCTCGTCGGTGGCGTCGAGGTCCATCAGCAGCTCCAGCACCTCGTCAATGACCTCGTATACCCGCTGGTCGGGGCGGTCGATTTTGTTCACCACGACGATGACCCTGTGGCCCAGCTCCAGGGCGCGGCTGAGCACGAAGCGGGTCTGGGGCATGGGCCCCTCGGCGGCGTCCACCAGCAGCAGGACGCCGTTGACCATTTTTAATATGCGCTCCACCTCGCCGCCGAAATCGGCGTGGCCCGGCGTGTCGACGATGTTGATTTTGGTATCCTTGTAGGTAACGGCGGTGTTCTTCGCCATGATAGTGATGCCCCGCTCCCGTTCCAGGTCGCCGCTGTCCATGACGCGCTCGACGACCTCCTGGTTTTCGCGGTACACGCCGGACTGTTTGAGCATCTCGTCCACCAGCGTGGTCTTGCCGTGGTCCACATGGGCGATAATGGCGATATTCCTCAGCTTCTCCAAAGGGCTCATAACCTCTCTTTATCTCAAAATCATCACAAAATGAAATTATATCGCGTTGCCGCGAAAAAAACAACAGGAAATTGAATGTTCGTCAGGATTCACATCTGCGGCCCCGGTTTTGGCTCAGTAGCCATCCAATATGATCTCTTTCGCCGGCGTCCAGAGCTTGCGGAAGGCCGTAGGGAGGGCATAATCCCGGTCCAGCTCCGCCGCGCCGGCCCAGACGAAGCCCTCCGCCCGGGCCGCGCAGAGGAAGCAGTAGCAACGCATCTCCCACTCCACATGGGTGAAAATGTGCTTTGCTCCTGACGCATATACCAGATCCCGCGGGGCCGCGCCCCAGAGCGCCGCCTGTTCCGCGGCCTCCTGGGGCGTCAGCGCGCCGGGGACGTTGGGAAATTCCCACAGCCCCGCCAAAAGCCCGGAGGCGGGGCGCTTTTTTAGCGCCGCGGCCCCGTCAGCCAGCAGCAGGAACACCGTCAGCTGTTCCTGCTGCCGCGCTTTTTTGGTCCCTCGGACCGGGAGGCGCTTCCAGGCCCCGTCCCGGCTGCGGCAGAGGTTTTGCAGCGGACAGGCGGCGCAGTCCGGGGCGCCGTTGGGCAGGCAGACCACCGCCCCCAGCTCCATCAGCGCCTGTGTAAATTCCCCGCAGGCGCCCGCCGGGTAGACGCCGCGCAACGCCTCCCGCGCCGCGGCCTTTGTCCGCTCCTCGTTGACGGGGCGCTCGTCCCCAGTCAGGCGGGAGAGCACCCGCAGCACGTTCCCGTCCACGGCGGGCTCCGGCAGGCCGAAGCAGATGGAGGCCACGGCTCCGGCGGTGTAGTCCCCGACCCCCGGCAGGGCGCGGATGGCGGCGTACTCCGCGGGGAAAACCCCGCCGTGCTCCGACATGATGCTCCGCGCCGCCGCCTGCAGGTTCCGCATCCGGGAATAGTAGCCCAGGCCCTCCCAGAGCTTCGCCAGGCGCTCCCCGTCCGCTGCCGCCAGGGAGGCGATATCCGGCAGGGCCTCCAAAAAGCGGTTGTAGTAGCCCTTCACTGCCTCCACCCTCGTCTGCTGCAGCATGATCTCCGAGAGCCATACATGATAAGGTTCCCGGTCGGTCCGCCAGGGCAGCGCCCGGGCGTTGGCCCGGAACCAGGGCAGCAGTTTTTCCGGAAGACGCTCCAACGGCGCGGCATTACTGCCGCCGTATATTAGGGTATTGTTTTGCTCCATGCGATGCGCCCGTCCCCTTTCAGCCGCCGCGTTTTTTCCACTTCATGGAAGGAAAAGCCGCAGCGGCATGAGTATAGCAAAAATTTCCGTCCATGACAACATCTTTCGCGCATATACGGCGGCAAAAACGCGAAAACTATGGAAAATCCCATAAGAAGGAGCGTTTCCGCCATGGGCAAAAAAAGAAAGCTGATACTGGCGCTCGCGGTCTTTTTCGCGCTGAACTTTCTGGCGCTGAGCCTGGGGATGAGGGTAGG
>JAFUVO010000116.1 GCA_017477525.1 Oscillospiraceae bacterium | reverse complement strand
TCAACAACTGCAGCTCACTGACAAGCCTGGACCTGAGCGCGTTTGATACGTCCAATGTGGTGAATATGAGCAGTATGTTCTATAACTGCGAAAGGCTGAAGACGATATACGTAAGTTCGCTTTTTCAAACTGACAACGTGTCCAGCTCAAGCGGTATGTTCTCTTACTGTTCATCCCTTGCTGGGGAAGCGGGGACGGCCTACAACAGCTCCTATACAGGCGTGAGCCGCGCCCGCGTCGACGGAGGCGCATCTTCCCCCGGCTACTTCACCTACAAAGCCCCCGGCAACGTCCATACGCTGCGCTTTGACGCCAACGGCGGGAGCGTGGGCATGACGGCCAAGAGCGTGACGAACGGCAGCGCCTACGGCGAGCTGCCGGCGCCGGTGTGGAGCGGGTACAGCTTTGACGGCTGGTATACCGAGGCTGAGGGCGGAGACGCGGTTACGAAGGATATGATCGTCCGCCTGACGGAGGATCAGACATTGTTCGCCCACTGGAGCTCCGAGCTCCCGCCGCTGCTGATGGAGGCGGAGTACGACGGGGAATATACCACCACGGTTACGATCCGGGCCTATGAGGATTTTGAATTTGCGTCCCTCAGCGGGCGGCTGAGCTGGCCCGCGGCGCTGGGCGGCAGCATTGCCGCGCTGACGGCCGGCGATTGCTTCGCGTCCTGCGCCTACCGGCTGAACAACGGCCTTGTCTCCGGCATTTCCACGGACAGCGCGTTTGTCCCGGAGGGGGAGGAGCTGCTGGTGTTTTCCTTCGAGAACCAGCTTCCGGCGGGCAGCTATGTCTTCAGCTTCCAGCTCAACGGCGTCACCCTGCCCTCCGGGCAGCGCCCCGCCTGGGGGAACGCCTCTGTGGACTGCGAGCTGTATGTTACCCCGAGCATTACGCCGGGGGCGGCCGCGTTTTTCGTGAGCTTCCACCCCAACGGCGGTGAGGTGGCCGCCGCGGGCAAGAGCGTGACCAACGGAAATCCCTACGGAGCGCTGCCGGTGCCCACGCGGGAGGGCTACGTGTTTGAGGGCTGGTACACGGCCGCCGGAGGCGGCGAGCTTGTCACCGCCGGCACGATTTTTACGCTCCGCGCCGACCAGACGCTTTACGCCAGGTGGCAGGAGGACAATGCCAGACTGCCGCGCTCTGTCAGCGATTTGAGTTACAGCTTCGGCAATACCGTGGAGGATTTCGCCTATTTCAGCAATTACCAGCCCATCAGCACAGAGCGTTACGCGGAGATGGGCGTCCAGGACGCCTTTGACAGCCAGCTTCTCTGGACGGGGAACGACTTCGGCATGGCCGCCACGGCGGGGCTGCTGTTCGATGAAAATTACGCCGTGTACCCGGAACAGTTCCGGGCCGTCGCGGCGCGGGCGGGCGAACTTGCGCCGGAGGACAGCCGCGGTTCGCTGAGCTTGAAGGACTTTATTGAGCAGATGCAGGTCAGCCGGTACACCCAAACCGTCCAGACGGCCCTGGCGGACAACGGCGAAGCCGGGGCGGACGCGCTGGTCCGGGCCGTCCGGAGCTTCTGGGAGAGCGGGCATGGGCCGGTTGTCACAGTCCTCTCCGACGGGCTGGGCAGCACCCACGCACTTTTGGGCTATGCTTTAGAGGACGCTGACGGCGGCTCCGCCCAGCTGCGGGTCTATGACCCGGACTACCCCAACGAGGACTGCCGGATCAGCCTGACGTTAGAAAACGGCAGCTATACCGGCTGGGAGTATTCCCCCGGAAAAAGACAGAGCTGGTCCAGCGCCCGGGGCGGGAGCCTCAGCTATGTATCCTGCGACACCCTGTTCCGGCTCTGGGATGACCGGAGCAGCGTGGAGCATGTCGCGGCTTTTACCGTGCGCTATCACGCCAACGGCGGCTCCGGCGGGCCCCAGGAGCAGACGAAACAGGCCGGGCAGGTGCTGACGCTCAGCAGCGCCGTTCCGACCCGCGAGGGCTATGAGTTCATCGGCTGGGCCACGGACAGGAGTTCGGGCACGGTGGCCTACCAGAGCGGCGGGACCTACACGCGTGACGCGGATGTGATGCTCTATGCCGTGTGGCTGGAGCGCATCTACACGGTCAGCTACGACGCCAACGGCGGCGCCGGCGCGCCGGCGAAGCAGACAAAGGCCTACGGCAGGGCGCTGGCGCTGAGCACACTGCAGCCCACCAGGGAGGATTACAGCTTTGCCGGCTGGGCCTGGAGCCCGGATGCGTCCAAGCCGGACTGGCAGCCCGGGGGCGAGTACACGTCCAACGCTTCCGTAACCATGTATGCGGTTTGGGAGGCCTCAACGGGAGAGTACACCGTAAGCTTTGACTGCAGCGGCGAGACGAGAAAAGTGAAGCTGGGCCAGGCCTATGGCGAGCTGCCCTCCGCGGAAAAGGCGGGCTATACCTTCCAGTATTGGAAGGACCAGAAGGGAAGCCAGATTACGCCGGAAACCCTGGTCAGCATCGAGGGCAACCACACGCTCTACGCCGTGTGGTCCGGAAACAGCGTTAAGGTGACCTTTAAATGGAACGACGGTTCCGATATGAACTACAAGGCCCCCCAGGAGGCCATGGTGGGTTCCCTCTACGGCAGCATCATGCCGAAGGATCCGGAGCGCGACGGCTATCGCTTTGAGGGCTGGTACACCCTGCCGGAGGGGGGGACGCGGATTCGGGCGGACACAGAGGTGGCCACCGACCGGGACCATGCGCTCCATGCCCGCTGGGCCGTGAGCTCCTTCGCGGTCACATATGAGATTAACGCCCCGGCGGCGGAGGTCATCGGCGCGGCTCCGGCGGCGCAGACAAAGCTGCTGGGGGAGGCGCTGAAGCTCAGCCCGGCGAAGCTGGCCCGGACCGGCTACGAATTTATGGGCTGGGCGCGGGACGCGAAGGCGGCGGAAGCGGAGTTTAAGGCCGGCGGGATGTATTACGACGACGCGCCCGCGGCGCTGTACGCGGTGTGGTCCCGGCTGCGCTATACGGTGCGCTATGACGCCAACGGGGGAAACGGGGCCCCGGAAGCGCAGATCAAGGAATACGGCATCACACTGAAGCTGAGCGGCGCGGCGCCGATCCGGAGCGGCAGCGACTTTTTGGGCTGGGCGGCGGATAAAACCGCGGCGGCAGTGCAGTACAAGCCGGGGGACGAGTACACGCTCAACTCGCCGCTGACCCTCTACGCGGTCTGGCAGCGCAGCCCCAACGCCAGAAAGGCGCGGCAGGCCAGCGACCTCAGCTATGCCTTCACCAATTCGCTGGAGGGCTTCGGGTACATATCGAATATTTTCTCCATAGCGATAGATATCTTCCACGATGTGTTCGGCAGAACCCAGCGCGCGGAGAATTACTTCAGCAAATACGCGCTCTGGAAAGGCAACTGCTTCGGCATGGCGGGCACAGCTGGCTTCCTGTTCGAGGAAAACGAGTTCCTCCCGCAATATTTTTCCAGCAGCGCGAGCCTGGCCAACCAGCTGAAGCTGAACGACGCGTATAATAGGATGACCGTAAAAATGTTCATCGAGCAGCTCCAGGTCTGCCAGTACGCGGAGCTGGTGCAGATGGACCTGTCGAAGAACAGCTTCTACAACATCACGGCAGGTTCGCCTGCGGCGCGTCTGAACGCCATTGTCGCCGCGGTGAAGAATTTTGAGTCCACGGGCCACGACCCGGTCATTGTGGCGATTTACGGGCCGCCGGAGTGGGGGTTGCCGGGCGGCGGACATGCGCTGTTGGGGTACAGGGTGGAGGATGCCGACGCCGATACGGCTTATCTCTGGGTGTACGATCCCAACTATCCGAATGAGAGCCGCGCGATCACGCTGACGCGGCAGGGCGCGGACTACACCGGCTGGAAGTATTCTCTGGCGAAAAAGCAGGAGTGGAGCAGCGCCAACGGCGGACATATCTCCTATGTCCCCTACGAGGACCTCTACGCTGTCTGGAACGGCAGGGGCGAGGGCCTGGGCCTGAGCATGGTGACGGTGAACCAGGACGTGGAGATTCTGGACGGCAAGGGCAGCGGGAGCACACTGGCCGTGGTGCAGGACGGGAGCGTTTCCAGCAACCGGACGGACATCTTCCAGGTGGTGCCGCTGGGGGTGACGCTGAACGAAGCGAAGGATGACATTGAGATCCCGGATCAGGACTCCATAAGCTTCCTGGTGCCCGCGGCCCGCTATACCGTCGAAAAGACCCAGCGCTCCCTGCGCGCTTCCGACGGTTCCCTGCTGGGCGCCGCGCCGGATCTGGAAATCACGGTCACGCGGACGGAGCAGTCGGCGACGGTCAGAACGGAGGCCAACAGCGTGGTGCTGGTGGTGGACGACGCGCAGAAGCTCAACTATGTCAGCTTTGACAAGGAGGACGCTGGGGCCAGCTACAACGTGACGCTGAACTCCACGCTGGATGTGGGCCAGAAAAACATCAGCATGGAGGGCGTCGTCGGCGGCTACGAGGGCACGACGCTGTCACAGATGGGGGCGCGGATCGGGATCGCCGGCGCGGATGATCAGGCGACGCTGAAGGTCAGCGGCATGAATGATCCCATCCCCATCGCGGCGGCGGGACTGGGAGCGGCCAACTCCTCGGTGCCCAGCATCGTCAGCATCGACGCCAACGGCGGGGAAGGGAGCATGAGCCCCATCGCGGTGCTGGACAGCGACGACGAGCTGGAAGCGCCGGCGTGCTCCCTCACGAAATCAGGGATGCGTTTTTCCGGTTGGAAGCTCAACGGGGAAGAACGGGTATACCAGCCGGGGGAAGCCATGACTGTCGCTTCGGATTCCATTCTCCAGGCCCAGTGGGAGGCAGGGGCCGGACAGTATGCCCTCGGCGCGGTGGAGCTCGCGGGGAACCTCGTCACGGCCAGCGTGAAGAACCTCAGCGGTACGGGGGCGAAGCTGCTGGCGGCGGCTTATGACAGCGGCGGAAGGCTGTTGGGCTGCCAGACGGTCGAACTCACCCTTGGGGCAGGGGCGGAGGCCAAGATCCCGGTGGCGATCGACACAGCGGATGCCGCCTGCGTAAAGGTATTCATTCTCGGCGCGGACGGCAGCCCGCTCTGCCCCGCTGTCACCAGGCTGAAATAGCGGGAGGTTTGAAAACTTCTTGCAATATCTATCAGAAAATGATAGAATGAACTTGAGCAAGTTTCTTCAGCGGCGGTATTGCGGAAGGCCGGTCCCGGCCGGACAACTCCATATACAATAACAGCCTCCCTGCCGGAGGCGGAGGGGCTGTTATTTCATATATATTACACGGCGATTCATAATACAAAAGAGCAGGAGGAAACAAGCATGAGGAAAAGTAAGAGATGGGCTGCATGGATTATGGCAGTGCTTCTGCTGCTGTCCATGCTCCCGGGGGCCGCCCTGGCGAGCGCCGAAGCAGACAATAGCTGCGGCGAGGGCGTGACATGGTCGTTGAATGGCGGGGTGCTGACCATCAGCGCCGCCGAAGGCAGCGCCGGCGTGATGAATGACTTCAAGCTTTTCGGCTTTGACGAGTTGGCGCAAACGAGCGACACAGACCAGCCCTGGGCGAAATATGCCGGGGAAATCACCTCGGTCGTGGTGGAAGAGGGCGTGACCCATATCGGTGATTTCGCGTTTTACGGACTGACAGGATTTAACGATAACGGCCTGAATTCTGTGACGCTGCCCGAGGAGAGCCTGGAAAGCATCGGTAATTTTGCGTTCTTCGACGCTTACATGGAGGAAATTGATATCCCCGACAGCGTGACGAGCATCGGAGCATACGCGTTTTACAGCACCTGGCTGGAAAGCGTGTCGATTTCCAAATATGTGACCGAGATTGGCGAGGGTGCTTTTGCCTGCAATGCGTGGCTGGAGGAAATCATCGTCGACGGGCAGAATGAAAATTACCAGGCCACGGGCGGGGTGCTGTTCGACAAGAGCGGAAAGACGCTGCTCAGCTTCCCCGGCGGCTATAAAACGAGCACCTCCTATACGGTGGGGCCGGAGGTCGAGGCAATCGCGCCTCAGGCTTTCTCCGGCAGCTCGACGCTGGAAAGCCTGGATTTGTCTGAAAGCAGCGTCAAGAGCATCGGCGCCTATGCCTTTGCGTGGAGCGAAAAGCTGGCAAGTGTTTCGCTGAATGATCAGGTTACCGAGATCGGCGACTTTGCGTTCCTGTCCTGCAAAAGTTTGACGAACGGCGGTTTCAGTATTCCTTCCGCGCTGAAGGAGATCAAGACCGGAACCTTTGCCTACTGCGATGGACTGACGAACGTAGCGGTACCGGAAGGCATTACGGCCATTGGCAGCGCGGCCTTCGCCTACTGCGATTCGCTGGAAAACATCACGCTTCCCTCGACGCTGACCGCCATCGGCGCTGAGGCGTTTCGCGGATGCGCCGCGCTGACCGAAGTCACGATTCCATCCAGCGTGACTGCGCTTCCCGATGCGGTTTTCTACGGCTGCCAGGCACTGGAATCCGTAGAGTTCCCCGATACGCTTACCGAAATCGGGGACGAGGCTTTTGCGTTTTGCGCCGCGCTGAAGGAACTGAACCTCCCCGGCAGCGTGGCAAGCATTGGGGAAGAGAGTTTCGCTTACAACATCGCTCTCGATACTGTGGCCATTCCCAACAACGCGCAGTTGAAGAGCATCGGCGACGGTGCTTTCGCGAACTGCTATCACCTGTTTGCCGACGGGGTTAAGACTCTGGCCAGCTCCGTAACCGTAGGCAAAGACAATGAGGCCCTGACCCGCGCCCGCACTGTGACAACAGAGCTTGCAAAAGGGACAGACGGGGATTTGACCTGGCTGCTGGAATCCACAGGTATGCTCACTGTCAGCGGCGCGGACATTCCCAAGAATTTTGCCAGTCAGAAGCTTTCCGCGTATATGGGCGATATCACCGCGCTTGTGATTGGGACTGGCGTGTCCGGGATCGGTCCGGCTGCTTTCAGGGACTGCGCCAATCTGGCGGCGGCTTATATTCCGAATACCGTAACGGAGATTGACCCCAGCGCTTTTGATGGCTGCGCCGGCTTGGAAGCGGCTGGAAACGTCGGTATGATTGTCGATGAATTTGCGGCGGATTCAAGCACGGAACGCAGCAGCGCATACGCATATGCGATAGCTGCGGATACTGTGTATGTTGTCATTCCGAAAGCATATGATCCTAAAAATACGCCGCAGCCGGATGGAATTTACTACGCCTGGAGCTCCTTCCCAACGGCTTATCATATCGCCCCCGCTTCGATGAGGCAGGACAGCGAAAGGAACGTTTCCTATCTGCTGATCGGCGATCCCGGGGAAAATATGGTATTCGACAGAGAATACGCTTTCCTTTACGGTTACTCGACCCGCGTTGATAATGAGCCTAAGCGCCATCTCTACCTCCTGGCTGTTTCCGGAGATGAGGCTGAGTTCCTGCATTATGAGCTGCAGGTTGACATAGAAGAAATCGACAGTACAAAGATCACCATTCAGACTGAGACAACCGGTGAAAGCGTGGGAAGCGGTACACATATTGTCGCGGTAAACTTTAATCCCACGCCGGGCGGCGGCGGCGATACCCCGGGCGGCGGCGGCGAC
>JAFUVO010000115.1 GCA_017477525.1 Oscillospiraceae bacterium | reverse complement strand
TGCGCTGAAGAAATATTTTCCCACTTAGGCGGCCGGGAAAATATCGTCAGCGCGGCGCACTGCGCCACCCGCCTCCGCCTGGTCATCGCGGACAACAGCAAGCTTGACAAAAAAGCCCTCGAGGAAGTCGACGGCGTCAAGGGCATGTTCGAGTCGAACGGCCAGCTCCAACTGATTATCGGCACCGGCACGGTCAACAAGGTCTACGACGAGTTCCTCGCCGTCACCGGCATGACCGCCGCCACGAAGGACGACGTCAAAGCCGCCGCCGCCGCCCAGGCCCCCCTGTGGCGCAGGATTTTGAAGGTTCCCGGCGACGTGTTCGTCCCCATCCTCCCCGCCATCGTGGCCTCCGGCCTGATGATGGGCATTGTGGAAGCCATCCCGAAATTCGCCCCCGCCTTTGGACTATCCGACTGGTTCTCCTTCCTCGACTTAGTTGCCAACACCGCCTTTGCCCTGCTGCCTGTCTTAGTGGCGATTTCCTCCGCCCGCGTCTTTGGCGGAAACATCTTCCTCGGCGCCGTCGTCGGCCTGATGATGGTCCACCCCGCGCTGATCAACGCCTGGACCGTCGGCAGCTATTCCGCCGGCGAAATCCCCACCTGGCACCTGTTCTTCTTCAGCGTACAGCAGGTCGGCTACCAGGGCCACGTCATCCCCGTCATATTGGCGGTGCTGTTGATGGCCACGGTGGAAAAATGGCTCCATAAGCATGTCCCCGAGATGATCGACCTGTTCGTCACCCCGCTCTGCACCGTGCTGATCACCTCCTTCATCACCTTCACCATCATTGGGCCCATCTTCTCCGTGCTGGAGAACTGGGTGCTCGCCGGTGCGAAGTGGCTGGCCAGCACGCTGATCGGCTCCCTGGTCATGGGCGCGATCTACCCGCTCACCGTGGTCATGGGTCTGCACCACATGTACAACGTCATCGAGGCCGGCATGATTTCCAGCACCGGCCTGAACACCTGGATGCCCATCGCCTCCGCGGCCAACTTCGCCCAGTTCGGCGCCTGCCTTGCCGTGGCGCTGAAGGTCAAGAACCAGAAGACCAAGTCCGTGGCGCTGCCCTCCTCCCTCTCCGCCTCCCTGGGCATCACCGAGCCCGCCATCTTTGGCATCAACTTCCGCTTCATGAAGCCCTTTGTCTGCGGCATGGCCGGCGGCGCCATCGGCGCGCTCTTCGGTTCGCTGTTCGGCCTCGGCGCCCCCGTGTACGGCGTCACCGGCATCCCGGCGATTCCCGCCGTGAACAACGTGCCCCTCTACCTGCTGGAGCTGGTCATCGCCGGCGGCGTGGCCTTTATCCTCACCTGGTTCATCTGGAAAGAGGATGAGCCCGCGAAGGCTTCCGCTTCCGCCGCCCCCGCCGCGCCTGTCTCCGTTCCCACCGCCAGCGTCATCCGCTGCGCCGGCGGCGCGGTGCTCCAGCCCACCAAGGGCACGGTCATCGCCCGCGAGGACATCCCTGACGACACCTTTGCCGCCGGCATCCTGGGTGACGGCGTGGGCATCCAGCCCGAGGAGGGCGTGGTGGTGGCCCCCTTCGACGGCACCGTCACCAGCGTGGCCGACAGCAAGCACGCCATCGGCTTGGAAGCGAACGGCATGGAGCTGCTGATCCACGTCGGCGTTGACACCGTGAGCATGAACGGCGACGGCTTCACCCCCTTCGTCCAGGAGGGCGACACCGTCAAAGCCGGACAGAAGATCCTCGAATTTGACCGGTCGAAGATCAAAGCTGCCGGTCACCCCGACGTGGTCGTGGTGCTGCTGACCAACTCCGACGACCTTGAGGGCGTCGAGTGCGGCGTATCCGCCCTGGCGAACGTATAAGGCCACTTTGCCTCCCCGCCCCGGCGGGGCGGGGAGGCAAAAAATAAAACCATTATTACACAGGAGGAACCATACATGAAATCTTTCGAGTACACCATCACCGATCCCGTCGGCATCCACGCCCGTCCCGCCGGACTGCTGGTCAAGGAGATCAAGGGCCACCCCGGCGTCACCGTCACCGTGGCGAAGGGCGACAAGAGCGTCAACGCGCTGAAGCTCATGGCCCTGATGGGCATGGGCATCAAGCAGGGCGACACCGTCACCGTCAGCGTCGAGGGCGAGGGCGAGGACGCCGTCTGCGCCGCGATCGAGGGCTTCTTCAAGGCCAATTTCTGAGATGGCGCTTCTTTGCCCCGCCCCCGGAGGGGCGGGGCAATCTTACAGGGATTTGTATCGGGTATACGCTCCCCCGGAGGGGGAGCGTATACCCCGAATAAAATAAGGCGAATAAAATAAGGAGAATTTGCCATGATTACGATCCAGGGAAAAGGCGCGTCCACCGGCGTCGCGGTGGGCCCCCTCTATTTTTACCAGCGGGCGAAGAGCGAAATCAGCCGTTACCAGGCCACCGACCGGGACGCGGAGTGGGCCAGGTTTGAGAAGGCCCAGGCCACGGCCATCGAACAGTTGGGCGCGTTGGCGGAGAAGGCCCGCAAGGAGGCCGGCGACGAGGCCGCGGCACTGTTCGAGGTCCACCAGATGATGGCGGAGGACCTCGACTATGTGGAGGCTATCGAGGACAAGATCAAAAACGAGGGCCTCAACGCCGAGGCCGTGGTCAGCGATATCGCGGCCCAGTTCGCCGAGATGTTCGCCTCGATGGACGACGCCTATATGCAGGCCCGCTCCGCCGACGTAAAGGACGTGTCCGGGCGGATTTTGGACATCCTCACCGGCGTGGCCCAGGGCGGCATCGACAGCCCCGTGCCCGTGGTCCTCGCCGCGGACGACCTGGCCCCCAGCGAGACGGTGCAATTAGACAAGGCGAAGATTCTGGGCTTCGTCACCTCCGGCGGCAGCGGCAGCAGCCACACCGCGATCCTGGCCCGGACCATGGGCATCCCCGCCATCATCGGCGTCGGCGACCAGCTCAAGGCCGAGTACGCGGGGCGGGAGGTCATCGTCGACGGCGGCACCGGCACGGCGGTCATCGAGGCCGACGAGGCCACGCGCCTGCGCCTGATGCAGAAGCGCGACGAGCAGCTCAAGCACCAGGAGATGCTGAACATGCTCAAGGGCAAGGAGAACGTCACCAAGGACAACCAGCGCATCCGCATCTACTGCAACATCGGCTCCGTCGAGGACGTCCACACGGTGCTGGCCAACGACGGCGGCGGCATCGGCCTGTTCCGCAGCGAGTTTTTGTACCTCAACTGCGACGACTATCCCAGCGAGGACTACCAGTTCGAGGCCTATAAAAAGGTGCTCAGCGACATGGACGGCCGCGAGGTGGTCATCCGCACCCTCGATATCGGCGCAGACAAGCAGATCGACTACTTCAACCTGCCCCACGAGGAGAACCCGGCCATGGGCAACCGCGCCCTGCGCATCTGCCTGAACCGGCCCGAGATTTTCAAGACGCAGCTCCGCGCCCTCTACCGCGCCTCCGCCTACGGCAAGCTGGCCATCATGTTCCCCATGGTCACCAGCGTCTGGGAGGTCAAGGAGGCCAAAAAGATGTGCGAGCTGGTGAAGAAGGAGCTGGATGCCGAGGGCATCCCCTACGCCGCCGACGTTGAGGTGGGCATCATGATCGAAACGCCCGCCGCCGCCCTCATCAGCGACCGGCTGGCGAAGGAGGTCGACTTCTTCTCCTGCGGCACCAATGACCTGACCCAGTACACCCTGGCCTGCGACCGGCAGAACAACGACCTGGGCCGCTTCTTCAACCCCCACCACCCGGCGGTGCTGCGCCTGCTGAAAATGGCGGCGGACAACGCCCACAAGAACGGCATCTGGATCGGCATCTGCGGCGAGCTGGGCGCGGACCTGGAGCTGACCGAGACCTTCCTCTCCATCGGCATCGACGAGCTGAGCGTTTCCCCACGCGCCGTGCTACCGCTGCGCCAGAAGGTGCGCGAGACCATGGTGGCCGCCGTCCGCGAAAAGCTCATCGGCGACATCCTCAGCGACCAGACCAGCATTTAAAAATGAAGCTGTCCAGCGCCCGTTTTGCCGGGCCGCTGAACAGTTGCCAAAATGATATCTTTTCAGCATTTCCCTCCCCCTTCGGGGGAGGGAAATTATCTTTTCTATACTCGCGGTCGAAAATACTTGCAAAAAAACCTTCGTTGCCTCGCAGAGTTCGCGCCCGCAGGCGCGAATAGAGTCAAATCCATTTTTTGCGGAAACCGCGTTTTCGCAAAAAATTCTTCTCACGGAGTGAGTGCCGCTCCCCCGCGGCGGCGCGAACGAAGTGCAGCCTTTCACGGAGCAATGAAATTGCAAATTTCATTGCTCGTGAGTATAAACAGTTGCCGCTAAAAACCGTTTAGTCTTCGTCGTCGATTTTGAGGACGGCCATAAAGGCCTCCGTGGGCATCTGGACGGTACCGAGGGAGCGCATCCGTTTTTTGCCCTCCTTCTGCTTTTCCAGGAGCTTCTTCTTCCGGGTGATGTCGCCGCCGTAGCACTTGGCCAGCACATCCTTACGCAGGGCCTTGACGGTCTCCCGGGCAATAATTTTCCCGCCGATGGCCGCCTGGACCGGAATCTCGAAGAGTTGGCGGGGAATGTTCTCCTTGAGCTTTTCGCAGATCTTCCGGGCCCGTCCGTAAGCTTTTTCCCTGTGGACGATAAAGCTCAGGGCATCCACCTGGTCGCCGTTGAGCAGGATGTCCACCTTGACCAGCTCGCTGGGGCGGTACTCAAAAAATTCGTAGTCGAGGGAGGCGTAGCCTTTTGTTCGGGCCTTGAGCGTGTCGAAGAAGTCGTAGACGATCTCCCCCAGAGGCATGTTGTAGTGCATTTCCACGAGGTTTTTGTCCAGGTATTGCATATCCTTGAACTCCCCGCGCCGGTCCTGGCACAGGGGCATGATGTTCCCGATGTAGTCCGGCGGGGAGATGATCGAGGCTTTGACATAGGGCTCCTGGGCGTCGGAGATCACGGTGGGGTCGGGGTAGTCGTGGGGGTTGTCCACCCGGAGGATGCTGCCGTCGTTTTTTGTGATTTCATAGATGACGGAGGGCAGGGTGGTGATCAGATCGAGGTTGAATTCCCGCTCGATGCGCTCCTGGATGATCTCCATGTGCAGCATCCCCAAAAAGCCGCAGCGGTAGCCGAAGCCCAGGGCCACGCTGGTCTCCGGCTCGAACACCAGGGAGGCGTCGTTGAGCTGAAGCTTTTCCAGCGCGTCCCGCAGGTCCCCGAAGCGGCTGCCGTCCTCGGTGTAAATGCCGCAGTAGACCATGGGCCGCACGGGCCGGTAGCCGGGCAGGGCTTCGGCAGCGGGATTGGCCGCGTCCGTGACGGTATCGCCCACCCGGGTATCCTTGACGTTTTTGATGGAGGCGGTGAAGCATCCCACCTCCCCGGCCCGGAGGGCGCGGGTGTTCTCGACCCCCTTGGGGCGGAGATAGCCGCACTCCAGCACCCGGTAGCTCCCGCCGGTGGCCATCAGACGCACATCCTGGCCTACGGAAAGCGTCCCCTCCATCACCCGGACATAGACCACCACGCCCAGATAGGGGTCGTACTGGCTGTCAAAGATGAGGGCCTTCAGCGGCGCGTCGGGGTCGCCGGGGGGCGGCGGGACGTTTTTGACAATGTCCTCCAAAACCGCCTCAATGTTGAGGCCCATCTTCGCGGAAATCTCCGGGGCCTCGTCGCAGGGCAGGCCGATGATATCCTCTACCTCCTGCTTCACCTTGGCCGGGTCCGCGGCGGGCAGGTCGATTTTGTTGATGACTGGCAGGATTTCGAGGTCGTTGTCCATGGCGAGGTAGGTGTTGGCCAGGGTCTGGGCCTCCACCCCTTGGGCGGCGTCCACCACCAGCACCGCGCCCTCGCAGGCCGCCAGGGAACGGGACACCTCGTAGTTGAAATCGACATGGCCCGGCGTGTCGATCAGGTTTAGGGCATAGGTCTCCCCGTCGGCGGCGGTGTAGTCCAGGCGGACGGCGCGGGCCTTGATCGTGATGCCCCGCTCCCGTTCCAGCTCCATGTTGTCCAGTATCTGGTCCTCCATCTCCCGGGCGGGAACGGCCTTGCACAGCTCGATCAGACGGTCGGACAAGGTAGATTTTCCGTGGTCGATGTGGGCGATGATGGAAAAATTGCGGATGTGTTCCTGGGCGCTCATGTTCTTCGGTCCCCCCATTTTGCTTACTGCCGCCGCGCTCTCCCTGTGGGGAAAGTATTATCAAGTTCATTTTTAAAGGCAGTATATTTTACCATCAAAAGCCCATTCCGTCAATCACTGTTTGAAACCGTCCCTGTTGTGACCATGGCGCCGCGCATATACGATGACATGCCGGCACAGCCGTCTTGGCGGGCGATCAGGCATACCTGAAATCCACCCACACCGTACCGTCGCGGTCGGTGCGGCGCAGGGAGATGGAGCGCTCGGAGGCGCGTTCCAGGAC
>JAFUVO010000114.1 GCA_017477525.1 Oscillospiraceae bacterium | reverse complement strand
GGCGGCCCTGGGGGCTCTGGCGGCGCTGGGGCTGGCCGGGCTTTCCGAAGGCGCGGGGCGGGAGGCGCTGCCGATGCTGCTGCTGGGCCTCTCCTGCGCGGGCCTCGGGGCAGCTGCGGCCCTGCTGCTCCGCCGTCCGGAGCGGATCGGGGCGCTGGGGCTGGCCCTTTGCGCCGCGACGCTGGCGCTGTGCCCCGTCTTCTTCGACGCCGGCATTCTGCGCCCCCTGGCTATGCTGCTGCCGCCCTGGTGGTACCTCCACGCAATCCACGACAGCGCCTTCCTCCCCGGCCTCGCGGCCTGGGCCGCAGCCTCATGGGCGCTGGCGGCGGTACTGTATCTGCTCGGCCTCCGCCGCGAAAGCTGAGCGTACAGGACGGTCAGTATTTCCGTTTCAAAACCAGATAGGAACACCAGTAGACGATCAAAATCAGACACACGGAATAGGACAGCACCTTCTGTATCGTATGCTGCCCGGCAATCATGGCGGCAACCACGCCGATCCCTTCAACTAAAATCACGATATACCCGGCCCAGGCCCAGCTTTTCATGCGCAGAAAGCGGTTGCGCTCGTCGCCTGCCTCCGTGTCGATTTTTTCCCGGTAGCTGGAATCGCTGCGGTATTTCAAATTTCTGATGATCTGAAGAAATCCGACCGCGGCGAGGGCGCCTCCCATGCCGGAATACATGGCGGAATCCAACACCTCCGCAATGGAAAGCGCCATCAGGGCTATGCCCAAAACCAGCCAGAAAATGCTGAGGATCAATTTTTTGTTGTTGTAATACATGACGGTTCCTCCTCAAAAATAAACACTTCCTCGATTGTCATCCCAAAAAACACCGCGACCCTGTGCGCCAGAAGGATGGACGGGTTATACCGGCCGTTTTCAAGCGAGCTGATGGTCTGCCGGGATACGCCCAGCTCCCGCCCCAGCTCCTCCTGCCGCAGCCCCTTCCGGTTTCTCAATTCCTCGATTCTGTTTTTCAAACAACCACCTCCGTGATAAGATACATGTAAAGCCGACTTTACATGTATCTTATCACGTTTCTTTTTGAATGTCAAGCTTACTTTACATTTTTTCGCCGGCTCACAGGGCTTCGCACAAAACAAGTTGCGCAAAGCCGAAGTTGGTAGTATAATATTTTGTATTATTTTAACAGTTTTGTGTTTTCTCCCCCAAAGGGGGAGAAAACACAAAAGAAATCTATTTTTTCGACATTTCCCTCCCCAAAGGGGGAGGGAAATGCCCACAACGAAATAGTTGCAATATTTCCGGATACAGGCGGTAGAAAACAGAGAAGGAGGAGCGACATGAAACTGACATTTCTGGGCGCGACCCATGAGGTCACGGGGAGCTGTACGCTGATTGAGGCCGGCGGGAGCTACGGGATCGTGGACTGCGGCATGAAGCAGGGCGAGGAGGTGTTCGTCAACCAGGAGCTGCCGGTGGAGGCGGAGAAGATCGACTTTGTACTGTTGACCCACGCCCACATCGACCACTCCGGCGAGCTGCCGCTGCTGTATAAAAAGGGCTTCCGGGGGCCGATTTTCGCCACGGCGGCCACCTGCAACCTGGCCAACGTGATGCTGCGCGACTGCGCCCACATCCAGGAGGCCGACGCCCAGTGGCAGAGCAAGCGGGCGCTGCGGGCCGGGGAACCGCCGGTGGAGCCCATGTACACCATAGAGGACGCGGAGGGGGCCATCAGCCGCCTGCGCCCCTGCGACTATAACCAGCGCATCCAGGTCAGCGAGCACTGCGTCATCCGTTTTGTGGACGTGGGGCACCTGATGGGCTCAGCCAGCATCGAGGTCTGGCTCCGGGAGGACGGGGTAGAGCGCAAGATCGTGTTCAGCGGCGACATCGGCAACCTCGGCCAGCCCATTTTGAACAACCCCCACTACATCACCGAGGCGGACTATGTGGTCACGGAGTCCACCTACGGCGACCGCTACCATGAGCGGGCCGACGTGGACAGCGTCCACTTTCTGGCCTCCTGCATCCAGCGGGTGTTTGACCGTGGCGGCAACGTGGTCATCCCCTCCTTCGCCGTGGGGCGCACCCAGGAGCTGCTGTACTATCTCCGGGAGATTAAATTAGGCGATATGGTCAAGGGCCACGGCAATTTCCCCGTGTACGTGGACAGCCCCATGGCCAACGAGGCCACGGGCATCTTTCTGCAGTGCGACCGCCACTACTTCAACGAGGAGACCCGCGCCCTGCTGGACGCCGGCATCAACCCGCTGGTGTTCCCCGGCCTGCATACGACGGTGTCCAGTGAGGAATCGAAGCTCATCAACCTCAGTCGGGAGAGCAAGGTCATCATCTCCGCCTCCGGCATGTGCGAGGCCGGGCGCATCCGCCACCACCTCAAGCACAACCTCTGGCGGAAGGAGTGCATGATCCTGTTCGTGGGCTACCAGGCGGCGGGCACCACGGGCCGGGCCATCCGGGACGGGAAAAAGGAGATCCGCCTGTTCGGCGAGGATGTTGCGGTGAACGCGGAGATCTGCTACCTGCCCGGCAAGAGCGGCCACGCGGACAAGGCGGGGCTGCTGCGCTGGATCACCCAGTTCCAGCCCAAACCCCGGATGGTGTTCGTCAACCACGGCGACGACGCGGCCATGCGCTCCTACGCCAACTGTCTGGCCGACGAGCACGGCCTCACTGTCTCAGCCCCCTTCTCCGGGGCGGTGTTCGACCTGGTCTCGGACGAGTACATCACGATGCCGGAGGGTGTGCCCGTGGCGCGCCTGAGCCCGAAGCAGCGCCGCAGCCTGACGGTGTTCGAGAACCTGCTGGCCGCTGTGGAGCGCCTGATGCGCATCGCCCGCGCCTGCCGGGGCATCCCCAACAAGGAGCTGGCGAAGTTTACGGGCCAGATCAACTCCCTGGCGGACAAGTGGGCCCACTGGGAGGCCCCGCCGGAGAAGCGCGGAAAGAAGGAGAAGGGCGCCAAGGACAAAAAGCCCGAGAAGAAGGGCGGAAAAAAGCAGCATAAAAAGGACGGCAGGCGCGGGGAGAAAAAGTCCGGCAAAAAATAAAGGCAAATGCAGAGAGGTACGCGATGAGAAAGAGAACGATTGCCCTTATCCTGGTCCTGGCCTGCCTACTGCCGCTGGCGGCGGCGCGTCCCGCCGCGGCGGAGGCGGAGGGGCCCTATTACATCATGGTCAACCGCGCCGCGAACACGGTCACGGTCTACACCGCCGACGGGGCGGGGGCCTTCACGGTCCCGGTCCGGGCCATGATCTGTTCCACGGGGCGCGCGGGCCACGCCACGCCGCTGGGGGACTACGCCGTGCAGCCCATCAAAAAAGAGTGGTGCCTGATGTACGACGGTACATACGCGCAATATACCACCGCCTTCAACGGCGATATCCTGTTCCATTCCATCTGCTACTGGGCCCCCAACCCGGCCTGGATGATCGCGGATGAATACAACCTGCTGGGTTCCGTGGCTTCGCTGGGCTGTGTGCGGCTGCAAACCGCCGACGCGAAGTGGATTTACGACAACTGCGCCCCCGGCACCGGCGTCCGGGTCTATGACGACGCGGAGAATCCCGGCCCCCTGGGGAAGCCGGGGACGCTGGTGGGGCATATCACCCCGGAGCTGGACAACGGCTGGGATCCCACCGACCCCCGGCCCGAAAACCCCTGGAACCCGCTGCTGGCCGCGGATTTTTATCTGGACACGCCGGAGGTGAATCTGTACGCCGGGGAGAGCCTGCCGCTGCAATGGCATTTTGAGCCGGCGGAAGCCGCCCTCGTCCCGAGCTGGACCAGCGCCGACCCCGCCGTCGCGGTTGTGCAAAACGGGGCCGTGGTCTGCATGGGGGCCGGCAGCACCACCGTCACCGGGCGGGCAGGGCTGCGGGAGGTCCAGTGCGCCGTGACCGTCAGCGGGGAGCTGCTGCCCCTGGACGACGCGGCGCCGGGGGCCTGGTATTACAACGATGTCCGCTATGTATATGACCTTGGCTTGATGTCCGGCACCGGGGAGCGGCGCTTCGCGCCGGACGAGCCGGTGAGCCGCGCCGCCGCGCTTCAGGTCCTCTACCAGCTCCGCCCCGCCGGCGGGGAGGCGGCGGTTTCCCCCGCGGTAGCCTGGTACGCCCCCGCCGCGGCCTGGGCGCGGCGCTTCGGGCTGAGCGACGCCCTCTGGGAGGACGGCGGCATGGACGAGCCCGTCAGCCGCGCCGAGCTGGCGGTGCTGATGCTCCGCGCGGAGCGGAGCGTACTGCGCCGGCAGCCCCAGATCGCCGGGGATCTCTCCGGCTTCGCGGACGCGGAGGGGCTGGGCGGGGACGCGGCGGAGGCCCTGCGCTGGGCCGTCGGGCGGAACATCATGCAGGGCAGCCCGGAAGGCCTTCTGGACCCGGACGGGGCGCTGAACCGCGCCCAGTTCGCCGCCCTGCTCCACCGCTGGCTGGGGGCCTGAGCCATGGAATACAGCGTCCAGGTCCACCCCTTCCCGCCGCTGTGGGACGCCGGGAGCCGGGTGCTGATCCTCGGCTCCTTCCCCTCGGTAAAATCCCGGGAGGCGGAATTTTTCTACGCCCACCCCCAAAACCGCTTCTGGCCCCTGCTGGCGGCGCTGTTCGGCGCCCCCGTCCCCCGGACGCGGGAGGAAAAGGCCGCGCTGGCGCTCTCCCACCGCCTGGCTCTCTGGGACGTGGTGGGCCGCTGCGAGATCGCCGGTTCCAGCGACGCCAGCATCCGTGCCGTGGAGCCCAACGACCTCCGCCCCATCCTGGCCGGCGCGGAGATTCGCGCCATCTTCTGCAACGGCGGCGCCTCCTGGGACTATTACCGCCGCCTCTGCCGGGAGCCCCTGGGCCGCGAGGCTGTCAAGCTCCCCTCCACCTCCCCCGCCAACGCCCGCTGGACCCTCCCCGCCCTCACGGATGCCTGGCGGGAGGCGATTTTTCCGTATCTTGAGGCATGACACATATGTCAAGCGCCCGGCTGAAAGCCGGGCGCTTGATGCTGCCGTCATATCTGATAACTTGTAAAAGTGGATTCCTCCTGTCCGAGTTCTCTGGACGTGATAATTGGAATAATCTCAGCAAAATCGGAACGAATACGGCGGATTTCATCTTGGTTCATCCCTTGCTTCAGCGAAGAGAACAAAACTTTTTGCGCTTCGACATAGCTCATATTTTCATGAAACATCCGGGTCAGCATAAAGACTACCTCCTTCCAGTGACAGGAAACCAATTTTCCATTTTCCCCGATTTGACCATGAGGGTCCAATCAGAAGAGTGACGTGTTGCTATCCAAACTCAACGCTGTATAATTTCGTCGCGCAGCTCAAGATGCTGCTTTTCCAGTTCCTCCCATTGACGCTGTAGGGACAAAAATGCTTCATACGCGTCAGCCATTTCCTTTGCGTGAAATGAAACTCCCTGTTCCGCAAGGCGCCGAAGTTTTTCGCGTGACATTTCCAAATCTACCCCAAGGCTGTACAGCCTTGCCGCAGACATCAGCAGCATATCTTTTATGACGTCCATTTTTCGCGCCTCCCAATCGCAGTGTAATATGAGCTATTGCCTCACATTATACAGCGTCTGCCGGAAAAATCAAGCATAATGTGAGGTGATACCTAACATACACTACCGCCGTGCGAGGGTATAATTTTTGTCAGGTGACAGCTTTCATGGAACAGCTTGAATTTGACAATTCGATATACGATACCATCCGGCGAAATATCAGGCGCTATCGGAAAGCAAAAGGCATAACCTCAGCGCGGTTGGCGGAAATGGTTGGCTTGTCTCACGATTTTATCCGTCAGATTGAGAGCGAAAAAACGCGCTATAACTTCTCCGTAGAGACTTTTTATAAAATCTCCGTGGCCCTGGGGACAGGAATGGATCAACTGGCGGAAAAGCAACCGCAGGAATATCCTGAATCATAAAGCACAGCCCGCCCCCTTCGGGGCGGGCTGTGCTTTATGATTCCGCGTTGGGCCATTTACCCGTACACCAGCCAGAGATACAGATAAGCCGGCACGATGGCGGCGAGGGTGAAGGGGATGCCGATGCTGAGGAAATCGCGGTTGGTGACGGTCCAGCCCTCTTTCCGCAGCCGGCCGATGGCCGTGACGTTGGCGGTGGCGCCGATGGGGGTGAGGTTGCCGCCGAGGGTCGCGCCGCAGAGCAGGCCGAAATAGAGCACCGTCGGGTCCGCCCCCAGCCCCAGCGCCAGGGTGCGCACCACGGGCAGCATTGTGGCCACATAGGGGATGTTGTCGATAAAGGCGCTGATGACGACGCTGCCCCAGATCAGCGCGGAGTAGATGACGAACAGGCTCCCGCCGTCCATGTTCGCCAGCAGCCCCGCGGCGGCGTCCACCACGCCCATCTCCGTGATGCCGCCGATCATCAAAAACAGCCCCGTCAGCAACAGGACCGTCTGCCAGTCGACGCCCCGGAGGGGGACCAGCAGTTCCCCAGCCTTTTGTTCCCGCAGCGCGTGGCAGACCGCGCCCAGGAGCATCACGCCCACGCAGATCAGGCCGTTGGTCAGGGTGGGGCGCCTGGGGAAGAGGGAGGCGAAAATCAGCAGCAGCACCGTGGCGGCCAGGAGGACGCCGGGGACAAAGTCGCGCACCACGGTCCGCGCCCCCGCCTCCACCGGCGCGCTCTCCCGGCGGAACAAAACCAGCAATACCCCCACGGAGGCCAGCGCCCCCAGCTCGACGGCGAAGAAGATGCCGGGCCTGCCCCGCCAGATGAAAAAGTCGATGAAGTCCATGCCGGCGTAGCCGCCCAGCAGAATCGAGGTCGTGTCCCCCACGAGGGTCGCCGCGCCCTGGAGGTTGCTGCTGACCGCGATGGCGATGACCATGCGCACGGGGCTGACCCCCTGCTTTTTCGCGATGGCGAAGGCCACGGGGGCCAGCATCAGCACCGTCGCGGTGTTGTCGATGAAGGCGGAGACCAGCCCCGCGAACACGGACAGCGCCACCGTGGCCCACTTCACGTTGGGCACCTTCGACACCAGCAGGTCGGAAAGCAGGCTGGGCAGGCCGGAGCGGATGACCAGCTCCACCGTGCCCATGATGCCCGCCAGCATCAGCAGCACGTTGAAATCTATGTATTCAAGCGCCTTCCCCGCGGGGAGCATCCCGGTCAGGAGGAACACCGCCGCGCAGCCCAGCGCGATCCAGGGGCGGTAACGGTCGAACACCAGCATCAGGATGTAAGCCGCCGCGAACAGAAGCAGAGCATAGAGCATCGTGTCATCCTCCATCAATTTGGCGCTGTCCCATCCCTTGCGGGGGTGGGTTTCTCTATGATAGCAGAGGGGCCGGGCGGAAACGGTCAGCTTCCGGCGCCAAGAATCAGTTCCGCCACGTCCCCGACCCCGGCGGCGATGTACTTCGCTCCGGCGGCGTTCAGCTCTTCCCGGCTGCCGTAACCGTAGAGCACCCCGAGGCAGTCCAGGCCGCAGACAGACGCGCCGAACACGTCGTGTTCCCGGTCGCCCACCATCAGGGACCGGGCCGGGACAGCGCCGGACAGGCCGAGGGCGTAACGCAGCACCTCGTCCTTGCGGGTGCGCGTCCCGTCCATCCCCGCGCCGCAGACGCCCTCAAAATAGCAGCCGAGGGAGAAATGCCCAATGATGCTCCGGGCAAAGTCCTCCGGCTTGCTGGTGGCGACCCACAGCCGCCGCCCCGCCGATTGCAGCCGCCCCAGCATCTCCGGGACGCCGGGATAGACTGAGTTCTCAAAAAGCCCGCCGGCGGAAAAATATTCCCGGTAATACACGACGGCCTGCCGCGCCTGCTCCTCCGTAAAGCCGAAAAAGCGCTGAAAGGAGTCCAACAGCGGCGGGCCGATAAAGGGGTACAGGCTCTCCCGGTTTTCGACCGTGATCCCGAAGCGGCGCAGGGCGTACATCACCGAGTTGGTGATGCCGGGGCCGGAATCGGTCAGCGTCCCGTCCAGGTCGAAGAAAATGGTGTCGTACATGGGAAGGCTCCTTTCAGAGGTTTTTGACTAACCCGCATGAAGCGGAAAAGCCTGGCGCTTCCGTACCGTAACAAATTCGCTGTCATTGCTCACCAGTCCGAAGACTGGTGAAGGCAATCCCCCAATATTGGGGCTGGCGGTTTATGTTACGTACAAAAGGCGGTTGCAACTGGTGGGGGGATTGCCTTCACCAGCGTGCGCGCTGGTGAGCAATGACAGCGTTTTTGTTTTTGCTTCGTATGATTTACGGACGGCGCCGGATGTTTTGACTGGCGCCGGCTTGCATCCTGAGGGTCATCAAAACGAAATACAGCGCGGAGCGCATAAGGCCCCGCGCTGTATTTTATTGGCTCAGCGCGGAATTGTCAACCGCGTTTTCCGCCGTGCCGTTCAGGAAGCCGCTGATATAGCCTTCCACCGCCCCGCGCTCTATCCCCAAAGCGGCGGCCAGCTCGCCGAACAGCAGATCCTCCGCTTCCTTCATGAAGCGTTCGTCTACGCTGCCGAACTTCCGCCGGCTGGCCTCCGCCTCCCGCTTTTTGCGGTAAAGGGACTTCGTCAGCCGCACCAGGTCCTCGCAGCGGCCCCCTTCCAGATGCTGCCGGTAGTGCTCCCGGAGCTGGTTCAGGTTGCGGTTGTAGTAGGGCTCCGCCTCCAGCTCCGGCATCCGCCGGATCAGCGACTCCGCCTCGCCCCGGGATACGATGGGGCGCGAAAAGATTTTCCCGTTTGCCACCGGGACCCGGATGCTGCAGTTCTGGTACAGCGGCCTCAGCCGGTAATACTGCCGCGCCTCCTCCGCGTTTCGGGGCGCGTCCTCGTCGATCTCCTCCACCCGGCATACGCCGGTCCTTCCATACAATATCAAATCACCAACCGCATACATCCCTCCGGGGCAGCCTCCTTTTCGTTATATTTTTCAGTACGCCTCCCCCAAAGGGGAGGCGTACAGCAAATTCCGGTTTCCGCAAAATGGACAAAACTTATATTTTTATAATTATAGCACAATTTTATACCAAATGTAAGAAAATTTTTTTCGTCATCCGGGAGAAAATACCGTTGAACATCCCGCTTTTTTTAATGTATAATACCCATATTCCCGGTAAACAATTACCCGGGACCTGCGTTCTCACCCCCGAAGCGGGAGAGAGGACACTGATTCGCGAAAATACAGACGCAGGAGGGGTCAGCATGGGACGAAAGGGCCTGCTTTCCGTTTTGATGGCGCTGGCGCTGCTGCCGTGGGCGCAGGGCGCGGCGGGGGCGCGGGACTGGGGCGCGCCGGTGGACAGCGTGTCCGCCGATCTGGGCGGGGGCGCGGTGATGTACGCCAATACATACTGGACCGGCGGGGACTACCGGGCGGAGCAATATGTGGAGCTGTCCCCCGGCGCTTCCTCGGTCAAACCCTCTGTCGCCAGTCTGGACACCCTCTGCTCCGCCGCCCCCCTCGGGGAGGTCGCGGCGGAGTATGAGGAAGCGGGAAAACACGTCGTGGCGGCGGTCAACGGCGGCTTTTTCTCAACGGACAACTACGCCCCCATCGGCCTGGTGGTGCGGGAAGGGGTACTGCGCTACCTCTACGGCGGCTACGAGGCCATCGGCTTCCGCGCCGACGGCAGCGCGGTTTACGGCGACCCGGCCCAGACCATGGCGCTCCGGTCCGGCGCGGAAACCGTCAGCGACGCCATGACCCTCAACGCCCCCCTGGGGCCCTACCTGACCCTCTACACCGCCGAGGCCGGCGAGAAAACCATGGCGAAGGGCGAGGGCTGGAACATCGTCTGCGCCCTCGACCGGGACCTGCCCATGGCGGGGGAGGTGGCCCTGACCGTGGAGCGGGTGGAGACCTTTTCCGGCCCCGCCCCGGTGCCGGAGGGGGGCGCGGTGCTGAGCTTCGCCGGGGACATCGCGGGCGAAGCCCCGGCGTGGATTTCGGCCCGCTATGCGGGGGAGGAGCTGACCCTGTCGCTGGGCTGCGCCCCCGGCTGGGAGGATATCGAGAGCGGCCTGGGCCTGATGTTCCCCCTGGTGCGGGACGGGGCGGCGGTGTACGACGGGAAGGACACGGCCAACCAGCCCCGCAGCGCCGTGGGCCTCCGGCCTGACGGCACCCTCATTCTCTACACCCTCGACGGCCGCCGCCCCGGCCACAGCGTCGGCGCGGGGCTGGACGCGCTGGCCCGGAGGATGGTCGAACTCGGCTGCGTCTACGCCGGGGCCCTGGACGGCGGCGGCAGCACGAACCTCAGCGCCGTACTGCCCGGGGAGCGGGAGATCGCCCAGGTCAATCGCTCCTCCGGCAGCGCGGTCCGGGATGTGGTCAACTATATTTTCCTCAGCACCGAGGCCCGCCCCACCGGAACCGCCGCCCGCCTGGTCCTCTACCCGCTGGACATCGACGCCCTGCCCGGCGCGGAGGTGGAGCTGACGGTCCGGGCGGTGGACGGGAACGGTTACCCCGCCCCGGTGCCGGAGGGCCTCTCCTTCGACTGCGGGGGATTGGGCAGCGTGGAGAATGGGACCTTCGTCGCGGAGAACCCGGGGCGCGGGGCGCTGCGCGTCTCCGCCCCCGGTTGCGAGGGCGTTTCGATCCCCGTCACCGTCGTTGAGAGCCCGGATACGCTCCGCGTTTACGGCGAGGTCTACCGCAGGCAGATCCGCTCGCTGGAGCTGGAAACGGGGCAGGAGGTCGACCTCTACGCCACAGCCGACGACAACCACGTTTCCCTGAGCTGCGGCGACGGCTGCTTCACTTGGGCCCTGGACCCGGCGCTGGGGAGCGTCGACGAGAGCGGCCACATCACCGCGGCGGCGCGGGGGGCGGAGGGGACGCTCACCGTTTCCGCCGGAGAGCAACGGGTGGAAATCCCCATCCGGGTCCTGGGCCTGCCCTTTGAGGACGTGCCGGCGGACAGCCCCCGCTACGAGGCCATAGAGTATGTCTACAAAAACAACATCTTCGCCGGCACCGCCGCGACGGTGTTCGAGCCGGACACGGTGATGACGCGGGCAATGCTGGTGACGGTGCTGTGGCGCGTCAACGGCAGCCCCGCGCCGGAGGCCCCGGCGGCCTTCGCCGACGTGCCGGAGGGGGAGTGGTACGCGGAGGCCGTGGCCTGGGCGTCGGAGGCCGGCCTCGTGGCGGGCTACAGCCCGGAGGCCTTCGGTCCGATGGACGACCTGACGCGGGAGCAGATCATCACCATCCTCCACCGCTGGGCCGGGAGCCCGGAGGCGGAGCTCTCCGTCCTGGACGAACTGCCCGACGCCGGGGAGGAGAGCCCCTACGCCCTGACGGCCCTGCGCTGGGCCCTCGGCCCGGACCGGGAGCTGCTGCCCCTGGACGAGGGCTATGTCCGCCCCCGCGCCCCCATGCCCCGCGCCGACGTGGCGGAGACATTGGCGCGCTATCTGAGCGCGCAGACCTGAGAGGGGGCCTTCTGCCGGGAGAGCAGGGCGGGTAAATTTACATCCTGTTCATGAAATCGGCAGTATTTGTTCATAAAGTTCCGCTATACTGGCATTATTCCCGAAAGGGAACCGACATGGATGTTTCTCAAACTTCTCCTCTCTTTCTCTCTTTTGGAAGCGGCCGTCCGTTTTTTTGCGGATAGCCGCTTCTTTTATGTCAAACTTGGGGCAAAAGGGGAATGACCCGCATAAAAAGCCCACCCCGCCGGGCGGGGTGGGCTTTTTATGCGGATGAGTTACGGCGTGATAATCAAAGTCTCGTACTGGACCTCCATGCTCTGCGTTCCGCCGGCGGCGTCCCAGTTGTCCATGACGCGCTGCAGGGCCACGTCCCGGCCCTCGCCGTCGGTCTCTGTCAGGATGGCGATGTACTGGTTCCTCCCGTTTTTCGTATAGACGTCGCTGCGGCGCAGGGACGCGCCCAGGACCTCGCCGAAGAGCTCCGCGGCGTCCTCCCGCTCCCGCCCCACGGGGTGCAGGGAGAACAGCACGAGGCACAGGGTCTTCTGGTAGTTCTCAAGGGTGCGGACCGCGTAGCGGTACACCGTGAGGAAATGGTCGCTGCTGAGGGAGTAGGCCCCCCGCTGGCGGTTGCGCTCGTCCAAAATCATGCGGATGCCCTCGATGGAGCTGGCCACGCCCCGGTTCCGTTCCTCCTCCGCGGAGGCGGCGTCCCCGCGGTAGATTTCGCAGCCGTGGCGGCCGCGCTGCTTCACCTGATAGAGGGCTTTGTCCGCCTTCTGGTAGAGCCCGTTGAAATTCGTCCCCTCGTCCGGGACCGGCACCGCGCCCACGGAGGCCCCGAGCGGGATGGGGCAGTCCTCGCCCATCAGCTCCTTCGCGGCCTCCACAATGCTCTCGTTGAGCCGCCGCGTCCGCTCCTCCACCACGTCCTCGGCCCGGACGTCCTTGCAGAAGACGAGGAACTCGTCCCCGCCCACGCGCCCGGCCACGTCGCTGGCGCGGATCACGCTCTTCACGATCTCGGAAAAGCGGATCAGGATTTTGTCGCCCATGTCGTGGCCGTAGAGGTCGTTGACCAGCTTAAAGCTGTCCAGATCGATCATCATCAGGGTCCCGGTGGCGTGGAGGCACAGCTCCGTCAGGGCCTTCTGGACGCTGGCCTTGTTGAGCATCCCGGTCATGGGGTCCGTTTCCGCCACCAGCTTCAGCCCCGCGATGCGGTTGAGCTGGCGCATGATATTGTCAACCCGCCGCAGCAGCAGCTCCTGGTGGAAGGGCTTCCGAATGCAGTCCATGGCCCCGCAGCGCAGGATCAGGCTCTCAGTCTCCTCGTCCCCGTCGGCGGTCATGAACATGATGGGGACGCTGTCGTGGTAGCGCTCCTGGAGCTTCTTTTGCAGCTCCAGCCCCGTCATGCCGGGCATCTGCAGGTCGGTCAGCACCAGATCCGGTTTTTCCTTTTCGTACAGCTCCAGCGCCTCCGCCCCCGTGGAAGCGCAAACCGTCGTATATTTGTGGGCCAGCATCGCGCTGGCAGCCTTCTGGATAAAATGCGCGTCGTCAACGATCAGGATTTTTTTCATTCTGCGGCTCCACATCCTCATACATTCTCGTTGTTATACACCTAACCCGGATGAAACCGGAAAACATATTGCTTCCAAATCGTAACAAATTTGCTGTCATTGCTCACCAGTCCGCAGACTGGTGAAGGCAATCCCCCAATATAGGGGCTGGCGGTATATGTTACGTACAAAAGGCGGTTGCAACTGGTGGGGGGATTGCTTACACCACTGCCTTTTCGCCTTCGCGAAAAGCGCGGACTGGTGTGCAATGACAGCGTTTTGGTTTTTGTTTCGCAAGATTCACGAACAGCGCCGGACTTTCTGCCATTTTGCGACGATTGTCGACCATAAGTAGCCTAAAAATGTTCAGGATAATTATACCGTATTTTTCGCCCCGTGACAAGTGCTTTTTCCTTTTTTCCCTTCCGCTGTTCCGCGTATCTCAAACGATGAACCCTGCCGGCCGCGCCGGCAGGGTTATACTGTCTCTTTATTGCTTCCACAGGCCGCCGGACGCGCTGCCGCTCTCGCCCTCAGTATAGAGCGCGACGCCGTGCTCGTTCAGCCAGCGGACCGTGCGGTAGGAATCCACCGTCGGGACGGTGTAGAAGCTGGCGTGGTCATAGCCGTCGCCGCTGTCCGTGGGATAGAGGCCGTATTCATTGACCACGCGGGGGCTCGTCACGTCCGGGTTCCGCTCCCGCGCGCCGATCTCGATGCGGGCGGCGTAGACCGTATCGGCGTAGTGCTCGTCGGTCAGCACCCAGACCCGGCCCAGGCTCCCCTCGGCGATGTCCGGGAGAACGCATTCGCTGTAGAGCTCCCAGAACTCGGGCATCGTGAAGGAGAAGATATAATCCGCGAATATCCCGCTGTAATCCAGCCGCGCCGCCGCGAGGGCGTCTATCGCCTGCTGGTAATTATAGCCCTCCTCGTCGGTATAGCTGCCCAGCGCTTCCGCCAGGGCGTAACCGTTCCGGCAGTTGTCGAGGATCCCCTGGGCGACCAGCGAGCGCCGCTCCGCGCCGTCCATCCGGGCAAGCTCGTCGGCGGTGAAGCCCCGCAGGTCCATGAGGATGTATTCCTCCGGCCCCTCCCGTTCCGCCAGGCGCGCGCACTCCGTCAGCGGCAGCGCCGCCGTGATCTGGCCGTAGTAGATGTTGTCCCGGGTGAAGGGGAAGAAGGTGCTCTTGCGCTGGTTGATGGCCTCCTGCGCGTTCATCAGCCGGGCCAGCTCGGGCATCTCGCCCCGGCTGCCGGTTTTGATGCTGCCGTAGCTCCCATCGATATCATAGGCCAGGCTGTAGGAGCGGACGAACATTTTTTCGCCGCCGAGGAAGTAGTGGAAGGTGACGGGGATCCTGCCGATTTTTTCCTCGGCCGTGGGGGAGCGCTGCGGCCGGTTCCAGTCCTTGTCCTCGATCACGGCCCGGTGCAGCGCCAGCGTCCGGGCCACGCCCTCGGGGCTGGACAGCACCGCGCTCTCGCCGTTGATCTGGATCAGCACACGCTCCACCTGCGACGCATCCGGCAGGCGCTTTTCGTAGCCCGTCAGGTCGAGGCGCATCCCCAGCACCGCCAGGGCCATGGCCAGGCAGCACAGGCCGTAGCCGCCCCAGAGGGGCTTGCGGAACACGCGGAAGCTCTTTTTCATCAGCATCTCTGCGCCAAACCAGCCCACGAAGGCCCCGAGGAAGGCGATCCCGGTCATGATGGCCAGCTTCGCGTCCAGGTAATAGCCGGACCAGATGATGGCGATGGCGTAGATCACCGCGCAGAGCACCAGGCCGCAGCCCAGGCCCATGCACCAGCGGAACACGGGCTTCAGGACCTTGATCGCCACCACGTCCCCGGCGCTCTCCATTTTGCGCCACCGCAGCAGCCACAGCGCCAGCGCCAGCATCGCCAGCCCCGCGATGGCGTAAGCCAGCAGGACGCCCCAGCCCTGGAAGCGGACGGCGACGGGCCTGCGAATCTGCGCAGTTTCGACGTAGACATAATCCACGTCAAAGCGGGAGGCCATGCCGATCGCGGGGGAGAGCCAGCGGGTGGGCAGCTGGAACCAGCCGATGCCCAACTCCGGCATCCCGTAGATGAAGTTGGAGAACACCGCCCGCAGCAGCGATTCCACGCCCACGAACACAAAATTCAGCACGGCGTAGACTGCCGGCAGCACCAATATGTGTCCTGTCAACTGGGCGCAGAGGGTGGAAAAGCCGTAGAAGAACAGCAAAATGAGGCTGTCGATCGCGAACCAGATCCCCGCGCCCAGGGGGTCGGGACAACCGATGAGCAGCGTTGAGAGCAGGGCCAGCAGCGCGATGACGAGATTGGCCGCCAGCAGCGGGAGGAAGCCGGAGAGGACGCCGCTGAAGTACAGTGCCTCCCGCCGGAGGGGCAGGCAGGCGTAGCCGTGGGCCGTGCGGGGGTGGTAGAGGAAATTCCAGACCAGCATCGCCGAGAACACGGCCACGACCGCCCCCACGACGGTCCCGCCGATGTAGCCGGTGCTCAGCAGCCGCGCCCGCAGGGCCACGGGCGATATGTTGACGGTGCCCCTGAAATTCATCAGAAGCGGCAGGGGCAGGATCAGGATCCACACCGCCAGGTAGCCCGCCCAGAGGGGCCAGAAGCGCCGGACGTTGTTCCAAAACAGCGTCGGATTAAAGAAGGATGTCTTTGACCGCATAGTCGTTCCCTCCCAGCTCGTAAATAAAAATCTCCTCTAAGCTCAGCGGCAGCATGTCCAGGAACAGCGGGGCGCAGGCGCTGAGCCGGGCCTCGATCTCCTCCGCCTCCCCCCGGAGGATCAGGGTCTTTAAGCGGCCCGTGGTGCTCTCGTGGAGGAGGTTCAGCCCCTCCGGCAGCGCGGCCCCCTCCGGCAGGGCGATCTGGATTTTGACGATGTTCTCCTGCAGCTCGCTCAGGGAGCGCTCCAGCAGCAGCCGCCCGTGGTCCAGGATGCCCACGTGGTCGCAGACGTCCTCCAGCTCCCGGAGGTTGTGGCTGCTGACCAGCACCGTGATCCCCCGCTCCGCCGCGTCGGCCATCAGCAGGCCCCAGACCTGCCGCCGCATCACCGGGTCGAGGCCGTCCACGGGCTCGTCCAGCACCAGGACGTCCGGCCGCAGGCAGATTTGCAGCCAGAAGGCCGCCTGCTTCTGCATCCCCTTGCTCATGGTGCGGATGGTCTTGTTCTCCCGCACTTCCGTGAACACGCCCTTGAGCTTTTCGTAGCGCTCCATGTCGAAGCCCGGGTAGATGCCCCGGTAATACTTCATCATGTCCCGGACGCTGGCGGAGAGGAAGTAGAACACGTCGTCGGGGATGTAGCCCATCCTGCCCTTGACCGCCGGGTTCTCCCACACCGGCTGTCCGTCCACGAGGATCTCCCCCTCGTCCGGGCGGTAGATGCCCATGATGTGGCGGATGATCGTGCTCTTCCCGCTGCCGTTGGGCCCCACCAGGCCGTAGACCGCCCCGGCGGGCACGCGCATACTGAGGCTGTCCAGCGCCGTAAAGCCGTCGAAGCGCTTGGTCACGTTTTTGACTTCAATCATTTCTCGGTTTCCCCCTCTCTGAGATAGGACGCCAGCTCGGCTTCGCTGACGCCCAGCCAGCGCAGCTCCCGCGCCGTTTCGGCGAAGGTTTTCAGCAGCTCCGCTTTCCGCTGGACGTCGACCTCCTGCCGCGCCCCGACGAAATTGCCCCGGCCAGCGACGGAGTAGATGTAGCCGCTCTGTTCCAGCTCCCGGTAGGCCCGCTGGATGGTGTTCGGGTTGATGGCCAGCTGCCCAGCCAGCTCCCGCACCGAGGGCAGCCTCTCGTCCGGCGCGTACACGCCGCTGATAATCAGCTTGCGTATCTCGTCCATGATCTGCTCATACACCGGCCTGGGGTCGCGATAATTGATCGTGAACATTTCTTCACCTCGCTGTATGAACTGTACTAAATGTTTTAGTACAGTGATTATATACGGTTCGGGGGGATTTGTCAAGGGGGAAAATCATCGCCCCGGATTTCTCCGGGGCAAATTACGGTCAGACTACCACCGAAAACAAAGGCGGCTATTATAAAGGAAGCCGAAAAGCGCGATTGGTCCCCTTCCAAGGTTGCGGAAAAGATATTGACCGCGTGGGCCCAATCACAGCAGCCGGAACAGGACGAAATGTGAAAAAACGGTGCCATCGGGGATTTCCCCTTAACAGCACCGTTTTTTGCTGTTCAAAACCCAACAGCCTCTAAATATTGATTTCCGTCTGCCCGGCGCTGACAGTCCCGATGCGCTCCCGCACCGCGGCGACAAAGGCGTCGGTCTGTTCCGCGCTGCGGCCTGTGTAATCCTCCGGGCGCAGGACCTCGCCCAGCTCCCCGGCGTCCATGCCCAGCTCGGGCGCGGCGGCGAGGCGGGAGAGCAGGTCGCAGTCCTCCCCCTGCTTCATCCGGGCCGTGGCCTCCATGGAGCAGCGGCGGATGACCTCGTGGAGCTTCTGGCGGTCCCCGCCGCGCTTGACGGCCTCCATCAGAATGTTCTCCGTGGCGATAAAGGGCAGGTACTCCGCCACCGCCCGGGCGACCATCTTTTCATTGACGCGCAGCCCGCCGGTGATGTTCTGCACCAGCCGCAGCACCGCGTCCGCGCAGAGAAAGCCCTCCGGCAGCGAGATGCGGCGGTTGGCGGAGTCGTCCAGCGTCCGTTCCATCCACTGGGCGGCGGCGGTCATGGGGGCGTTGAGGGCGTCGGCCATCAGGTAGCGGCTCAGGGAGCACACCCGCTCGCAGCGCATGGGGTTGCGCTTGTAGGCCATGGCGGAGGAACCGATCTGCTGATCCTCGAAGGGCTCCTCCACCTGCCTGTCGTGCTGCAGCAGCCGCAGGTCCCCGGCGAAGCGGTAGGCGCTCTGGGCGATGGCGCTGAGGCAGTTCAGAATACGGCTGTCCAATTTCCGGGGGTAGGTCTGCCCGCAGACGGCGAAGCAGCCGGAGAAGCCGAAGGCCCCCGCCAGCCGGCGGTTCATCTCGTCGATTTTCGCCCCGTCCCCCCCGAACAGCTCCATGAAGCTGGCCTCGGTGCCGGTGGTGCCCCGGCAGCCGAGGAACTTTATCTGTCCGAGGACGAAATCAAGCTCGTCTAAGTCGCCCAGGAAATCCTGCATCCAGAGCGTGGCGCGTTTTCCGACGGTGACAAGCTGGGCAGGCTGGTAATGGGTGTAGCCCAGGGTGGGCAGGGCCCGCCAGCGCTCCGCGAAGTCCGCCAGCAGCGACAGGGCGCGGCACAGCTCGCCCCGGAGATAGCGCAGGCCGTCCCGGTAGAGGATCAGGTCGGCGTTGTCTGTGACATAGCAGCTGGTGGCCCCCAGGTGGATGATGCCCGCCGCGCCGGGGGCGGCCTTGCCGTAGGCGTAGACATGGGCCATCACGTCGTGGCGGACCTCCCGCTCCCGGGCCTGGGCGATCTCGTAGTCGATGTCGCCGGTGTGGGCTTCCAGCTCCGCCACCTGCTCTGCCGTCACCGGCAGGCCCAGCTCATGCTCCGCCCGGGCCAGTTCCACCCAGAGCCGCCGCCAGGTGCGGAAGCGCGTGTCCGGGGAGAACAGCCGCAGCATATACTCCGAAGCGTAACGGGAGGCCAGGGGGGATTCATAGCGATCCTTCATCTGCCACGCCCCTTATCTCAGGATGATCTCGTCCCGCTCCGGTCCCACGGAGACATAGCGGAAGGGGACGCCCAGGGCTTTTTCCAGGTAAGCGACATAGTTCCGCGCCGCCTCGGGCAGGTCCTCCCAGCGGCGGACGCCGGAGATATCGCAGGACCAGCCGGGCAGGTATTCATACACGGGCTTCGCCTCCGGCAGCAGGGCCGGGAAGGGAAATTCATCCGTTTCGGCGCCGTTTATGGAATAGCGGACGCAGACGGGGATCTGCTCCATATAGCTCAGCACATCCAGCTTGGTCAGGGCCAGGGCCGTGGCGTTCTGGCAGCGGACGCCGTAGCGGGTGGCGACAATGTCAATGGGCCCGACGCGGCGGGGGCGCCCGGTTTTCGCGCCGTACTCGTTGCCGGCCTCCCGCAGCATGTCCGCCTCCTCGCCAAACCACTCGCAGGTGAAGGGGCCCTCCCCCACGCAGCTGGAATATGCCTTGACCACGCCGACGACCTCGTCCAGCGCCGCGCCGGGGAAGCCGGAGCCCACGGGGGCGTAGGCCGCGATGGGGTTCGAGGAGGTGGTGTAGGGGTGGATGCCGTAATCCAGGTCCCGCAACGCCCCCAGCTGCGCCTCGAAGAGGATGTGCTTCCCCTCCCCGGCGGCGGAGCGGAGGAAGGCCCCGGTGTCGCAGATATAGGGTTTTAAATGGCCGCCGAACTCCTCCAGCCAGTCCATCAGGTCGGTGAAATCCACCGCCGGCGCGCCGTAGACGCCGGTCAGGGTCAGGTTTTTCCATTCCAGCAGATTGCGGACATGCTCTTCCAGGTGCTTCGGATAGAGCAGTTCCCCGGCAAGGATGGTCTTTTTCTGGAACTTGTCAGAGTAGAAGGGGGCGATGCCCTGGAGGGTGGAGCCGAATTTGTTTCCGGCCAGCCGGGCTTCCTCAAGGCCGTCCAGCTCCCGGTGCCAGGGCAGCAGCAGGCTGGCGCGGTCGCTGACGCGCAGGTTCTCCGGCGTCACGGGGACGCCCTTCTCCGCCACCTCTTCCATTTCCTTCCAGAGGTTTTCCAGATCCAGCGCCACGCCGTTGCCCAGGACGTTCACCACGCCGGGGCGGAAAATGCCGCTGGGCAGCAGATGGAGGGCGAATTTACCCTTTTCGTTGATGACGGTGTGGCCCGCGTTGCCGCCGCCCTGGTAGCGCACTACCACGTCGAAGCGCTCGGTCAGCAGGTCGACCATCCGCCCCTTGCCCTCGTCGCCCCAGTTGATGCCTACGATTGCACAATTTGACATTTGTTTTCGTCTCCTGTCGGTTGATGTTCTGTATGGCGTATTGTCGCCCCCCGAAGGGGGAGACAGGATAGCTGATTACGCTTTTGGGATACGCTGCAGCACGAAGGCGTTATAGGCCATCTGGCAGGCTTCCTCGCGGGTGATGGCGCGGGCGGGGTCCCAGTTGCTCATGTCCTGGTCAATGGCCAGCGCGTGGACGCGCTCCATGACCGCCTGCTCCCAGCCCTCGCCGGCGCCCATATCGTAGCCCAGAGAGGCGAAGAGCATCTTGGCCCAGGCGTAACCGGTCAGGGGGTTTTCCGGCTCGAAGCGGCCGCCGCCGGTGCCGTTGAGGATGCCCTTCGATACGCAGTAGGCGATGCTCCCTTCGGCCCAGTGGCCGGCGGCGTCGCTGAAGCCCGCGCTGCCGCTGTAATCGCCCGCTTCCAGGAGCCGGGCCAGAATCGCGCTGCTCTGCGCCCGCGTCAGGCCCTCGCCGGGACGGAACGTCTTGTCCTCAAAGCCCAATACCTTTTCGGAGTTGGCGAGGGATTTTACCGCCGCGCGGTAGCGGGTCCGCGCCGCGTCGGTGAAGAAATAGTCCAGCTCCTTCGACGGGTCCCAGGCATAGGCGGTGTAGTTCTGGGAAACCGCTTCGACGCTCTTGCCGTCGTCCGAAGCGAAGGTGGCGGAAATGGTATGCGTACCGTTTCCGGCGTTTTCCATTGTCTCTTCCAGGATGGTGATTTTGGTGCTGCCGGGCTCCGCGTAATATTCCCAGTCCGCGGGAATCGTGCTCCCGGAACTCAGCTTGCCGCCCCTGAGCTTGCGGCCGTCGAGGTAGACGTCCTGGAAGCGCTCAAAGTTTTTGTTGTCCGCCGGGGTGGAACCGGCGTCGTCAATCACCCAGGTCTGCTCCCTGTACGCGGGCAGGTCCAATACGGGCGTCACGATTTCATAGCCCTCCGGCACGGAGTCGCGGACGTTGCTGTCGCCGTTTTCCAGGACTGTGACGGTTTTCCTGAAGGTATTGCTCCCGCTGCGGATGGAAATCTGATATGTTCCCGCTTCCAGCGGCACGCCGCTGAGCGTGTTTCCGCTGACGCCCAGCCAGGAGGGCAGGGTGTTTTCCACAACGCTGCAAGCGTCGGGCAGGACGGCGGAGTAGGGGATGTATTTTGTCGCCTCGGGGAGGGTGAAATCGTTGATAAAGTGTATCTGCGCGGAGGTAATGGCGTCATTATTATTCAATATGTTGACGGAGCGCCATTGCTCCTGCGTTCCGTTGTAGTAGACGTCTGTCAGGCTGGCGCAGAATCGGAAGGCGCCCGCCAGAATATTGGACAGCGAGGTTGGGAATGTGACGGTCGTCAGGGCGGAACAGCCCCGGAACGTGTACATCTGGATATCAATGATATCAGGGGGCAGCACAGCGGTCTTCAGCTTTTCGCAGCCGGAAAAGGCATATTCACCGATTTCAGTGACCGCGGCCGGAATGGGAATCTCTTCCAGTTCTTCGCAGCCATAAAAGGCGTAGCCGCCGATTTTGGTCAGGGTATCCGGGATGGATAAATCCGTCAGGCCGCTGCAGCCGGCAAAGGCGGCGTCCCCGATGCTCGTGGCGCCATCCTCAACGATAACGCGCACAATCTCATCGGCATAATAGGACCAGGGCGCCTGGGAATAGCCGCCGGCCGCGTAGTAGCCGTCGCCGTCATACCTTTCATTGTCTCCGGCGCCGCTCCAGGAGTAATCCGTCATCTCGCCGGCGCCGGAGATGGTCAGCGTTCCGCCGCTGTCCAGCGTCCAGGTGAGGCCGCTGCCGCAGCTCCCGGTCAGCTCTTCACCGTACAGGTTGGAAAGCTTGTCGCCATCGCTGTATTCTGACCCCCATGCCGCGTTTTCACCCGCCGCTTCTCCCGGCAGCAGCGCGGCGCACAGGCACAGCGCCAATAGCGCCGCGGCAAAATGTTCGACCCGCTTCATGTTTCATGTTCCTCCTGTGTTGATTTATTGGCATCAAACTGAAAACAGCTGTTCATTTTTCGAGAAATTCCGTGGGAGTTATGGCGGGAATCCTGCTTTTCAGAAAATCTCTGGTATTCCATGTGAGAATATAGTCAGCACGGATTGAAATAGCATTTTTTTCAATCAAACAATCCTCAAAATCCTTGAAATCCTCGTCTGTAATGACAGCGAATATTGTCTCCCGGTCAAGTCCGACAATTTGAAACAGATGAAGAATTGACTGTAAAAGAAGCCTGCGTTCCTCTGATGAATATACTTTTCTGGTAATATAAAATATATCCGGGAAAGAATGCGCAGCCACAAAGCCGATAATTTGTCCACTTCTGCAGGCGTCAACAACTCGTCTTGAATCTTCATCACGCGGTGTTCGCAGAAGGCAGTAATCCAAAAGAACGTTGGTATCAATAAGCACTTTATAGCGCATACTTTTCATCCCGCCATTTTTCAAGTTCTTCATTATAATCGAGTTCAGGCGCGGGCCGTCGCAGACTTTCTATGACCGCAAATGCTTTGTTGCGTGTTTCCTGATCGCTTGTATTTGTATTGGCCGATACACGAATCCGTTTTATGATCTGTACCACATGATACAGATCTTCGTCTGGTATCCCGGGAATCAGGGCGATTGCCTCTTTCTGAAGCGAGGTCATGTTATTTCCTCCTTTCTGAGCTCTATGTCATTCAACGCTTTTCCATCCCACAGTATAACCTATCCGCCGAATATTTTAAAGGGGAAACAGAAAATTTTAGTGAAATCTACGCGGGAATGTGCTATGATGGATTCCGCAGGAAGATTGCGAAAGGAGCGAAGCGACATGCCCTCTATGGTTACGAACTACAAATGCCCCGCCTGTACCGGGCCGCTGCATTTTGTCGGAAGCTCGGGAAAGCTGGAATGTGATTACTGCGGCAGCGTGTACGAGGTGAAGGAGATCGAGGCCCTCCAGGCGAAGGAGGATGCCAAGGCCGCCAGCGCGTTTGAAAAAGAAGAACATAAACCCGCCGCCGGGGCGGAGGAATGGGATACCTCCGGCCTGGGCGGGGATTGGGGCGCGGCGGCCGCGGGAATGCGGGCCTACAACTGCCCCAGCTGCGGCGCGGAGCTGATCTGCGACCAGACCACCGCCGCCACAAGCTGCCCCTACTGCGGCAATACGACGATTGTCCCCGGCCAGTTCTCCGGGACGCTCAAGCCGGACTATGTGATTCCCTTCGTCCTGGACAAGGACGCTGCCGTCGCCGCGCTGAAAAAACACTACCTGGGGAAGCGCCTGCTGCCCAAAGCCTTTACGGATGGGAACCACATCGAGGAGGTCAAGGGCGTTTACGTCCCCTTCTGGCTCTACGACGGCACGGCGGACGCCGAGGCCAGCTTTGAGGCCACCCGCTCCTTCCGCCGCCGCCAGGGCAGCTATCAGGTCACCACCACGGAGCACTTCAATGTCCACCGGGCGGGGACCCTCGGCTTCCAGAAGGTGCCCGTAGACGCGTCCAGCCACATGCCCGATGATCACATGGACTCCATCGAGCCCTACGATTACAGCGCCTTAAAACCTTTCTCAACCGCTTATCTCCCCGGTTTTCTGGCGGACAAGTACGACATCAGCGCCGAGGACAGCGCCCGGCGGGCCGACGAGCGCTGCGAGAACACGGCGGTCAAGGCCCTGGCCGGTACCGTCATGGGCTATGAAATGGTGATTCCCCGGGAGCACCGGGTCCGCCTGAGCCGCGGGAAGGTCCATTACGCCCTGATGCCTGTCTGGATGCTCAGCACCACATGGAACGGGCAGAACTTCCTGTTCGCCATGAACGGCCAGACCGGGAAGCTGGTGGGCGACCTGCCGGTGGACAAGGGCCGCTTCTGGACGCTGTTCGCCTCCGTGGCCGCGCCGGTGGCGGCGGTCGTGGCGATTCTGGCGTATCTGCTGATGTGAGGGGGACGGAGCTATGAAACGACGTCTATGTTGCTTTTTTGCGGCGCTGCTGCTCCTGGGCCTGGCGGCGCCGGCTGCGGCCGATGGAAACAGCGTGTATATTTATGACCTTGTGGGGCTGTTCAGCGCGGACGAGGGCAGGGCGCTGCAAGCCCGGGCCTCCGAGCTGACGCAGCGCTACCAATGCGCACTCTATGTGGTGGTCGTACCCGATTACAGCGCCTATGGCAGGAACCCGGACGCGGCGGCGGCGAACATCTACCGGGACAACAGCTTCGGCGCGGGCAACGACAGCAGCGGCGTGATGCTGCTGCTGAGCACCGGCGACAGGGATTACTGCGTCTATTACAACGGCTACGGCACTTACGCGGTGGAGCGCTGGGGCGTGTCGCGCCTGGAGGCGGATATGCTCTCCGCGCTGCGCAAAAACGACTGGTACGGCGGAACCATGGCCTTCCTCGATTCTTGCGCCCCGATGCTCGCGGAGGCGGAGACTTCTTACGACCCGGCGGATTACAACCCCGACGGCAGCCGCGTCAGGCGGCACGCGCCCATCGGTTTTTGCATCGGCCTCGGGCTGGTGGCGGGCTGCCTGGCGGGACTGGTGGCCGCGATGGCGGCGCGGACGAAAATGCGCTCCGTACACAAGGCCACCGTTGCGGCGGAGTACACGGCGGCGGGAGGAATCTCCCTCTACCGCTCCGACGATGTGTTCAGCCACGTCACGGAAACGAGGGTGCGCATCGAGAGCAATTCCGGCGGCTCCCGCGGCGGCGGGGGCGGACGCCCCAGCGGCGGCAGCGGCAGCCACAGCGGAAAATTCTGAGGCTCCGGCGGCTGTATCCTCTCGCCTGTGCAAAGAGCGCAGCGCGGTTTTGCAGCGGTCTGGAACCCGGAGGGGTCAAAACAGCTGTAAAATTCCATTTGACAAACGCCCCGGCAGGTGGTACACTGCTAAGGTCAAACCGGCGCCGACGGAGATTCACCGCCTCCCGAGCCGCCCGCGAAAGCGGGACGGGACATGCCCGTTACAGCATGGCTGAGTGAAAGCTCAGGGTGGAACCGTGTGATTACTGCACCCCTGACGATGGTCAGGGGTGTTATTTTTTTTGGAGGAAATGTCACCATGGAGGAAAACAAGTTCACGTTTGAAAATCCCGAGTACCGCCACACCTACTGGCACTCCTGCTCCCACATCATGGCCCAGGCCGTGAAGCGGCTGTGGCCGGAGGTGAAGCTGGCCATCGGCCCGGCCATCGCCGAGGGCTGGTATTACGACCTTTACGCCCCCTTCGCCTTCACCCCGGAGCATCTGGGGAAAATCGAGGAGGAGATGCGGAAAATTTGCAAGGAGAAGCTGAAAATCGAGCGCTTTGAGCTGCCCAGGGCAGAGGCGTTGGAGTTTATGAAGGACGAGCCCTTCAAGGTGGAGCTGATCGAGGATCTGCCGGAGGGCGAGGCCATCAGCTTTTACCGCCAGGGCGAGTTTACCGACCTCTGCGCCGGGCCCCATCTGGACAGCACAGGGCGGGTCAAGGGCAACGCCATCAAGCTTCTGGCCTGCAACGCCAGCTACTGGCGCGGCGACGCTAAGCGGGAGAGCCTGCAGCGCATCTACGGCATCGCCTTCCCGAAGAAGGACGAGCTGGACGCCTATGTGCAGCGGCTGGAAGAGGCCAAAAAGCGCGACCACCGGAAGATCGGCCGCGACATGCGCCTGTTCATGACCGACGATCTGGTGGGCCGGGGCCTGCCCATGTTCCTGCCCCGGGGCTACACCGTCTGGCGGGAGCTGGAAAACTATATCCGCGACAAGGAGATCCGCCTGGGCTACCAGCACGTCATGACCCCCTGCGTCGGCACCGTCGACCTCTATATCACCTCCGGCCACTGGGAGCACTACCAGCAGAACATGTTCCCCGCCATGGAGGTGGAGGACGAGATGTACGTCCTGCGCCCCATGAATTGCCCCCACCACATGCGGATTTACGCCTCCCGCCCCCACTCCTACCGCGACCTGCCCCTGCGCATCGGCGAGATCGCCCACGACTTCCGCTATGAGGCCAGCGGCACCCTCAAGGGCATCGAGCGGGGCCGCCACTTCTGCCAGAACGACGCCCACCTGTTCGTGACGCCGGAGCAGATCAAGGAGGAGGTCAGCCGGGTCTGCGATCTGATTTTCGACACCTACAAGGATTTCCACATCACCGATTACCGCTGCGTCCTCTCCCTCCGCGACCCGGCGGACAAGGAGAAGTACCACCAGGACGACGAGATGTGGAACAACGCGGAATCGGCGCTCCGCGAGGTGCTGGTGGAGCTTGGCATCGACTTCACCGAAGAGATCGGCGAGGCCGCCTTCTACGGCCCCAAGCTGGACGTGAACGTCCGCCCCGCCGTGGGCGCGGAGTACACCCTTTCCACCTGCCAGCTGGACTTCTGCCTCCCGGCGAAGTTCGACCTGAAGTATATTGACTCTGACGGCAGCGAGAAGACCCCTGTGGTGCTCCACCGGGCGATTTTGGGCTCCCTGGACCGCTTCATGGCCTACCTGATTGAGGAGACAATGGGGGCCTTCCCCACCTGGCTGGCCCCGGTACAGGTCAAGCTGCTGACCGTCACTGACCGCGCCAACGCATACGCCACGGAGTTTATGGACCGGCTGCTGGACGCCGGCGTCCGAGTGGAGCTGGACGACCGCAACGAGAAGATCGGCAAAAAGATCCGTGAGGCCACGCTGGAAAAGACCCCGTATATGCTGGTCATCGGCGACCGCGACATCGAGAGCGGCACAGTTTCCGTCCGCACCCGCGCCGGCGAGGACCGGGGCGCCGTCCCTGCCGGGGACTTCCTGGCGCAGGTGGTGAAGGAAATTCGCGAGCGCAGTTGAAAACTTCTTGATTTTCTGTTTTCCTCCCCCTAAAATGGGGAGGAAAACAGATATACAGAGATTATAAATGATAGGAATCGGTACAATCATCAACAGCGCCGGCATCGTTGCCGGCGGATTGGCGGGGCATTTCGCCGGAAGGCTGTTCCGGGAAGAGCAGCAGGACGCGCTGTCAAAGGCCTGCGGCGTCAGCGTCCTTTTCATCGCCATCGCCGGGGCGATGGAGGGGATGCTCCAAATTGAAAACGCCTCCCTCAGCAGCGGAAAGGCCATGCTCGTGGTGCTCTGCCTTGCCATCGGAACCGTGGCCGGGGAGTTGCTGGGGATAGAGCGGGGCTTTGAGCGCTTCGGCGAATGGCTGAAGCGCAAGACCGGGAACAGCGAGGACAATCAGTTTGTGAACGCCTTTGTCACCGCTTCCCTGACCGTCTGTATCGGTGCCATGGCGATTGTTGGCGCGATCCAGGACGGCATATTTGGCGACTATTCCACCCTCGCGGTGAAAACGGTGCTGGATTTTATCATCATTGCCGTCATGAGCTCTTCTCTGGGAAAGGGCTGCGCCTTTTCGGCGATTCCAGTGTTCCTTTTCGAGGGCTCCGTGACCCTGCTGGCCCGCCTTGTCGCGCCGGTGATGACCGATCTGGCTGTTTCCTACCTGTCGCTGATCGGCTCCATCCTGATCTTCTGCGTGGGCGTCAACCTCGTCTGGGGGAAAAAGCTGCGGGTGGCGAATATGCTGCCGGCGGTGCTCTTTGCCATCCTGGCGGCATATCTGCCCTGGGCTTTTTAATTTGTAACCGTTGAGAAACTTCCCAATCAAAAAGGGGGCTGCCTTGCAAACGAAGGCAACCCCCTCCTTATTCGCCCTGTTTTTGTTTCTGCCGGGGCTTGCCGCGGTAGAAGCGGCGGGACTGACCGCGCTTTTTCTCCCCGGCGGGCTGCTCCGCCGGGGCATTCTGGCGGGGCTGCTGGGGCGCCGGCTGCGGCTGCTCCCTGGGCGGGGCGCCCTTGCCCGCCTGGCCGCCCTGGGGCGG
>JAFUVO010000010.1 GCA_017477525.1 Oscillospiraceae bacterium | reverse complement strand
GACGTTATTATATCCTAATATTTATGCAAATGCAAGCTTTTGTTTTCCTTTGTGAATCTGCAAGTATCTCCCCCGCCGATGGCGGGGGAGATATGCAAATGATACAATGTTTTTTGGACATTCTGGAACGCGGCAGCTGTTTTACACCCGCTTATGTGAGAAATTGCGGTGCAGAAGCGTGTGCTCCCGCCCCTTGAGCATACCGTCGTAAAGGGCGACGACCAGGGGGTTGTCGTTGGAGCGCTGGATCTGGTAGTTGACGTCGGCCTTGTACAAGCCGTTCATGCGCGCGTCCGTGCTGGACTTGACCGCGCCCACGGGCTGGCCGCCGCCATTGATGCAGCCACTGGGGCAGGCCATGACCTCGATCAGGTCGTAGTGTTCCTCCCCGGAGCGGACCCGCTGCATCAGGGTATCGGCGTTGGCCAGGCCGCTGACCACGGCGATCCGGAGGGTATGGCCCTCGTAATCCACCGTAAACTCCTTGATCCCTTCCCTGCCGCGGACGCCGCTGGACTTGATGGCCTCCATATCCTGGCGGCTCCTGCCGGAGGTGATGCGGCGCAGCACAGCCTCTGTGACGCCGCCGGTGACGCCGAAAATCACGCCGCCGCCGCTGCCGACGCCGAAGGGCACGTCCGGGGCCTCCGGCTCGATCTGGTCGAACTGGTAGCCGGTGCGCTCGATCATCGCGGAAATCTCCGTGGTGGTCAGCACATAGTCGATGTCCTGTTCGCCGAAGGTGTGGCTCTCGGGCCGCAGAATCTCCGCCTTTTTCGCGGTGCAGGGCATGATCGAAACACTGACGAGGCGGCGCTTGCCCTTCATCTGCTCGTGGTGCTCCCGGTAGTACTGGCGGATGACCGCGCCGAACATGGCCTGGGGGCTGCGGCAGGTAGACAGGTGCTCAAACAGGTCAGGGTAGCGCTCCTCGCAGAACTTCACCCAGGCCGGGCAGCAGGAGGTGAACAGAGGAAGCGTACCGTGGCTGCGGATGCGCTCTAAGAACTCCGCCGCCTCCTCCATGACCGTCAGGTCCGCGCCGTAGGTGGTGTCGTAGACCTCGTCGAAGCCCAGGCGGTGCAGCACCGCCACCAGACGGCCCATGTTGTTCTCGCCCTTGTTCAGGCCCAGCATGTCGCCGATGGCGACGCGGACCGCCGGGGCCACCTGGGCCACCACATAGGTGTCCGGGTCCGCCAGTTCCTTCATGACCAGGGAGACAGCGGAGTGGATCGAGATCGCGCTGGTGGGACATACCACGCGGCACTGGCCGCAGTTGACGCAGTCGCTCTCCCCCAGGTTCTTGCCGAAGGCAGGGGTCACGATGGCCTTGGTCCCGCGGTTGGCGATGTCGATGGCGCTGACCTTCTGGACGTTCTCGCACATGCGGACGCAGTCGCCGCAGAGGATGCACTTGTTGGGGTCGCGCACGATGGAGGGAGAACTGCTGTCGATGGGCAGATGGCGGCGGTAGTTCTCAAAGCGCACTTCCTTTACGCTGAGGCGGCGGGCCAGGTTCTGCAGCTCGCATTCGCCGGAGCGCAGGCAGGTGGTGCAGTCCCGGTCGTGGCTGGTCAGCATCAGTTCCAGGATGGTGCGGCGGTAGTTGATGAGCCGCGGGGTGTTGGTGTAGATCACCAAGCCGTCCGCGGGTTTCTCGGAGCAGCTGGAAAAGGTCCTGCCGTTGTCATATTCGCAGGTACAAAGGCGGCAGGCGCCGTAAACGGACAGCTCGGAGTGGTAGCACAGCGTGGGGATGTCAATCCCCGCCTTCCGAATGACCGCTAAGATGTTGGGCTCGTCGGTAAACTGGACCCGGCGGCCGTCAATGGTCATGTATCCCATAATGCTGTCCCCCCTTATTTATAGTAAATCGCGCCGAATGCGCAGTTGTCGATACAGGCGCCGCACTTGATGCAGACCTGCGGATTGATCGTGTAGGGTTCGCGCACCTTGCCGCTGATGGCGTTGACCGGACAGTTGCGGGCGCACTTGGAGCAGCCCTTGCACTTTTCGGGGTCGATGACGTACTCCCGCAGCTTGCTGCAGACGCCGGCGCGGCAGTGCTTGTCGTGGATATGTTCGCGGTACTCGTGCTCAAAAGCCCGGAGCGTACTGATGATCGGGTTGGCAGAGGTCTTGCCGAGGCCGCAGAGGGCGGTGTTCGAGATCACGTCCGCCAGGTCGCGCAGGGTGTCGACGTCCTCGGGCTTGCCGTTGCCCTCGGTGATGCGCTGAAGGATTTCCAGCATACGCCGGGTGCCCTCGCGGCAGGGTACGCATTTTCCGCAGCTCTCGTCGCAGATGAAGCCCATGTAGAACTTCGCCACGTCAACCATGCAGTTGTCCTCGTCCATGACGATCGCGCCGCCGGAACCCATCATACTGCCCAGCGCAACCATGTTGTCGAAGTCGATGGGCGTGTCGAGGTATTCCGCCGTCAGGCAGCCGCCGGAGGGGCCGCCGGTCTGGATGGCCTTGAACTCCTTGTCGTCGGGGATGCCGCCGCCGATGTCGTAGATCAACTCCCGCAGCGTGGTGCCCATGGGGATCTCTACCAAGCCAACGTTGTTGATCTTGCCGCCCAGGGCAAAGACCTTCGTGCCGTGGCTGCGGTCCGTGCCGTATTTCGTGAAGGCCGCGACGCCTTCCCGAAGGATATAGGGCACGGTGGCCATAGTCTCGACATTGTTGACGATGGTGGGTTTCTGCCACAGGCCCCGCTCCGCCGGGAAGGGCGGACGCGGCGAGGGCATTCCCCGCTGTCCCATGACGGAGTTGAGCAGCGCAGTCTCCTCTCCGCATACGAAAGCGCCCGCGCCGGGGCGGATCTGCGCCCGGAAGGAGAAGCCCGTGCCGAGAATGTTGTCGCCCAAAAGCCCCTCAGCCTCCATTTGGCGGATGGCCTCCTGGACGTGGGCCACAGCCACGGGATATTCCGCGCGGATGTAGAGGTAGCCGTGCTTTGCCCCAATGGCGTAGCCGGCGATCATCATGCCCTCTAAAACCGCGAAGGGGTTGCCTTCCAGAATCGAGCGGTCCATGAACGCGCCGGGGTCGCCCTCATCGCCGTTGCAGACCACGTATTTTTCCTCGCTGTCGTAGCCGTAGGCAAACTGCCACTTCCGGCCCGTTGGGAAGCCGCCGCCGCCCCGGCCTCGGAGGCCGGAATCGAGCACGGTTTTAATCGTGGCCTCGCGCCCCATCTCAAGGGCGTTGCGCAATCCCTGGAAAGCGCCGTGGCCCAGGGCCTCGCTGATGTTGCCCGGGTCGATGCTGCCGCAGCCGTGGAGGGCGATGCGCTTCTGCTTTTTATAGAAATTGATGTCGTCCTGGCGCTGGACGGGCTTCTGGGTCCTGGGGTCCACATAGAGCAGATGCTCCACCAACTCGCCGCGCGCCAGGTCGGTGTCGACGATCTCTTCCACGTCGGTGTCCTTCACCATACGGTAAAGGGTATCTTCAGGATAAATTTTCACAAAAGGCCCCTGGGAGCACAGGCCGAAGCAGCCCACCTGGTTCACCGTGACCCGGTCTTCCAGGCCGCGCTCCTTCACCACACGGCAGAATTTTTCATAAATTGCCTGGGAGTTGGAGCTCAGGCAGCCGGTCCCGCCGCAGAGCAGGACGTGGCGCTTGCCGCTGTTGTCGTGGTATTTCCCGTTCTCCAGGGCGTCCGTACATGAACAGATACGCTCGTTGAGCTCGTTGACAGTGGAAATCATGCGCTCGCCGCCTCCTTTGCCCGGTATTCCTCAATGACCTCCGGCACCCGGTCCGCCGTCAGCTTGGGGTAAACTTTTCCGTTGATGCTCACCGCCGGGGCGATGCCGCAGGCGCCGATGCAGCGCAGGGCGTCGAGTGTGAACAAGCCATCGGAGGTGGTCTGTCCGGGGTCGATTCCCAGCAGCTCGGAGAATTTGTCCAGCACCTGCTGGGCGCCCTTGACATAACAGGCCGTGCCCAGGCAGCAGCCGATCACGTATTTGCCGTTGGGTTCCAGGGAGAAGAACGAGTAAAAGGTCACGACGCCGTAGATTTTCGCCACGGAAATCCCCGTCCGCCGGGACACGATCTCCTGTACCTCCGGCGGCACGTAGCCGAACTCGTTCTGGATGTCGCTGAGAATCATAATCAGCGGCGTCGCTGCCGACTCATAGCGGTCGCAGATCTCGTTGATCTGGCGCACCGCCGCCTCGCTTAACACAGCCATAGGGTATCCCTCCATCCTTTGTCAGAATTTGTTTTTCGCAGCTATTTCGCCCCCGGCATATTCCTTCCCTTTTCGGAAAAACATACACATGGTTGATAAATAGATACGATTTTTCGCCTTTGTCCTGAACAGTATATCGGTTTGTCAGAGTTTTGTCAATCAGAATATTGTTCCTGGAACAAAAATATTATGCAGTGGAATACCAGCGCCGGAAATGGCGGCGCCATTTTTCCTTTACCTCTCCAAAAACCGTTTCAAATTACCAATCGCGATTCGCGCGATCCGGCCGGGGGTGTCGGAAAGGTGGTCGCCTCCGGCGGTGTGGGGTGTCAGGATAGCCCGTTCCTGCTGCCAGAGCGGATGCTCCGGCGGAAGAGGCTCCGGTTCGGTCACGTCCAGGGCCGCGCCCCACAAATGGCCTTCCGCCAGGACATCCGCCAGCGCCTGGCAGTCGACGGCGGTCCCCCGCCCGCCGTTGAGCAGTATAGCGTCAGGTTTCATCAAAAGCAGCCGGCGGCGGTCCATCAGCCGGTTGGTCCCCGCGTTGTGGGGGAGCATCAGCGCCACCACATCCGCTTGGGGCAGGAGGGCGTCCAGTTCCCCAATGGGGTACATGGCATCTATGCCCTCTGCCCCCTTCCCTGCCTCGCGCCGGACGCCAGCGGTTTTCGCGCCCAGAGCCTTGCACTGCCGGGCAAAGGAGGAACCCAGGTCCCCGGTGCCGACGCAGAGCACCCGGGCGTCCAGCAGGCTCTTCACTTCCCCCAGATCCTCCCAGCCGCCGCCGCGCTGGCGGTCCCGGTAGTCCGGCAGGCGCTTCATCAGAGACAGCAGCATGGCGAACATGTGTTCCGAAACGCTGTGCCCGTAAGCCCCGACGGCGTTGTGCACTTCCGCCCCCTCCGGCAGTACGCCGGGGGCTTCGTACTGCTCCATCCCCGCGCTCCGGGTTTGCAGGAAACGCAGGACACGGTTTCGCTTGAGCGCTTCCACAGGCGGATTGCCGAGGATCACAGTGGCGTTTTCATATACTTCCACAGGCAGCGGCGCGCCGTCCTCCGCAATGCCGGCGGGCGCGAAAATCTGCGTATGCCCCGCCGCGACGCGGCGAAACTCTTCCCTCCACGCCTCACTGAGGGGGAGCATGTTCAGTATGTGTTCCATGATGTACTCCGTCCTTTCCTGTTTCTAATTTATATGTAGTTCTACCTCTACCCCGGGGCGCAGGAACCACAGGACGCAGTGGGCCACGGGCAGGCCAGTGATGCGCTCCAGCGCCCGGGCGTAAGCCGCCAGCTGCGGGCGGTAACGCTCCGCATGGGCGGGGGCACCGGCGGCGCTGACGCGGTCAGTCTTGTAGTCGACCACCGTGATAGCCCCATCGGATACAAACCAGCAGTCCACCACGCCCTGCAGCAGCAGCCGCTCCCCCGGCTCCGCCTCCGGGTAATAAACCGCGGCATCCTCTAAGAGCGTAAAGCGGAACTCCCGGTGCTTTTCCGCCGCCCCGCGCATTTGCGCCCCCAGCGGCGACGCGAAGAGCCGCGCCACGGCGGCGGGGTCGACGGCCGCCCGCTCCGCAGGACTGAGCCGGCCCTCGGCGGCCACGCGGTTCAGTTCGGCGCGGACACCTGCGATATTCCCCGCCTTTTCCAGATCGAGATATTGCAAAAAGCTGTGAGTGGCGGTCCCCCGCTCTGCGGCGGTCAGCGTGGCCCCGGCTCCCAATTCCGGGCGGCGGAAGCGGAACGAGGGGGGCTCGGAGGCCAGAGGCAGGGCTTCCGGGTCTGTTTCCTCCCCGGCGTGTTTGAGCTCCGTCGCGGTCAGCTTCGTCGGGAGGGAAACCGAGGCGGCATGGGTGTAGGCAAAGCCCAGCTTTCGCGCCAGACGCGCGTCAGCCTCCTCCCCTGCGCCGGCATCCTCCGTATCTGCTGTCTCAGAGGCGGGGGGCTCCTCCCCCCTGCCCTCTTCAACGGATAGCCGGATGTTCTCTCCCCCGTCGGCCAGCGCCACCAGCGCCAGCCAGCGTGAGGGGGCGGAGGCCGCCCGCAGCACAGCGGGCGTCAGGGGCAGGCGCAGACCCGCCCGCAGTTCCTCCAGAGTCTCCTCCGCCTTCCTGCGGGTACAGCTCATGATGAGCCTTTCCCGCGCCCGCGTCATGCCCACGTAGAGCACCCTCAGTTCCTCGCTGAGCATCTCCGAAAGCAGCCGTTGCGCCACGGCGCGCCGCGCCAGCGTTGGATACTCCACGCCGAGGACGGGGTCGACATACTTCGGCCCCAGGCCGAGTTCCGGATGCGCCAGCACCGCGTCCCGGGCGTCGCTTTTGTTAAAGAGGTGGTCCAGGTCGCAGAGGAACACAAAGGGAAATTCCAGCCCCTTCGAGCGGTGGATGCTCATGATGCGCACAGCGTTGGCGTCCGGGGCCGCCTCCGGCTCGACGCCCTTCTCCGCCAGGCGGCGCAGCCAGGCGATAAAGCGGAACAGCCCCCGCCTCCCCCCTGCCGTAAAGCTCCGGGCATACTCAAAGAGTTGGGCGAGGTTGCGCCGCCGCGCCGCGCCGTCCGACATCGCGGCGCAGATGGCGTAGAGGTCCGTGTCAAGGCAGACCCGCCAAAGCAGCGCGTCCGGCGTCAGATCCGGAGCCAGACGCCGCCAGTTTTCCAGTTTTTCCAGAAACAGACCGCTCTTCCCGCCGCCCCGCGCTGCGTCGGCACGGAGCGCGGTATAGTAATCCGTATCGGAGCTGGCGGCGCGGATGGCGCTGAGCTCATCGGCGCTGAAGGCGAACACCGGGGAGCGGAGTACGGAAATCAGCGGCACGTCGGCATGGGGATTGTCAATGAGGCTCAAAAGATTGACCGCCACCGTGACCTCGAGGCTGGCGAAAAAGCCCACGCCCTGGCGGCTGTCCACTGGGATGCCATAGGAGGCCAGCACCCGCCGGTAAACCGCCCCCCGCCCGCCGGGGGAGCGCAGCAGCAGTACAAAGTCCCCCCAGCGGCAGGGCCTTTCCCCATCCGGGCTGTAGACGGGCGTCCCGGCGTCCATCATCGCCCGGATGCGCTCCGCGACAAACTCCGCCTCCCGCTCGCTCTTCTCCGGGGGAAGCTCCTGGCCCCCTCCCCCCTTCTCCGCCTCGAGCACATGGAACTCCACTGGGACGTCCGTGCCCTCCGGGTAGCCCTTCGCGCCAAAGCGCAGGGCGGCGTCCGCGCCGTAATCCAGCTCGCCCAGCTCCCGGCTCATCAGCCGGGAGAACACCGCGTTGGCGGCATCCAAAACACTCTGCCGGGAGCGGAAGTTCTCCTGCAGCAGAATCCGCCTGGGCTCCCCTTCCCCAGCCCGCTCCACCGGGGCGTATTCCCGATATTTTTTGAGAAACAGCGTCGGGTCCGCCAGCCGGAAACGGTAGATCGACTGCTTGACATCCCCTACCAGAAACAGGTTCTTCTCATCCCTCGATACCGCCCGGAAAATCAGATCCTGGATGGGGCTGACATCCTGGTACTCATCCACCATGACTTCTTCAAAACGCGATGCCCATTCGGCGGCCAGGGATGTGGGGAGCTTGCTGTCCCGATCCACCAGCAGCCGCGCCGCGTCGTGTTCCAGGTCGGAGAAGTCGAGGCTCCCCCGCCGCCGTTTTTCCGCGGAGAAGGCCGCGTCAAATTCGAGTACAAGGTCCAGCAGCGCGCCCATGGCCGGCGCCATGGCCCGCAGATCCGCCAGAAGCTCGGCGGAGGACTGGGCGAAGGTTGCCGCGAAGCCCGCTGATGCCCGCTTGCAGCCGTCCCGCGCCGCCGTGACGCGCTCTTTGAGCGCCGTGTTCTCATAGCTACGCAGCCCCCCGAGGCGCGGAAAGGGAATCACACTGCGCTCCCGCGCGCTGTCCCAGCCGAGATTGAGGCCCCGCGAAAACTCCCGCAGAGCCTCCGCCGTTTCCGAAAACGAGGGGACATAGGCGCCGCATATCGCGTCGCCGGCGCTCTCCATCTCGGCGATGCAGTCCTCCATGGCCGCGAGCCACTGGGCGCAGTCCCGCTTCGCCGCGTCCATAAGCTCCTTGCCCCATTTGGTCTCCCCCGCGTCGTTCAGGCCCTCAGCCGCGAGGTCTTCCTTTTGCTCATTCGCCCAGCGCTCCGGCCATGGCTGGCTGCGGAGCTTGTCGTGGAGGGACAGCACCGCGTCCACCAGGCGCCGGTCGTCCCGCCCTGCGCCAACGGTGTCGCTGAGGGCGCGGAAAGCACCGTCGTCGTCCATGGTCTCATAGCGCCGGTCCAGCAGCCGGTCCAACACAGAGGTCCTTATGTTCTCCGCCCGTTCCTCGTCCAGTACTGTAAAGGCCGGGGGCAGGGACAGCAGGTGGCAGTTTTCCCGCACCACCTCAGCGCAAAAGCTGTGGATGGTGCCGATATGGGCGCGGCAGCACAGGCTCTGCTGCCGCCGCAGCCGGCGGTCCTCGGGGTGGAGCGCGGCGCGGCTGCTGATTTCGTGGAAAATCCGCTCCCGCAGCTCCGCCGCCGCGGCGCGGGTATAGGTGATGACCAGAAAGCGGTCCACGCTGACAGGCGCTTCCGGGTCCGTGACACGCCGGACCAGGCGCTCGGTCAGCACGCGGGTCTTGCCGCTGCCCGCCGCGGCGGAAACCAGAATCGCCCCGCCGCGCTCTTCAATGGCCCGAGTCTGGGCCGGGGTAAACTCAAAGCCCATTGCCGCGCTCCCCTTCCTCCATTTTTTCCCAGACGTCCGGCGCTTTGATCTTCGCCAGGAAGCGCTGGTGGTCGTCCTCCTCGTTGAAATGGCAGGCATCCCGGTAGTCGCAGAACCGGCAGGCGTTTTCCGTCTGGCTGCGGAACCAGGGGTCGGCGGCGATGGAGCCGGCGCGGAGCTGCTGTGTCAGTTCCCGCAGCGTCCTGTCTATGTGGCGTGACAGCAGGCCGAAGCGCTCCGCCGAGGCCAGGGCCTCCCCTTCCGGGACGCCCTTTTTCCATTTGACCGGGATATAGCGCTTCTCCCCTCCCCGCTCCATGGCTTCGAGCACCTCCGCCTCGTCCAGCAAAAGGCCGCTGCGCCGGAGGCGCTTGGCTTTCTCCGCCGCGATTCCCTCCGCCGTCAGCGCCTCCGGGGCGCTGAGCAGCACGTCCCGCGCCGGGACATAGAGCACTCCGGCGGGGACGATCTCGCTGCCGTAGCGCTCCCGCCCCGTCTTTTCGAGGGCAAACAGGTACAACAGCATTTGCAGCCCGAGGCCGTACCACACGTCGCTGAGGGAAAAGCTTTTCAGCCCGGTCTTGTAGTCCACCACCCGGACATAGAGCTTCCCCTCATGGAGCCAGCCGTCCACCCGGTCTGCGATACCGGTGAGGGTGACGGAGCCCTCCCCCAGTTCCACCGGGGGGAACTCGCTGCTTTTGCCAAAATCAAGCTCGAAGTCCAGCGGAGCAAAATCGCCCCGCCGCAGCTCCTCCGCCATATCGCCCACCACGGCGCGGACATTCCGCTCCAGGCGGCGGAACAGGCGGATAAAGCGCTGTGATTTCTGCCGGAAGTCCCAGAGCCTTTCGTGGATGTACGCCTCGACAAATTTATCGCAGAGCGCGCCGACCTCCGGCGGAGGGACGGCGCGGAAGCCGCCGCGCACCGACGCTTCCCGGGCGACATGTTCAAGGACATAGTGCATAAAGCTGCCCAATTCCGGCGGGGAAAAGGACGCGGCCTGGCGCGGTTTGGCCTTCAGGCCATACTCCATGAAAAAGCCGAAGCCGCAACCGGCCAGCCGGTCGACGCGGGAGGCGCTGAGCCGCGGGCGGGGGCCGTAGAGGGCCCGGACGGCGGCGGGGGACAGCCTGCCCCGGGTCAGCTTCGCGGCGTTTTCCAGCCGGGTCAGCTTTTCCTCGGCTCCGTTGGCGCTGAAATAG
>JAFUVO010000113.1 GCA_017477525.1 Oscillospiraceae bacterium | reverse complement strand
TGGTGAATTTTGCTAATTCCGGTTATGGACAAATCTGAAAAAGCCGTGATGAATCCTGTTGAAAATGTGCGGGTGGTAAACAAATGGCGGATTATACATTTGCCTCGAGAAAAAGAGCGGATAAGGGCTCCCGTACCGTGGCGAGAGCGCGGTTCACGACCGGGTCATCCCCGGAAAGTATTCCGATTTCCAGTCTGCGGATTCCGCGCTCCATTCCGGAAGGGCGGCGGATCGACCTGCCGGAGGCGATGCGGGCCAGGATGGAACATGCCTTCGGCGCGGACTTTTCCGGTGTGCGCTTCTCTGAGAATCAGGCAGTGGCGGACGCCGGGGCCGAGGCCGCAGCCCAGGGAAACCGCGTCGCCTTTGCCCCGGGCAGGGCGGACTTTTCCAGTCCCGCCGGCCAGAGGCTGCTGGGGCATGAGCTGAGCCATGTCGTTTCGCAGGCCCGCGGGGAGGCAATGGGCGAAGGCTTTCTGTCCAGCGCGTCCCTGGAGGCCCGGGCGGACCGGGAGGGGGCGATGGCCGCCGCGGGGGAGCAGGTTTATTCCGGGCCCGTCACCGCTACGCTCTCTGACGCTGCCCCTTCCGCCGCCGCCATGGGGCCGATTCAGGCAAAAAAGGCCAGTGATGAAGAAATCGACCGCATGGCAAACGCCTATCGGACGGACGTAGAAACCCGTGCCGCGCTCGACGCCCAGCCCCAAAACGGCGCGGGGAACCAGGAAGGGCAGCTTCAGAACGTCGAAGGGGAACACGGGCAGCCGCTCCAAAATGGCGAAGAGGGGCAGGGGCAGCCGCAGCAGGACGGCGAAGGGGAACAGCAACAGCAGCAGCTTCCCCCGGCGGGCATGGACCTGGCAGAGTCTCGTCGAATCGGACAGATCCGCACGGCGGCGCCAAGCACCGCAATGAACAACATCAGTCTCGGCACCAACATCCTGAAAACCGGCGCGGGCGCATACAAGGATAGCATGAATTATCTCAATTACACGCCGCCGGTTCCGAACGCCCCGGTTGTGCCCACGAATAACATACCGGGCGCCGTCGCGGGCGGCCTGGGCATTGCCTCCGGTGTGCTGGGGACGATCTCGGGCGCCAAAAGCACCTTAAAGAGCTACAAGAATCTGGATGAAGGCGGCAGCGGCCTGGATGTGGCCACCGGCCTGATGGATACCGGCTCCAGCCTGGCCGGAACGGTCGCCAGTACCCTCTCTACCGCGGCCAGCCTCTCCAAAGCGATCGGCGATATCCCCGTATTGAGCGGAATGGCCTCCCTCGGGGGCAGCGCCTGGGTTCCCGGCCTCAACATTGCCTCCGGCGCCCTCACGGCAATTTCAGGCTTCGCCCAGGGAAGAGCCGCCGGCAAGACAAGGGCCAGCCTGAAGGAGCGGGTCAGAGCGCTCAGGAACATCCAGAACCGCAACCAAGACCAGAACCGGATGCTGCAAATTTTCCGACAGGGCAAGCGGAACGCCAAGATCAACCAGCATTTTCAATACACAAAGGCTGCCTCCGGTGCCATCAGGGCAGCAGGCGGCGCGCTGTCGTTCCTTGGCGGCCCCGCGGGAATCATCGCCAGCGGCCTCAGCTCGGTGGCCGGTTTCTTCACGGATATCGGAGGGCGCGTCGCGCGGCATTTCAAAAACAAGAAAATGCGCGACAAAGTGGTCGCGGACGAGCTGGGCATCAACTGGGACACCGAGATTCAGCGCGTCAAAGGCTTGCAGGGCGGCGGGAACCTCAGCGACAAGGAAGCGCGGAGGATCATCCTCAAGGGCCGGGGCTTCAACTCTGGAGATCAGAAGGAGGCGTTCCGACAGGTTACGCAGAAGCGGGCGGAGGACCTGATCCGTATTGCCAACGGCGGCGATGGCATCGAGGAAGCCGACCGGGACAACGCCCGGGCGGCCATCGAGGAGATGGGCCTCAAGCGGAGGAAAAACGGCGGCTATAACGTGGGCCTCCTCGCGGCGAAGCTCTCGAAGAACTGAGGAACCAGGCTGTACCGCGAAGGAACCAATGCGAAAAAGGAGTTTGAAACTATGGATGCGAATGGAGTTAAGAAATTTCAGGACGCGATGGCGGAAAAAATCCACGCGCTGGATGTGGAAACCGCCTTTGTGGACGGCGGGGATGGCCAGATCGGGGGCACCCTGCGGGCGCTGCTGCCCGTGACAGACGCGGGCGATGCCTCGCTGATGGAGATCATGGTGACGGAATTTGAAGAGGATTCCGACCTGCTGTTTTTCTACACCACCATGATCGTGGAAATCGGCCCCGGCTACGAAGCCCTCAAGGAGATGCTGCTGGACTGGAATTTGAGCTGCCCCATGGGCGCTTTCGGTATCTTCCGGCAGGCGCGTCAGTTTTACCACAAATATACCGTCCCCGTCCCAAAGGACACGGAACCAGAGGCTTTGGCGGAGAAAGCGATGGAACTGCTGGAAATGCTCTATGAGGTGATCTCCCGGCAGTTCCCGGAGGCGGTACGGCTCTCCGGCCACCAATGATACAACAGGGAACGCTGTTTCCGCCGGAAGGAACAGGCCCCGCCGCAGGGAACGCGGCAGGGCCTCTCAGTTTTCGCGCTGTCGGTGAAAAAGAACGGGAGATTTTCGCCCGCTACCTGCTCCCCGACGCCGCCATGCTGGTTCGCCGGGAACCGGCGGATACGCTGCTGGCCGGCGCGGTATGGGGCCGCGCCGCCTGCGGCGCGGCGGCGGTGCGGCTTTCCCCGGAGCGGGAGGCGGAGGCGCTCAGTTTTTTCGTGGACCCGGCGGTGCGCCGGCGGGGCGTCGGCGGTACGCTGCTGCGTTTTACCCTGGCGCAGTGCGCCGCCGCGGGCGCCACGGTGTTCCGCGCCCGCTACGCGCTGGAGGCGGCGGAACAGGCGGCGTTTGACAGGCTGTTTCTCGCCCAAGGCGCAAGCCTGGAACAAGAGTCTCCGATTTACATTTTGGATATCTCGATTTTTCGGGATACCGCCCTTTTGAAGCCCGCGTTTTCACCGGAATACCGCCGGCCTTCTGAGCTTGTCCCTTTTACGGCACTGACACAGGAACAGCGCGAGGCGCTGGATAAGGACGCGGAGGTGCCGTGGTATGTTCGCCCACGGAACCGCGGCGACATGCGCACGGAGCTTTCCCTGGCCTATCTGGCGGACGGACGTGTCGCGGGCTTTTGGCTCGGAGGGACCAGCGCGCGGGGCCACTATACGGTTCAGGGCGTCTGGCGCTCGGCCTCCGCCCCGGCTTTGGCCTTTCATCTGCTGCTGATCGCCCACCTGAATCTCTGCTTTTACCACGGGGGCGGCGATTTTCTCTACTACGTTTCCCCGGCGACAGCGCGCGCGGAGATGCTGCTCCAGCGCTACTCCCGCGGAAATTTCCGCCGCCTTGAAACGCATATGGCTCGGATACGCCTGTGAGCGGTTTTGGGGGCTTGTCCTCAGATGTTCATGCCCTAAACAGCCACCGGAGCAATGAAATGAAAATTTCATTGCTCCGGTGGCTCATATCAGGACTGAAGCGTTTCGTCATTGATGAATTTTCCTTTGAAAACCGTGGCGAGCAGGATTTGGATGTCAAACCAGAGGCTCCAGTTTTCAATATAGTAGATATCATGCTCCGCCCGCTCTTTGATGGGCGTGTCGCCCCGAAAGCCGTTGATCTGGGCCCAGCCGGTCAGGCCGGGGCGGACCTGGTGGCGGACCATATACAGCGGTATCTCATTTTTGAAGCGGTCCACGAAGATTGGCAGCTCCGGGCGCGGGCCGACCAGGCTCATATCTCCCCGGAGGATATTCAGCGCCTGCGGCACTTCATCCAGGGATATTTTCCGCAGCAGGGAACCGAAGCGCGTCCTGCGGCCGTCCTCTTTCTTGCTCCACGCGGAGCTCTCTTCAGTATTGACCCGCATGGTCCGCAGCTTGAAAAGCGTAAAGGGCTTTCTGTTCCGGCCTACCCGCACCTGCCGGAACAGGATCGGACCGGGGGAAGACAGCTTGATGCCGATCACGGCGATCAGGAGAAAAGGGGAGCTCAAAAGGAGCATCATCAGCGCGCCGGCAATGTCCATCGCGCGTTTGATAAACGCGTTCGCAAAATTATCCAGAGGTATCCTGCGGATATTCATCAGCGGGATGCCGTTCAGATCGTCAAACTGGGGATGCGCCGGCATATAATCGGCGTAGAAGGGGACGATCGACAGTTTTACTCCGGCTTTTTCGCAGCATTCGATGATA
>JAFUVO010000112.1 GCA_017477525.1 Oscillospiraceae bacterium | reverse complement strand
GCCCATAACGAGCGGGGAGAGGACCGGCCCTTCGCCCATGCCGAAATGCTGGCCATGCAGCGGGCGGCGCAGGCGCTGGGCACGCGGCGGCTGCACGGGTGCACGCTGTACGTGACGCTGGAGCCCTGCCCCATGTGCGCCGGGGCGATGATCAACGCCCGCCTGGGCGCCCTGGTCTACGGCGCCCGGGAGCCGGAGAGCGGCTGCGCCGCCAGCGTCCTGAACCTCTTCGCCGAGCGCTTCCCCGGCCATACCGCCATCTTTTCCGGCGTCCTCGGCGCGGAGAGCGCCGCCCTGCTCCGGGCCTTTTTCCAGAAGCGAAGAAGCGTATAAGCGCTGGGGCTGCCTTGCAAACGAAGGCAGCCCCAGCGCTTATTTTGTCTAATTCTGAATCAGTTCCTCCAAAGTCTCATACAGCCGCGCCGGCTCCACCGGCTTGCTCAGGTGGGCGTTCATGCCGGCCTGCAGGGAGCGCTGTACATCCTCGTCGAAGGCGTTGGCGGTCATGGCGATGATGGGGACGGTTTTCGCGTCGGGCCTGTCCAGGGCCCGGATGGCCTCCGTCGCGGCAAGGCCGTCCATTTCCGGCATCCGAATGTCCATCAAAACGGCGTCGTAATGCCCCGGTGGGCTCTGGGAGAACATGTCCACGGCGATTTTCCCGTTCTCCGCGTGGTCGACTTCAATGTCCCGCATTTCCAGGATTTCCCGCATGATCTCCGCGTTGATGATCATATCCTCGACAATCAGGATGCGCCGGCCCTCAAGCTCCGCTTTTTTCGTCCGCGCCCCCTCCGACGCCCGTTTTTCGCGGACGATGTGGTTCAGCTCCTCCAACACGCTGGACGCGAACAGGGGCTTGAGCATGAAGCTGTCCACGCCGGCCTCCACCGCCTCGTTTCGGATGTCCTCCCAGCTGTAAGCCGTGAGCATCACCACTGCGGCCTCCTCGCTGTAAAGCTCCCGGATGCGGCGGGTCACCGCCACGCCGTCCATGCCCTCCATCTTCATGTCGACGAGGATCAGGTTGTAGGCGTCGCGGCGGGCATGGCGCAGTCGGATCATCTCAAGGCCCTCTTCGCCGCTGTGGGCGACGTCGGCGGACACGCCCACCTCCTCCAAAACCAGCTTCGCGTGTTCACAGGCGATGGGGTCGTCGTCGATAATCAGCACCGCCATATCCCGGACCAGGCTGCCGCCGGAGAACTCCGGCGCCCTGCCGCAGTTTTTCAGCGTGACGGTAACGGTAAAGGCGGTGCCGGCGCCTTTCGTGCTCTCCACGGAGATGTTGCCGTTCATCATATCCACGAGGTTTTTGGTAATTGCCATACCCAGGCCGGTGCTGCCGTGCTTGTTGGCCAGGTTGACGTCCTCCTGGCTGAAGGCGTCGAAAATCGTGGGCAGGAAATCCGCTTCCATCCCCACGCCCGTATCCCGCATGATAAAGCGCAGGGTGGACTGGCCCTCGAACACCGCGACGCGCTCCACGCTGAAGGTGACCTTCCCGGGGGCGGAGGTGAACTTGACCGCGTTGCCGAGGATGTTGATAATGACCTGCCGGAGCTTCATCTCGTCGCCGATGTAGCAATCGTCCACCGTGCCGATGATCTCGCAGTCGTATTGCAGGCCCTTTTCCGCGCACTGGCCGTTGATGATGCCGTTGACCTGTTCCAGCATCTCCCGGAAGGAGAACTCCCGCGCGTCCAAGGTCAGGCGGCCGCTCTCAATGCGGCTCATATCGAGGATATCGTTGATCAGGCGCAGCAGATGGCGGGCGCTGCCGCCGATTTTTTCGAGGTGGCCGCGGGTGCGCTCCGGCAGCTCCGGGTCCTTCAGGGCGATGCTGTCCAGGCCGATGATCGCGTTCATCGGCGTCCTGATTTCGTGGCTCATGGAGGACAGGAAGGCGGTTTTGGCGACATTGGCCTGCTGCGCCTCCCGGAGGGCGTCGGCCAGCACCGCGTTGCGCTCCCGCTCCTGCCGCAGCAGCTCGGTGATATCGGATTCCAGAAGGACATAAAAATCCTTTTCCCGGTCCGCGATATAGAAGGAAAAGCGCTTATGGAAGTTCTCTTCCCCGGCCCCGACGGTCAGATCGACGGAATACTCCCCGCCGCCCGCCAGCTTTTCCGCCACTGTCTCAGGGGAGAGGGCCCGCAGCAGCCCTTCCCTCTCCTGTTCCGTTCCGGATATTGCCGGGACGACCTGTTCCCGCAGATACTCCATGTAGCGCCCGTCCCTCTGGCGGGGGAAGACGCCGCCCTTCGCGCCTTCCTCGTCCCCAATGACGACGCCGTAATAGCCGCCCACCAGGTAGGCCACCATGTCGTACTGCTGGGCCAGAATCTTTTTATTCAGAACCTCGTCCACCAGCTCGGAGCTGAAATCTGTCTCCATGCCGAAGGCGTCGACGCTGCCGGTCAGGGGGTTGCGGCTGGCGGAGCCGGTGAATTTGACAAAGCACCTCCGCCCGGAGGCCCGCCGGCTATAGCACACCAGGGTGGCAGGCCCCAGCCCCGCGGCGGTGCGGCGCAGCAGGGTTTCCATGTCGAAGGTCCTGACATAGCGCTCCGCGTCCCCGGGGATGAGCAGGTTGTCCATGCGGCTCCGGGCGTAGTCGGGAATGGTGTTTCCCACGTAATCGGAGGGGAACAGGTCGTTGCCCCGGATGTCCTCGATCAGGCCCGTGGACATGTTGGAGCGGATGACCGTCAGGCTCTCGTCGGCGATGGCGTTGAACTGCTCCATCATGCTGTTGTGGATGGTAAAGGTGCGCTCCCGCTCCCGCTGCTCCCGCACCACGTCCGTCACGTCGGACTGCAGGAGGATGTAAAACTGCTGCTCCGGGGCCTCCACATAGAAGGTAAAGCGCTTGTAAAATATCTCATCCCCGATTTCGCAGGCGATATCCACGGTATAGCTGTCCTCAAATTCCAGGTTTTGCGCGACGGTTTTGAGGGAGAGGGCGTCCATGGCGATCCCGCGCTCGTTTTCCACCACCGCCGGGATCACCTGGCCGCGGATATAATCCATGTAGAGGCCGTCGCGTTCCCGGGGGAAGATACTGCTTTTTCCAACATAGGCCGCGTCGCCGATGGTCACGCCATAGAATCCCTTGATGATATAGGCGACCATGTCGTATTGCCGGACCAGAATCTTCCGGTTGAGCACCTCGCCGACCATTTCGGAGTCGTATTCCTGCTCCATGCCGAAGGCGTCGACGCTGCCGGTCAGGGGGTTGCGGCTGGCGGAGCCGGAGAATTTGACAAAGCACCGCCGCCCGGAGGCCCGCCGGCAGTAGGTCACCAGGCTCGCCGGCCCCAGGCCCCTGGCAGTCCGTTCCAGCAGCTTGTCCATCTGGAAGATGTCGATATAGGTTTCCCTGTCGTCTTCGATGAGCAGGTTGTCCAGACGGCTCTGGGCATAGGCGGGGATGGTGTTCCCCACGTAGTCCGAGGGGTAGAGGTCCGTACCCTGGATATCCTCAATCAGGCCCGTGGACATGTTGGAGCGGACAACCGTCAGGCTCTCGTCGGCGATGGCGTTGAGCTGCTCCATCATGCTGTTGTGGATGCTCTGGGTATGCTCCCGCTCCCGCTGCTCATGCACCGTGCCGGTGATGTCGGATTTCAGGAGGATATAAAACTTTGTCTCCCGGTCCACGGCATAGTAGGTGAAGCGTTTATAGAAGGTTTCGCCGTCAATGGTACAGCTGACGTCCACGCTGTAGCTCTCGCCCTCCTCTAACTTCGCCGCGACGGTACCCAGGGAGAGGGCGTCCAGCATGAGGCCGCGCTCGGCCTTCGGGACGGTGGGGAGGACCTGGCCGCGGATATACTCCATGTAAATCCCGTCGCGCGCTCTGGGAAAGATGCTGCCCCGGGTGATATTGGCGGCGTCCCCGATGACAACGCCATAGGTTTCGTCCACGATATAGCAGACCATGTCGTACTGCCTGGCCAGCACCTTGTCGTTGAGGACCTCGGCCACCTTCTGGGAGTTGTATTCCGTTTCCACGCCCAGCACGATCACGTCCCCGGTCACCGGGTCGCGGCGCATGGAGGCGGAGTATTTGATAAAGCACTGCCGCCCGGACTGGCGGCGGGAGAAAATGACCAGGGAGCTCGGCCCCTCGCCCAGGTAGTATTTCTCCTGCAGCCGTTCCAGATCAAAAACCTTCAGATAGGTCTCCCGGTCCGAGGCCACGGGCATGTTCGCCAGACGCACCGACATGAGCTCGGAAATCGGCGCGCCGGCCCTGTCCACGTCGTAGAGGTCCGTACCGTGCACCTCCTCCACAACGCCGCGGGTCAGGTTGGAGCGCAGCGCGGCGAGGCTCTGGCTGGAAAGGGCTTCCAGCTCCTTGTTCAGCTCCCGGTACATGGCCATGGTCTGCT